>NZ_JBNDKI010000011.1:0-170141 GCF_050435445.1 Luteibacter sp. 621 | reverse complement strand
GGGGGGGGGGGGCCCCCCCCCCGCGCGCGCGCCCCCCCCCCCCCCCCCCCCCGTTTGGCTATTCCTCTTCTTAATATACTGCGGCCGGCGGGCGGGGCCGCCCCGCGGGGGCGCCCCCCCCCCCCCCCCCCCCCCCCCCCCCCCCCCGCTCCTACATATTGGGTCCGGCGTACCGGACGGCCGCGCCGGATTAGTCGCGGCGGGCCAGCAGCATGCCCACAAGGATGCCGACGCCGAAGCCGCTGAGGATGGCGCCGAGCGGGCGGTGGGCGACGGCATCGCGCACGGTCTCTACCGCATCACCCGCCTTCTGCTGCACGCGGCCGGCAACTTCGCGGACCGCACCTTCGCCTTCGAGGTCGTGGTCACCGGTGAGGGCGCCGGCGGCGCGCTGCACACGGCCACCGATGGTATTGGCGGCGCCGCGGATCTGGTCTTCGTTCATGGGCTCTCTCCCTCGTGCATGGATACAGGGGGTGACCATGCCCGGCCGTTAGTGCACGAATCGCCAAATCGACGTCAAGCCTTCACCGGCACTCCATGCGGCGACGCGTCATAATGGTCCACCTCTGGTCATGAAGGGGTGCGCCCGCCCATGGAAGCCACGCAAGACCTCCCGTCCCAGGCTGGCGCTGCCGCCTGGCCCGAGGCCACGATTGAGCGGGGACCGGTGCGCTTTACCGTGCTGACGCCCCGGCTGATACGGCTGGAATGGAGTGAGGACGGCCAGTTCCGCGATCGCCGCACCCAGGTTGTCGTGCACCGGGCGCTGGAGGTGCCGCCTTTTCATATCGACGAGGACGAGGCCACCCTGCAGGTGGATACCGGCCTGCTGCGCCTGCGCTACATCAAGGATTCGGGCCGCTTCACGCCCGATAACCTCTCCATGCTCGTCCGCGGCCCGGGCCATGAGGCCAGCTGGCACCCGGGGAATGTGCAGAAGCAGAACCTGGGTGGCACCTACCGCACCCTGGACCGCTATGAAGGCGATACCTGGACCGATGGCAGCAAGCTGCCGCTGGAAGAGGGCCTGATCGCGCGCGATGGCTGGCACGTGGTCGACGATACCGCCAGCTTCGGTATCGATGAGGCGGGATGGGTGGTGGCGCGGCCGGAAGGTGAGCGCCAGGACTGGTACTTCTTCGGCTACGGCCACGATTTCCGCGCCGCCCTGGCCGATTTTGCCGCGATCGCCGGGCCGCAGCCGATTCCGCCGCGCTTCGTGTTCGGCTACTGGTGGTCGCGTTACTGGAACTATTCCGACGAGGAACTGCGCACGCTGGGCGCGCGGTTCGAGAAGGAGCGCATTCCGCTGGATGTGCTGGTGCTGGACATGGATTGGCACACCACGCCGGGGCTCTCGCTGCGCCCGGGCCATGAACACCACGATGTGTTTGGTGAGCAATCCGGCTGGACCGGCTACACCTTCAACCGCAGCCTGTTCCCCGATCCCAGGGCATTCATGCGCTGGGCGCACGGCGAAAACCTGCGCATCACGCTCAACCTGCACCCGGCATCGGGCGTGATGCCGCACGAGGAAAAATACGAAGCGATGGCGAAGGCGCTGTCGTGGGATACCTCGACCCAGGCGCCTGTACCGTTTGAAGGCGCCTCGCAGCCGTACATGCGCGCTTTGTTCGACACCATCCTCATTCCGCTGGAAAAGCAGGGTGTGGATTTCTGGTGGCTGGACTGGCAGCAGTGGAAGGAATCGAAGGCGTTCCCGGGGTTATCGAACACCTGGTGGCTCAACCATGTGTTCTTCACCGAGATGCAGCGCGAGAGCGACCAGCGTGGCCTGATCTACCACCGCTGGGGCGGCCTGGGTAACCACCGTTATCCGATCGGCTTCTCCGGCGATAGCGTGATCAGCTGGATCTCGCTGGCGTACCAGCCGCATTTCACCGCCATGGCCTCCAATGTGTTGTACGGCTACTGGAGCCACGATATCGGCGGGCATACCTTCGACAAGGCGATACCGCGGCCGGAGCGCCATCTGGATCCGGAGCTGTATGCGCGGTGGATGCAGCTGGGCGTGTTCTCGCCCGTGCTGCGCACGCACTCGGCGAAGGAAGCCAGCCTGCACAAGGAGCCGTGGCACTTCGGGCCGCCGTATGGCGATGCGGTGTTCGCAGCGATCCGCCTGCGTTACCAGCTGGCGCCGTATATCTACGGTGCCGCGCGCGATGCGTACGATACGGGCCTGTCGATCGTGCGGCCCATGTACTACCACTGGCCGGAACACGAAGAGGCGTACACCAACCCCGGGCAGTACATGTTCGGCAACGACATCATGGTGGCGCCGGTGACGACCCAGGTGGGGCCCGATGGCACCGTGCCGTTTCCGGTATGGCTACCGCCGGGGCTGTGGTACTCGCGCGATGGCGCGGAGTCGTACGAGGGTGGTGGCATCCTGGCCCGGTCGTACAACCTCGAGGAGATCCCGATCTTCGTGCGCCCGGGCAGCGTGGTGCCGTTGTATCCCGAGGGTATGCGCAACCTGGCCACGGTGCCGGATACGCTGATCCTGCAGGTATTTCCTGGCGACGAAGGCGCCACGTCGCTGTACGACGACGATGGCAGCACGCAGGGCTACCAGCGCGGTGAATTCGCACGCACGCATGTACGCAGCCGCCGTGGCGACCGTGCGCATCATGTTCGTATTGATGCGATGGATGGCGACTACACCGGGCGGCCGACGACGCGGCGCTATGTGGTGGAGTTGCTCGACGCCGGTATACCCGAGAGCGTGGAGGTCAACGGCGAAGTGTTGCCATACAGCGATGAACCGCAACCGCGCACCTGGTTGTTCGATCCTGCATGGCTGTGCATCCGTGTTGACCTTGGTCCGCGCCTGGTGAGCCGGCCGCAGGATATCGTCGCGCGGTTCGCGCCAGAGCATTCCATGCCGAGTGGCTTGCTGCACCGCATGCGCCGCGCGCGCGATGCGGTGTTGTACCTGAAGCAGGTGTGGGGCGATATTTCCGCGCTGCCCGATGACGTGGACCTGGCGGGGCAGGCCGCGCGCGTGCTCGCCTATGCCATGGAGAACGGCGATGGCGAAGGCCGCGCCGAACGTTTCAGCCAGGCCGTGGCCGAATTCGAGGAGCGCTTCAGGAACCTGCCCGCCAGCGTCAACGCCACGCCGATCGACGATGCGTTCAAACGCACCTTCGCCGACTTGCTGGGCCGATGACCATAGCCCGCCTATGCTGACCTGTAGGAGCGTGCTCGCACGCGATGGGTGCTCGCCCCACCTCGGGCCATCGCGACCTGGGATCGCGCGCAAGCGCGCTCCTACACGGGTCTTCGCGATCGTCTGCCTGCTGGTGGCGTGGTGCGCCCACGCCCAGACGCCCATCCGCGTCGGCTCCAAAGCCGACAACGAAGGCGCTTTCCTCGGCCAGGTGATCCTGCAGGTGCTGAAGCACGAAGGCATCCCGGTGGTGGACCACACCCAGCTCGGCCCCACCTCGATCGTGCGCCGTGCGTTGCTTGGCGGCGACCTGGATGTGTACCCGGAGTACACCGGCAATGCGGCGTTCTTCTTCCACCGCGAGCACGATGCGGCGTTTCGCGATGCCGCGCAGGCGTATGCGCTCGCGGCATCGCTCGACCGGGTGAACCACGTGACGTGGCTGAAGCCGGCACCGGCGGATAATCACTGGGCGATCGGTGTGCGCAAGGATGTGGCCGAGGCGAACCAGCTGCAGTCGTTGCTGGATTTTGCGCGCTGGGCGAACCCCAACGTTCTGCTCGCGGGCTCGGCGGAATTCGTGGAGAGTGATGCAGCGTTGCCGGCGTTCCAGAAAGCGTATGGCTTCACCTTGCACGGCGAGCAGCTGCTCGTGCTTGCGGGCGGCGATACCTCCGCGACGATCAAAGCCGCGGCGGAGGGCATCTCGGGTGTGAATGCCAGCATGGTGTACTCCACCGATGGCGCGATCGCCGTGACCGGCCTGGTGGTATTGGAGGATCCGAAGCACGTGGAGATGGTGTACCAGCCTGCGCCCGTGGTGCGCGACGAGGTGCTGAAGCAGTACCCCGCCATGCGTGGCGCACTGGAGGCCGCGTTTGCGCCGTTGACCGTCGAGCGCCTGCGCGAACTGAATGCCCGCACCCAGATCAACGGCGAAGATGCCTCGAAGGTCGCCGCGGACTACCTGCGCGAACAAGGCCTGACCCGATGAGCCATCCTCCCGTAGGAGCGCGCTTGCGCGCGATAAGCCCATGCAGCGGTGATTCGGTATGACGGCTATGGCGCAGCCATCGCGCGCGAGCGCGCTCCTACACGAGCGGGGGCGGCTTCCGGTCGTTGTGCTTGGTGCCGTGGGCTTGTTCGCATCGCTGGCCATGGCCTTCCTGCACGTCGCACCTAACCGGCTGTTGAGCGGCCACCCCGCCAGCCCGCACATCGCGTTGCTTGCCGCTGCATGGATCGTCACGGTCGCGGCGGGGTTCTGGCGCGGCGGTGCGCTGTTCGCACTCCTGCTCACGCTCGGCTTGCCGTTCCTGGCGGGCCACGACGCGGCACGGTTGTTGCTGCACGCGCCGCCCACCACGCGTATCCAGCTCGGTGCCGGCTTCTGGACCATGTGGCTGGCTGCCGCCTTGCTCCTGCTGGATCGCCTTCGCCACCTGCGCCTCGCGTGGCGCGCGGCCGCGTGGCTGCTTATCGCGGTGGCGTGCGTTGCGGGCGCCATGGCTGGCGCCTTCAGCGACCTTGGGCTGGTGCGTGAGTGGCAAGCCCAGCGCGGCGCCTTCACCGATGCGCTGGCAACGCACGTCATGCTATCGCTGGTGACGCTCGGCATCGCCCTGGCGGCCGGCGCGCCGCTTGGCTATCTCGCCTGGCGTAAGCGCCGCGCCGGGGGCGCCGTGCTGGGTGTACTGGCTTTCCTGCAGACGGTGCCATCGCTTGCACTGTTCGCCCTTTTGATCGGCCCGTTCGCATGGCTTGCGCGGGCATGGCCCGCATTGGGCGCGCTTGGCTTCGGCGGCACCGGCGCGGCACCGGCGGTGTTCGCGCTGGTGCTCTACGCGCTGCTCCCGGTCGTGCGCTACACGGTGGCCGGGCTGGACGCCGTGCCCGCCGATGCGCGCGAAGCCGCGCGTGGCCTGGGCATGACCCGCGGCCAGGTGCTGCTGGGCATTCAACTTCCCCTCGGCTGGCCCGTGCTGCTCGCCGGCCTGCGCATCGTGGCCGTGCAGACGATCGGCCTGGCTGCCGTCGCCGCGCTGATCGGCGCGGGTGGCATGGGCCGCTTTGTGTTCCTGGGCATAGGGCAGGGCGCGACGGACATGGTGTTGTTGGGTACGCTGGCGATCATCGTGCTGGCGCTCGCCGCCGATCTTTTATTCCAGGGCCTGATGGCTTTTACCGGACGCCGCGCATGATCGAGTTCGACCACGTCCACAAGGCCTTCGGCGATCACGTGGTGATCGAGGACCTGTCGCTGCGGGTGGAGGACGGCGAGTTCTTCGTGCTGGTCGGGCCCTCCGGCTCCGGCAAGTCCACGTTGCTGCGCACCGTGAACCGGCTCACGCACATCGATCGTGGCCGGGTGCGGGTGGATGGAAACGACGTTGCCACGCAGCCCATTGAAACGCTGCGCCGCGGGATCGGCTATGCGATCCAGTCGGTGGGCCTCTTTCCGCACCGCACTGTCGCGGAAAACATCGCGGCGGTCCCGCACCTGCTCGGCTGGCCCCAGCAGCAGATCGACGAGCGCGTGGCCGAGTTGATCGCATGGCTGAAGCTCGACGAGCCGGGCATGGCCGGTCGCTACCCGGATACGCTTTCCGGCGGCCAGGCGCAGCGCGTCGGCGTGGCGCGCGCACTGGCAGCACGGCCAAAGATCGTGCTGATGGATGAGCCGTTCGGCGCGCTCGATCCGCTCACGCGCGAGTCATTGCAGGCCAGCGTGAAGGCGATCCAGAAAGACACCGGGACCACCATCCTGTTCGTGACCCACGATATGGATGAAGCCTTCCGCCTGGGCGATCGCGTGGCGTTGATGCTGGATGGCCGCCTGGCCCAGGTCGGCACGCCGCTTGAGCTGATCCGCTCACCGGCCGACGAGCGCGTCAATGAATTCGTGGGTGGTACGCGTGCGTACCTGCGTGAGCTGGCAGTGCGTTGCGTGCGCGATAGCATGCGCCAGGATGAACGTGCCGATGGTGACGCTATTGCACCCGAGGCCACGTTGCAGGAGGCACTGGGCCTGATGCTGGAGAAGCGCCGTGACCGGCTGGCCGTGGCTGGCGGCGGTGCGATTCTGCTGGCCGATATCGTCGCGAGGCCGCGGTGAAGCGCTCGCACTCATGAAAACCTGGCTGCCTCCGCTCATCCTGCTCGCCCTGTTGGTTGCCCTGCCGCACACCGCACCGCTCTTCCACGCGTGGCTGCCGGACCTTTCGCATCCGTTGTACTGGCGCACGTCGTTCGCCGAGCTCGCGCTTTCCCATGCCTTGCTCGTCGCCATCGCCACCGTGGTCGCTGTCGTGGTTGGCCTCTCGCTCGGTATTCTTGCCACGCGTCCGGCAGGGCGCTCATTACTGCCGACGGTGCGCGCGGTCGCGGTGATCGGGCAGACGTTTCCTCCGGTGGCGGTACTCGCGATCGCGGTGCCGTTGCTCGGTTTCGGCGCGGCGCCGACGTTGCTGGCGTTGTCGCTTTACGGCGTATTGCCGGTGCTGGGGCAGACCGTCGCCGGGCTCGACCAGGTGCCCGTCAGTGCGCTGCACGCGGCGGACGGCATGGGCTATGGGCGCTGGCGCAGGCTATGGGAAGTCGAATTGCCGTTGGCGGCGGGGCCGATCATGGCGGGCGTGCGGCTGTCGGCCACCGTGAGCGTGGGTACCGCGACGATTGGTTCGGCGGTGGGGGCGGCAACGCTCGGGGCGCCGATTGTCGAAGGGCTGGTGGGGAACAACACGGCCTACGTGGTGCAGGGGGCGTTGCTGGTCGGTGCGCTGGCGCTGACGGTGGATGGGTTGTTGGGCTTCGTCGAAAACCGCATTCGTCGGCCGCCGGGGTGAAACGAGGGGCGCGGCGTCACCACCGCGCCCCTTACGGGCTTACCAGATCTTCACTCGCTGCTTCGGGTCGAGGTACAGCTTCTGGCCCGGCTTGGGCTGGAATGCGTCGTACCACGGATCGAGGTTGCGCACGGTCTGGGCGCGGAACGTGCCCGGTGCGTGCACATCGCCGACGATCTGCTGGCGCAGGGCGGCGTCGCGGGTCTTCTCACGCCAGCTCTGGGCGAAAGCGAGGAAGAAGCGCTGATCGCCGGTGAGGCCATCGATCACCGGGGCGGGCTTGCCGCCCAGGCTGTTCTTGTAGGCCGCGTAGGCGATGGTCAGGCCCGACACATCGGCGATGTTCTCGCCCAAGGTCTGCTGGCCATTCACGTGCAGGCCGGGCAGGGCTTCGTACGCGTTGAACTGTTCGACCAGGCGCTGGCCCGCTTCCTTGAAGTGCTTCTGGTCGGCTTCGGTCCACCAGTTAGCCAGGCGGCCCTGGGCATCGAATTCGGCGCCGAGGTTATCGAAGCTGTGGCTGATCTCGTGGCCGATCACGGCGCCGATGGAGCCGTAGTTCGACGCCGGGTCGGCCTTAGGATCGAAGAACGGCGCCTCGAGGATGGCGGCCGGGAAGTTGAGCGCGTTCTGCAGCGGCAGGTTCACCGCGTTCACGGTCTGCGGGGTCATCCACCACTCGTCGCGATCCACCGGCTTGCCCAGCTTGGCCTTCTGATGGGCGTACTCGGCGAGTTCGGCGCGGATGTGGTTGCCCACCGCGTCATCCGGCTTGATCTCCAGCTTGGAGTAATCGCGCCAGGTATCCGGGTAGCCCACACCCACCTTGATGGTAGCGATCTTGGCCTTGGCCTTTTCGCGCGTGGCCGGGGTCATCCACTCCAGCTGGCCCACGCGGTCGTCGAACGCCTTCAGGATGTTCTTCACCATGTCCTGCACTTCCGCGCGCGAGGACGCCGGGAAGTACTGCTTCACATAGATCTGGCCCACGGCATCGCCCAGGTCACCGTTGACCCGGCCCACGCCACGCTTCCAGCGGTCGCGCTGCTTGGGCGTGCCGGTAAGGGTCTTGCTGTAGAAATCGAACGCCAGGTCGTCGAACTTCTTGCCGATCAGGCCGCTGGCGTTCTCGTTGATGGTGTGGAAGCGCAGCCACGCCTTCCAGGTATCCAGCGGTTCGCTGCTGACCAGGGCGCCGAATTGGGTCACCGTGTTGGGCTGCCAGACCACGAAGGTGGGCTGGTCGTTGAGGCCGGCGGCGGTGAAGTAGGCATCCCAGTCGATGCCCGGGGCCTTGGTGGCGAAGGCGGTGCGCGGCCAGGGGTTGTTGGCCTTGTGCACGTCCTCGCTATCGACGATGGATTCCTGCGCCTGGGCGATCTTGGTTTCCAGCGCCACGATGGCCTTGGCTTCGGCCGCGGCACCCTTGTCGCCGGCGGCGGCCAGGATGGCCTGCACGTAGGCGGCGTATTTGGTGCGCGCCTCGACCATGTCCTTGTCGGTCTTCAGGTAGTAATCGCGGTTGGGCATCCCCAAGCCGCCCTGCAGCAGGTAGGGCACGTTCTTCGAAGGGTCTTCCAGGCCCTGGGCCACGAACAGGCCGAGCAGGTGCTCGGTATCGAGGTGGGTGGCGTTGATCGGATCCACGTCGGCGCGTAGCTGGGCGCCCAGCGCAGTGGAAAGGTCCTTCTTGTCCTTGATGGCGGCGATCTTGTCGAGCGCAGGCTGCAGCGGTTTCAGGCCGGCCTTCTCGATCGCGGCCTCATCCATGTAGGCCTTGTAGTAATCGGCGATCAGGCGCTGGTTGGTGCCTGCCGCGGGGTTGCCTTCGCCGGCGGCCTTGATCAGGTCGGCGTTGCGCTTCTCGGCCTTCTGGAACACCACCAGGAATACGCCGGTGCTGGCGCGGTCGGCGGGGATCTGTGCCGATTTGATCCAGGTGCCGTTGGCGTATTCGTTGAAGTCATCGCCGGGCTGCACGGCCTTGTCGATGCCCTTCAGGTCGATACCGGATGGCGCTGCGGCGGCGAGGGCGCCGGTGCTGGCGAGGCCGCAGGCGATAGCCGCGGCGAGGAGGGTGGATTTCATGCGGGCTGCCCTTTTGACGAGGAACGGGACGCCACGATAAGCCCGCGCGGGCCCGGCCGCGCCCATGACGTATGGCCTAGATGCTTTCTGTCGGAGCGGGGGGGGGGGGGGGGGGGGGGGGGGGGGGGGGCCCCCCCCCCCCCCCGCCCCGGCCCCCCCCCCCCCCGCCCCCCCCCCCCCCCCCCCCCCCCCCCCCCCCCCCCCCGCTCCTACAGGGGGGCGTCCTACGAAACGGGCTTCGACAGATGTGAAGGGGCCTTATGCCCTAATGACAGTCCGGCCCCGCAACGGGCGCCGGCGGGGCGGGCCGCGGGTCGCCCGGGCCTGCCCTGACCTTTCCTTGGCAGTGATCTTTAGGGAGATCGACATGAATGCACGTTTTGAACTGACCGGCCCGCAGATGGACATCAACAGCTATCCGCTCTGGGCACAGGACATGGTGTCGTCCTGTGAGGATGCGCGGCGGGCCATCGTCAGCCACGAGATGTGGTCGCTGATGGTGGCGGCGCAACTGGACCCGGGTGCCACCCGGAACTTCATGGTGGGCGTGTGGCCGGTGATCGAGCGTTTCCCAGGCTACATGGCGCATAGCCTGCTGAAGACCCGTTTTGGCCGCAGCCCGGGTGATGACCTCGCCCGGCGCTGGCTGGTGCGCAATATCCGCGTGGAACAGAACCACGCGGAGTACTGGCTGAACTGGGCCGAATCCGCAGGGGTGTCGCGGGCCGAGGTGCTGGGCGCGGAGCCGCCCAAGGGCTCGCAGGCGCTGGCCGACTGGTGCGAGGAGGTGAGCCGCAACGATTCGCTCGCCGCCGGCATTGCCGCGACCAACTATGCCGTGGAAGGCGCGACCGGTGATTGGTCGCAAATCGTCTATGAAAGCAGTGCTTATGCGGAGAGCTTGCCGATTACGGGCCGCAAAGCCGGCCTCCGCTGGCTTCAGCTTCATGCAGCATATGACGATACCCATCCGTGGGAGGCGCTTGAGATCGTCTGCACCCTGCTGGGGACCAACCCCCCGGTGGACCAGGTGGAGCACATCAAGGAGTGCGTGCGCCGCAGCTATATCAGCATGGCTATCACGCTGGATCGCTGCATGGACGTGGTCGGCTCGTATCGCGGTTTGAACGAGGTGGCTGCATAACTCGCAAGTTGGGTCGGAAGTAGCGCACTATCACCCCCGCGATGGGAATCCAGTTACCGATGCACCGTGTTGAAGCCAACCACCTGCAACCGCTCACCAGGCGCCTGAGGCCCCTGGCGTACGCGCTTGTGGCGGGCGCGGTGCTCGTGCTGGCCCTGACCTGGGTGGCCGTGCAGACCCAGGTGACTCTCGCCGGTTTCCTCAACGGCGAGAGTCTCTGGTCCAAAGCACAGAAGCAGTCCGTGATCGATCTGGATGCGTACGCGGCCCATGGCCGCAAGGCGGATCTTGAGAGCTTTCGCAGCAACTTCGCCGTGCTTATGGCTGATCGCTGGGCGCGCGATGCGATCGCCAGCGGCGATTACGAAGGCAGTGAAGTCGAAGACGCGTTCGCGCGCGGCGGGGTCATTCCCGAAGCCATCCCCGGCATGATTTTCATCTTCGCCCATTTCAGCAACATGCCCTACGTACGCGAGGCCGTTGCCGAATGGCGCTCGGTCGATGCCAGCCTGGTGGAAATGGAAGACACCGCGGATCGCCTTGAGCACGCCTACGAAGCGGGCACCATGGATACGGCAGCGATCGACCGCGAACGTGCTCGCATCGATGACCTTAACCGCTACATCGAGCCACGTGCGAAGGCCTTCTCGCTCGATATCGCCAACGGTGCATCGTGGCTGGGCCGTGTCCTGTTTTTTACCGTGGTGGCCGTGGCCTTGCTCGCCGCGCTGCTGTGGGTCCGCTTCGCCCGGCGCATCCTCGCGGGTATCCGTGGCACCGAGGAACGCTACAGCCTGCTGTTCGATAGCGCGGCGGATGCGATCTTCATGGTGGATGAAGCCAGCGGTGCCATCCTGGATGCGAACCACCGCGCCGCGGCGTGGGTGGGGTGCCAGCGTGCCGACCTGATCGGCTTGCCGCTGGCTACGCTGTTCCTCGAAGGCTCCGCTCATTCCGGGGTGGGCCTTTTGCGTTCGGCCAACGGGAGCACTCGCCCCGTGGAGACGCAGAGCAGCCTGGTGGTGTGGGGGCAGCAACAGGTGAGCCAGGCCATCGTGCGCGATATTTCCGATCGCGTGGCCATGGAGCAGGAACGCAAGATCGCTGCCGAAGCACTGGCGAGCATCGCCGAGGGCGTGATCATTGCCGATGCCGACCGCCGCGTGACGACGACCAACGCGGCGCACCAGAAACTTACCGGCATGCCGTTGCACATGCTGCGCAACAAGCGGCTCGATGCGACCCGTACGCTGCCGGATGGCCGGCCGCTGCCGCAATCGCTATGGGATGAAATCGCCGCAGGCGACAACTGGCTGGGCGAAGTGGAAAGCCGCCGCGCCGATGGCAGTGTGTACCCGGAGCTGATGAGCATCAGCAGCATTCGCGACAAGGATGGCCGCCCGCAGCACTACGTTGCGGTCGTTTCCGACATCACCACGCGCAAGGCCGATCGCCAGCGCCTGCAGCACATGGCCACGCACGATCCGCTGACGGGCCTGGTCACCCGTTCCGAATTCGAGCGCCGCTGCGCCGAGGCGATCACCCGTGCGGCGCATGCCCGCGGTGCCTGCGTGGTGCTGTTCGTCGACCTGGATGCGTTCAAGGTCGTGAATGACAGTTACAGCCACGCCACGGGCGATGCGTTGCTGATCCGCGTGGCCGAGCGCATCCGTTCGCTGCTCTCGCCGCATGACGTGGCCGGGCGCATTGGCGGCGATGAGTTCACCATCCTGCTTTCCGACCTGCGCTCGCGCGAGGAAGCGCTGGTGCTGGCCGAGGCGTTGCTGGCCGCGCTGTCGCGCCCGTTCGATCTGGGCGATTACGAACTGTTCGTCTCGGCCAGCATCGGCATTGCCGGTTACCCGCTGGATGGCAATGATGCCGTGACGCTTATCGCCAATGCGGATGCGGCGATGTACGTGGCCAAGATGGAAGAGCGCAATGCCCTGCGCTTCTACACACCCAAGATGCACGCCGACGCACGGCGCCGCCTGAAGCTGGCGGCCGAACTGCGCCAGGCGTTGCAGCGTAATGAGTTCCACCTGGTGTACCAGCCCAGCGTGGAGATGAAGACCGGCCGCATCCTGGCGGTGGAAGCGTTGATCCGCTGGCAGCACCCCGAGCGCGGGCTGGTGCCGCCGGATGAATTCATCCCCATCGCGGAAAGCCTCGGCCTGATCCGCCAGATCGACCAGTGGGTATTGCAGCGTGCGTGCGAGCAGTTGCGCTTGTGGGACGAGGCGCGCCTGCCGCAGCTGCGCATGGCGGTGAATGTCTCGGCGGGTTCATTTAGCCACCCGGATTTTCTTGCGGGCGTGGGCCAGGCCTTGCTGGCCAGCGGCATCCCGCCGAAGCGCCTGCTGGTGGAACTCACCGAGAGCGCCATCCTGCGCATGGGCGAGGACACCGAGCGGGCCATGCTGGCGCTGCATAACCTGGGCGTGGCCGTGGCCATCGATGATTTCGGCACGGGCTACTCGTCGCTGGCGTACCTGAAACTGCCCGCGGTGGCGTACCTGAAGATCGATCGCAGCTTCGTCACGGGCCTGCCGGCGAGCGGCAACGATGTGGCGATTACCGAGGCCATGGTGGCCATTGCCCGCAGCCTGGGCCTGCATACGATTGCGGAAGGTATTGAGACCGAATCGCAACACGATTTCCTGCTGCGCGCCGGTTGCCAGGAAGGCCAGGGCTACCTCTATTCCCGCCCGGTGTCGCCTGAAGATATCGCGCGCCTGCTGGCGCCCAGGCCCGGTGCCACCTCCGGCAAGCACCTGAGCCTGGTGCCCCCGCGCCGCGCCTGACACCCCCGGGTGGGCTTGTACAAGACGTTTCCAGGCCCTGTGATTCACGCTATGGGTCCCCATATATCGGCCCAACGTCCCCGTGCAAGGATCCCCCGTGTCCACCCACGATTCCATCGTCTTCCTGTTCGATGTCGATAACACCTTGATCGACAACGACCGTTTCAGCGCCGACCTCGCCGCGCAGCTCGAAAGCCGCTTTGGTAAAGAGGGCCACGAGCGCTACAACGCCATCGATAAAGAGATCCGCGCGCAGGTGGGCTACGCGGATTACCTGGGTTCGCTGCAGCGCCTGCGCGGCCAGCAGAGCAGCCCCGATTTCATGCAGATGAGTTTCTTCCTGCTCGATTACCCGTTCGACGAGCGCCGCTTCGCGGGTGCACTCGAGGCGATCGATCACCTGCGTACGCTGGGCCGCCCCGTGATCATGTCCGATGGCGATACCGTGTTCCAGCCGCGCAAGATCCGCCGCGCCGGCTTGTGGGATGCGTTCCGCGGCGATGTGCTGATCTACGTGCACAAGGAAGACATGCTCGATGACATGCAGAAGGCGTACCCCGCCGATCACTACGTGATGGTGGATGACAAGCCGCGCATCCTGGTGGCGCTGAAGAAGCTGATGGGCGACCGCGTTACCACGGTGTGGGTGAAGCAGGGCCATTACGCCGCTGCAGCGGGCAAGGAACTGGAAGAGACGCCGCCGGATATCACCATCAACGGCGTCGGTGAGCTGGCGGCGCTGGGCCGCGAGGCGTTCCTGGCCGCGGCGTAAGCGGGCCTGATCTTCGTCGGGCCGGCTGCCGCCGGATCGCGTGCCAGCACGCTCCTACAGAACGCCGTTCCGTGAAAGCGTGCAGGCTGTTGTTGTAGGAGCGAGCTTGCTCGCGATCCGGCGTACCTCAGGCATCAAACGCCCCGCGCACCCATTCCACCGTATCGCCTTCGAACGCCATCACATCGAACCGGCAGGGCCGGCCGGTATCCCACGGATGCGCGGCGAACCACACGTGCGCGGCGCTGATCAGGCGCTGCTGCTTCGTTTTGGTGATGGAAGCGAGCGCGCCGCCGTAACCGCCGCTGCGCCGGTAACGCACCTCGACGAACACGAGGACCTCGCGTTCGAGCATCACCAGGTCGATTTCGCCGAAGCGGCAGAGGAATTTGGCGCGCACGAAGCGCAGCCCATGGTCTTCCAGATACAAGCGCGCCGCGTCTTCGTAACGATCACCGATGACGCGGCGCGAGAGGGTAGAGCAGGTTTTACCGTGCACGCGGACTCCTTTTCCGCGCCGGGGCAGGGGAGGGATTTAACCGCCGCCGCCGCTTTCCACGGTCGGCGCGGTCGCCGGCGCTTCGAGTTCAAGGCTACCGGCGACCGGATGGGCCACGCCGTCAGCGAAACGCGCCCAAATGAGTACGCGCCGAACCCGGCCGAACTCATCCGCGACCAACTGGCCGGTGGCGCCCGGCAGGTAGCTGCCGGCATGGCCACGCATCCAGTCGATGTACGGCACCAGGCCCCACGCATCCATGCCGAAGGCAAACAGGCGCGCGGCGACGCCGCGCGTGGCCGGCAGGGCCGCGGCCAGGTCCGCACGGTGCGGCAGGCCCGGCTGTGCATCGAACAGCCACGGCGCATCGCAGAACTCCACGCCTTCCAGGTCGCGATCCGAGGTCGGATCATCGCCACCGGAGTAAACGTGCGAGGTGGCGAACACCGGCAGGTTGTTCTTCGCCAGGCGCAGCTGCGGCAACAGCAGGCGGGCCTGCTGCGGCTTCATGCTGATGAACACGCCGCTGGTCGTGGCGTCCTCATCGGTGGGCGTGCCCAGCGCGGAAAGCTGCGAGGCGAAATCGATGCTGTTGGCATCGAGCGTGACCTGGTTGGCCAGCGTGCCGCCGCGTGCCTGCCATTCGGCCTTGAAGGCGTTGCCGGCGCGGCGGGCGAAATCATCGGTGGAAACGATGACCGTGGCCGTCTTCATGCCCTTGTCGGCCATGTGGTCGGCCACCTGCGCGCCTTCGGTCTCCGGCACCAGGCCGAATTCATTGGCACCGGCGGGCGGCAGGTTCTTCGTATCGCTGGGGTAGTTCAGCGTGAGCATCGGCGCAGGCAGGGCGCCCTTGGCGAAGATGGCGCTGACGCCCTCGCGGTTGAGCGGGCCGACCACGAACTTCGCGCCTTCGGCGACCGCCTTGTCGTACGCCGCCACGGCGTGTGCCGCATCGTTGCCGGCGTCGTACACCACCACTTCGGGGCGCGGCGCATTGGCGTGGGCAGAATCGACGTAATGGGTGAAGAAGCCATCGCGGATGGCGGCACCGGCGCCGGCCAGCGGGCCGGTGAGCGGCAGCAGAAGCGCGACCTTGCCCGGCACCTTGTAGCCTTCGCGCACGCCCTGGTCGCCGGTGACGGTGCCGACGGCCTGATCAAGCACGGCAGGCCCGCTCCTCACGTTGCCGAGCTGGGACTGGGCTTCGATGACCCACGGCTTCATCGGATCGTTCGCAGCAAGGTCGTTGCTGCGGGCGGTAAGTTCGCTGCCACCGATGCCGGTGAGCAAGGTGAGGATCTCGCGGCGGTTCTGCTCGCGATCGATCCCGCGCAGTTGGCCATCCAGCTCCACGCGGGTCTGCGCGGCGCTCCAGGGATCACCCGCGGCGGCTTGCGCGCGGGCGCGAAGTTCGGCAAGGCGCTGGTCGATCTGCGGCGAAACGCGTGCCGCCGGCTTGCCGGTGAGCGAGAGCGCGGTCTTCGCATCGTTGTTCTTCAGGGCGATCTCGGCACGCAAGGCATCGAAGCGCAGGGCGTCCTCGCCTTCCAGGTGCGAGCGGCGCACATCGGCGATCGCCGGCGCGGCGCGATCGAGCGCGCCCTCCTGGCGGTAGGCTTCGCCGGCCAGCAGCTTGTAGTAGTCGCGGTGGTCGGGATCCTGCTGGGCCAGGGCCAGGTAGGCCTGCGCCGCCTGGTCGAACTGGCCCTTGGTGTACATGGCCTGCGCGGCCTGCGTGGCTTCGCCGGAGGGGCTGTGGGCCTCGGGGCGCGAGGCGCCCGGCGTCACGCAGCCGGCGAGGGCGGCGCTGGTGAGGACACACAGGGCTGTGGTGCGGATCGATCGCATCGCAAGTTCCTTGGGGCGCAGTGGCGCCGCGCTGGCGCCGAAACGAGGGGATCATAGCCCATCGCTTCGCGAGGCCGGTGTGAGGCTATGCGCCGTAGAGCGCCTTGCGCGGTGCGCCGGTAATGGCGGCCGCCATCTTCGCCGCCTTGGCCGGCGGCAGCTCCTCTTTAAGGATGCCGAACACGCGCAGCCCCTCGGCCAGTTTCTCGTCCTCGCCCGCTTCACGCCCCGCGACCATCACCACGAACTCGCCTTTCTGCTGGTTCGCATCAGCAGCCACGGTGCCGACGAGCTCGCCGAGGGGCGCGCCCAACACGGTTTCGAACATCTTGGTGAGCTCGCGGGCGACGACGGCCTCGCGATCGGCGCCGAACACATCGCGCATGTCCTCAAGGCATTCGAGGATGCGGTGGGACGACTCATAGAAGATAAGCGTGCGCGATTCGCCGGCCAGTTCGGCCAGGCGGGCTTTCCGCGCACCGCTTTTTGCCGCGAGGAAGCCTTCGAAGATGAAGCGATTGCTGGGCAGGCCGGCCACCGAGAGCGCGGCGACGACCGCGCTGGCGCCGGGCACGGGGCTCACTTTCAGGCCCGCCTGGCGGGCGGCACGGACCAGTCGGAAGCCCGGGTCGCTGATCAGCGGGGTGCCTGCATCGGAGACCAGGGCCACGTCATCGCCGTGGCGCATGCGCTCGACCAGGCCATCGACCGCGGTGCGCTCGTTGTGGTCGTGCAGGGCCACGAGCGGCGTATCGATGCCTAGGTGCTGGAGGAGCGGGCGGGTGTGCCGGGTGTCCTCGGCGGCGATGACCGCCACCTGGCGCAGCGTGGCTACCGCCCGCGCGCTGATGTCATCGCGGTTGCCGATGGGCGTGGCGACGACGTGCAGGATGCCGGTGCGGGAGGTGGGCATAGGCGGGGCCAGGTGCGTTAGCGAGCGCGGATTGTAGCGTCGTAGGGGCGCAGAAGCCTGTATGATGGGCGGTGGAGTCGGCCGGGCAGTCGCGTCGCGCCTTGTGCGCGTCGAGGAAAGTCCGGGCTCCATAGGGCAGGGTGCCAGGTAACGCCTGGGCAGCGTGAGCTGACGGCCAGTGCAACAGAGAGCAGACCGCCGATGGCCCCGCAAGGGGATCAGGTAAGGGTGAAAGGGTGCGGTAAGAGCGCACCGCGTACGGGGCTAACGTCGTACGGCACGGTAAACCCCATCCGGAGCAAGACCAAATAAGGGGACTATGACGCGGCCCGTGTCGTCCCCGGGTAGGTTGCTAGAGCCTGGCGGTGACGCCAGGCCGAGAAGAATGACTGCTACGCCGCAAGGCGCACAGAACCCGGCTTACAGGCCGACTCCATCTTCTTCTGGCGCGTGCGGTGCCCCCGGGCACCGTGCTTCTTGTAGGAGCGCGCTTGCGCGCGATGGGGATTGCGGCAAGCACCCATCGCGCGCAAGCGCGCTCCTACAGGTTTGCGGCCGACGTTCGTGGCCGTGTGCGCCAGGCCATGGGTTCTTGCGATGAACCCTTCCCGCGTGAATGTAAATTCAGTCACGAAGCCTGATTCCGCCCTCAGGCGCCGCCTGACGCTATGCGTCACTTCACAAAAAATCCCTGCGATTCAACCACCTTCCGGTGATTGCTCAGAAATGGCTGGAATTAGTGATGAACAGGAGCTTTCTCCCTGATTCACAAGGAAAAATTCCTTGACAGTCTCAGTACCCGAGACTATCGTGGGCCCCAGTGTGAAATCGTGGGATTTGGTGGGGCGGGCATCCAGACATGTTCCAAGGCGAAACAGCCATCACGGTCGACGACAAAGGTCGTCTGACGATTCCGACCTCGTATCGGGATCAGGTGGCTGACGTCTGCAAGAACCGTCTGGTCGTGACCTACAACCCCTTCGAAACCGGCTGCCTGTGGATCTTTCCTTACGAGGAATGGGAGCGGGTACGCGATGACGTCAACAAGCTTCCTTCCGTAAAAGCCGTACACCGCAACCTGCAGATGAAGCTGGTAGGCGCCGCCGCCATCGTCGAGCCCGACGGTGCGGCACGCATCCTCCTGCCGGCAAGCCAACGTGCGGCGGCGGGTATTGAGAAAAAAGCCGTGCTGCTCGGCATGGGTAGCAAGTTCGAGCTTTGGAGCGAACAGGCCCACCTCGCGAAGATCCGCCAGACGATCACCGAGGATGAAATCAGCGACGACATGGCGGATCTGCGGTTGTAACGAACATTCATAAGAACAGGTTGTAAGTGGAACGGGAGCGGGATGTGGCGATGGCGGGGCGCGATGTGCACATCCCGGTGATGCTCGACGAAGTGGTGGAGGGCCTCGCCGTGCGCGAGAACGGGCGCTACCTGGATGGGACATTCGGCCGCGGCGGTCACGCCCGGGCCGTGCTTTCCCGTCTTTCGCCCGAAGGCCGCCTGTTCCTGATGGACCGCGACCCCACCGCTATCGCCGTGGCCGAGGGTGGCCTTGCCACCGATCCGCGCGTTTCGCTGCGCCACGATAATTTCGCCACCATGGGTGAATGGGCCGCGCTTGCCGAAGCGGGCCTGGACGGCATCCTGCTCGATCTGGGCGTGTCGTCGCCGCAGCTCGATGACGCCAGCCGCGGTTTCAGCTTCATGGCCGATGCCCCGCTCGATATGCGCATGGATACCACCCGCGGCATCAGCGCGGCCGATTTCCTGCGCGATGCGGAAGAAGCCGAGATTGCCGATGTGCTGTGGACCTTTGGCGAAGAGCGCTTCAGCCGCCGCATCGCCAAGGTGATTGTCGAGCGCCGCGCCACCGCGCCGATCACCCGCACCGGCGAGCTCGCCGAGCTGGTCGCGCGTTGCGTCGGCCGCCGCGAGCCGGGCAAGAACCCCGCCACGCGCACCTTCCAGGCGCTGCGCATCCGCGTGAACGAAGAACTCAGCTCGGTGGAGCGTGGCCTCGATGCGGCGCTCGAACTGCTCAACGTGGGTGGCCGCCTGGCGGTCATCAGCTTCCATTCGCTGGAAGACCGCATGGTGAAGCAGTTCATCCGCTCGCACGAAGGCCGCGTGCAGGGCAGCCGCCGTGCGCCGCCGAAAGAAGCGCCGGCCGCGCGCCTGAAGCCGGTGGGCAAGGCGATCTTCGCCTCCGATGCCGAAGTGGCCGCGAACCCGCGTTCGCGCTCCGCCGTGCTGCGCATCGCGGAGAAGCTTGCATGAGGACGTTTGGCGCCATCTGCCTCTCGCTGCTGCTGCTTGCCGTGATCGGCAGCGCTATCGGCGTGGTGTGGACGCGCCACGAGAGCCGCGTGCTCTTCGTCGAACTCTCGCGCCTGCAGACCCAGAAAGACGACCTTGGCGTGGAATACGGCCGCCTTGAGCTGGAGCAGGCGACCTACGCCGAGCCCAGCCGCATTGATGGCGATGCGCGCGAGAAGCTCGGCATGTTCCCGCCGAAGCCGCAGGATATCCAGTTGGTGCGCCGATGAGGGCGCGCCCGGGCAAGCTCGTCGTACCCAGCCGCCGCCGCGGCCAGGGCCCGAGCCCGCGCAAGCGCATGACCGTGATGGTGGCGGTGCTGTGCGTGGCCGCCTCGGGCCTGCTCGTGCGCGCGTTCGACCTGCAGGTGGTGCGCAAGCAGTTCTACCAGGACCAGGGCGATGCGCGCTTCCTGCGCGAAATGCCCATCGCCGTTTCGCGCGGCACCATCTTCGATCGCAACGGCGAGCCGCTTGCCGTGTCCACGCCGGTCGCCTCGATCTGGGCGAACCCGCCGGAACTGCTTGAGAACGCCGACCGCATCCCGGATCTGGCGAAGGCGCTGCATGTCGATGCCGAGGACCTGAAGTCCAAGATCGAGCAGCGCGCCGACAAGGAATTCATGTACATCACCCGCCAGATGCGTCCGGAAGACGCGCAGGCGATCATGGACCTGAAGATCCCGGGCATTAACTCGCAGCGCGAGTACCGCCGCTATTACCCCTCGGGCGCGGTGAACAGCCACATCCTGGGTTTCACCAATATCGATGACCACGGCCAGGAAGGCCTGGAACTGGCGTTCGATGCGTGGCTGGCCGGCAAGCCGGGCGCCAAGCGCGTGATCCGCGACCGCAAGGGCCACGTCGTGGAAGACGTGGAGCTGGTGCGTGAGCCGCAGCCGGGCCGCGACATCACGCTCTCGATCGATCGCCGCATCCAGTACCTGGCCTACAGCGCGCTGAAGGATGCGCTGGAAAAGAACAAGGCCGATTCCGGCAGCATCGTGGTGATGGACGTGCATACCGGCGAAGTGCTGGGCATGGCCAATCTGCCGTCGTTCAACCCGAATGCCGTGCGCGGCAGCGGCCCGAACGAGCGGCGCAACCGCGCGGTGACGGACGTGGTCGAACCGGGTTCGACCATGAAGGCGTTCACCATGGCCGCCGCGTTGACGAGTGGCAAGTACACGCCGACGGCACCGCTCATCGAAACCTCGCCGGGCACCTGGGTGGTCGGCGGCAAGCCGGTGCACGATACCCACAACTGGGGCACGCTCACGCCCACCGGCGTGATCACCAAGTCGTCCAACGTCGGCGCGGCCAAGATCGGCATGTCGCTCGATACCGATTTCCTCTACGGCATGTACAAGTCGTTCGGCCTGGGCAACAGCACGGGCAGCGGCTTCCCGGGCGAAGCCTCGGGCTACCTGCCGGTGGGCCGCACCTGGAAGCCGATCGAAAAGTCGCGCCTGGCCTACGGCTACAACCTCAACGTCACGCCGCTGCAGCTGGCCGCGGGGTATGCCGCCATCGCCAACGCGGGTGCGTATCGCGCGCCCAGCTTCATCAAGGGCGCGGATAACCCGCCCAACCAGGTCATCACGCCGGAAGTGGCGCACAACATCGTCGCCATGCTGGAGACCGTGCTGGCCCCGGGTGGCACGGGCTTCGGCTTTGCCTCGGTCGCCAACTACAGCGTCGCCGGCAAGACCGGTACCTCGAAGAAGAATTCCGTGGGCGGCTATACCGCCCGCAACTACGTTTCCCTGTTCGCCGGCATGATCCCGGCAAGCGCGCCGCGCATTGTGACGGTCGTGGTTATCAACGACCCGCAAGGCGCCCATTACTACGGCGGCTCGGTCGCCGGCCCCGCGTTTGCCAATGTCATGACCGGCGCTGTCCGCCTCCTCGATATCCCACCCGACAACGTCGGCCGCTGGTACGCCGGCGGCCCGAGCCAGGGTGGGATGATCGGCACGACCAATGCGCCACCCGCCTCCGACGATAGTGCGGCGGAAGAGGTGGTGCCATGAGTAGCATGAACCTCAACGAACTTCTTCATGGTTTCGCCGACGCCCAGGGTGCCGGCGAAATCGTCGTTTGCGGCCTGGCGCTGGACTCGCGCGACATCGCCGCAGGCAACGCCTTCGTGGCGCTGCGCGGCACCAAGGGCCATGGCATGGATTTCGCGGCGAAGGCCGTGGAAAACGGCGCGGCCGTGATCCTTGCCGAAGCCCCGTTCGATGCCGCCGACCCGGGTGTGCCCGTCGTCACGGTAAAGAACCTGCGCGAGCACACCGGCGCCATCGCTGCCCGCTTCCATGGCGAGCCGACGAAGGCGCTGGAGGTGATCGGCATTACCGGCACCAACGGCAAGACCTCCACGGTGCAGTTGCTGGCGCAGGCGCTCGCGTTCCTGCACAAGAAGCCGGCCACCGTCGGCACGCTGGGTGCGGGCATGCACGGCGCCATCGTGGAAGGTGAGCGCACCACGCCCGATGCGATCAGCATGCAGGGCCTGTTCGCGGATTTCCGCGAAGCGGGCGCTACCCACGTGGCCATGGAAGTGTCCTCGCACGCGCTGGAGCAGGGCCGGGTGAACGCGGTCGCCTTCGATGTGGCGGTGTTCACCAACCTCACCCGCGACCACCTTGATTACCACGGCACGATGGAAGCCTACGGCGCGGCCAAGGCGAAGCTGTTCGCCTTCGACGGCCTGCGCGCGGCAGTGATCAATGTCGATGACGCGTTCGGTGTGAAGCTGGCCAAGGGCCTGCCCGAAGGCGTGCAGAAGCTGCGCACCTCGATGGCCCACGACGCCACGGAAAAGGACGCCGAAGTCCGCGCCGATATCGTGGTCACCTCGGCCAAGGGTCTTTCGTTCAACCTGAGCACGCCCTGGGGCATGCGCACGGTGCGCAGCGCGCTGCTAGGCCGCTTCAACGTGGCCAACCTGCTGGCCGTGGCTGCGGTGCTGGGCGCGTTGGGCGAGCCGTTCGAGCGCATCCACGCGGCGCTGGAAGCCCTGCAGCCGGTGAATGGCCGCATGAGCCGCCTGGGCGGTGACGGCAAGAAGCCGCTGGTGGTGGTCGATTATTCGCATACCCCCGATGCGCTGAAGCAGGCGCTGCTGGCGCTGCGTTCGCACACCAAGGGCAAGCTCATCTGCGTGTTTGGCGCCGGTGGCGACCGTGATGCGGGCAAGCGCCCGATCATGGCCGGGATCGCCGAGCGCCTGGCCGATGTGGTGATCGTGACCGACGATAACCCGCGCACGGAAAGCGGTGACGACATCGTCGCGCAGATCGTGTCGGGTTTCGTGCACCCGGAAACGGTGGCCGTGGAGCGTGACCGCGCCAAGGCCATCGCGCTGGCGCTGCAGGGTGCCAAGGCCGATGACGTGGTGCTGATCGCCGGCAAGGGCCACGAGACGTACCAGGAAGGCCCGGATGGCAAGCTGCCGTTCGATGACCTGGCCGTGGCGCAGGGCCTCATGGCCGCACCGGCAGCGAAGGGGGCACGCGCATGATGCGTCTCTCCGCCGTTGCCCTGTGGACCCGCGGCCGCCTGCAGGGCGCCGATGCCGAGGTCACCGGCTTTGCCATCGATACGCGCAAGCTGAAGCAGGGCGACCTGTTTGTCGCGCTGCCGGGCGAGCATGTCGATGGGCATGACTATGTTGCCGCCGCCGCGGAAAAGGGCGCGGTCGCCGCGCTGGTCACCCGCCCGGTGGCCGTCGATATCCCGCAGGTGATCGTGAACGATACGCAGCTGGCGCTGGGCGACCTGGCCAGTTCCGTGCGCGCGCAGAACAACAAGGTTCGGGTGATCGGCATCACCGGTTCCAACGGCAAGACGACGGTGAAGACGCTGACCACGTCGATCCTGTCGCGCCATGGCCGCACGCACGTGAACGCCGGCAACTTCAACAACGAACTGGGCATGCCGCTCACGCTGCTGGCCATGCCGGAAGACACCGAATACGCCGTGCTTGAAATGGGCGCGGGCAAGCCGGGTGATATCGATTACCTGGCTGCCATCGCGCGGCCCGATATCGGCCTCGTGAATTCCATCGCCGCCGCGCATCTTGAGCGCATGGGCACGATCGAAGGCGTCGCCGAAACCAAGGGCGCGCTGTACCAGTCGCTGCCCGCCGATGGCGTCGCCATCATCAACGCGGATGACGAGCGTTTCGCCGGTTTCTTCGCGGGCCTGGCCGGCTCGCGCCGCGTGTTGCGCTACGCCCTGGAACACCGCGCGGATATCGGCGCTGACATCATCGAAGAGCGCATCGACGGTACCCACTTCGTGCTTTCCACGCCGCACGGCGATGGTGATGTGCACCTGCCGCTGGCCGGCCGCCACAACGTGGCCAACGCGCTGGCCGCCGCCGCCATCGCGACCGCGCTGGATGTGCCGGTGGAAACGATCGTGGAAGGCCTGGAGCAGGTGCCGCATGTCGCCGGCCGCCTGAACCTGGAGCCGATGCAGGGTGGCTGGACGCTGATCGACGATAGCTACAACGCGAACCCGGGTTCGGCCGCGGCTGCCATCGATACGCTGGCGCTGGCCCGTGGTGAGCGCTGGCTGATCCTGGGCGACATGGCCGAACTCGGCACCGATACGCTGAAGCTGCACGCGGGCATTGGCAAGCTGGCCCACCAGCGCGGTATCGAGCGGCTGCTCGCCACCGGCGTGAAGAGCGCCGCCGCCGTCGATGCCTTCGGCGCCGGCGCACAGCATTTCGCCACGCAGGAAGACCTCATCGAGGCGGCGTGCGCGCAGATCCACGAGGGCGTCACTGTCCTGGTGAAGGGTTCGCGATCCTCCGGCATGGAGCGGGTGGTCGCGGCGATGAAGAAGTACGCTGAAGGAGCATCCCATGCTGCTTGAACTGGCGGAATGGATGGCTCGGCACTTCACGTCGCTGCATCTTTTCCAATACATCACCTTCCGCGCGATCATGGCGGCGCTTACCGCGCTTTCCGTATCGCTGTTGCTCGGCCCTGCGCTGATCCGCAAGCTGGCCGCGCTGAAGGCCGGCCAGGTGGTGCGCAGCGATGGCCCGCAGACCCATCTTTCCAAGGCCGGCACGCCGACCATGGGCGGCACGCTCATCCTGTTCGCGATCGGCATTGCCACGCTGCTGTGGGCCGATTTGAACAACCGCTACATCTGGGTCGTGCTGCTGGTGACCCTGGCATTCGGCGCCATCGGTTTCTACGACGATTACCGCAAGCTGGTGCTCAAGGACAGCCGCGGGCTGGCCAGCCGCTGGAAGTATTTCTGGCAATCGGTGTTCGGGCTTGCCGCTGCCCTGTTCCTGTACCACACGCACCAGCTGCCGGCCGAGACCGCGTTGTACGTGCCGCTGTTCAAGCAGGTGGCGCTGCCGCTGGGCCTGATGTTCGTTGTGATCGGCTACTTCATCATCGTGGGCTTCTCCAACGCAGTGAACCTCACCGATGGGCTGGATGGCCTGGCGATCATGCCGAGCGTGCTGGTCTCCGGCGCGCTGGGCATCTTTGCCTACCTGGCCGGCAACAAGCTGTTCTCCGAGTACCTCGGCATCCCGTCGATTCCGGGTGCGGGCGAGCTGGCGGTGTTCTGCAGCGCGCTGGCGGGTGCCGGCCTCGGCTTCCTTTGGTTCAACACGTACCCGGCACAGGTGTTCATGGGTGACGTGGGTGCGCTGGCCATTGGCGCCGCGCTCGGCTGCGTGGCGCTGATCGTGCGCCAGGAAATCGTGCTGCTGGTGATGGGCGGCGTGTTCGTGATGGAAACCGCCTCGGTGATGTTGCAGGTGGGCAGCTTCAAGCTGCGCGGCAAGCGGATCTTCCGCATGGCGCCCATCCACCACCATTTCGAATTGAAGGGCTGGCCCGAACCGCGGGTCATCGTGCGTTTCTGGATCATCAGCGTGGTGCTGGTGCTCATTGGTCTTGCTACGTTGAAGGTGCGCTAAGCAATCATGTTCGGCTTCGGTAACAAGCAGGCACAGCGCCGCCAGGGCCCGCGGGGGAGTTTCGACATCCCGCTGCTCGTGGCTGCGCTCGCGCTCGCGGCCATCGGCGTGGTCATGGTCACGTCGAGCTCCATTGCCGTGGCCGATGGTTCGCACGTGGGCGCCTTCTACTTCCTGAAGAAGCACATCGGCTTCCTCGTGGGCGGCTGCATCCTGGCTGGCGTGGCCATGCGCACGGAACTGAAGCTGATCGAGAAGCACAGCACGCTGCTGCTCCTGCTCGGCGTGGTCGGCCTGTTGCTGGTATTCGTCCCGGGCTTCGGCATGCGCATCAACGGCGCGCGCCGCTGGATCAACCTGTTCGTCACCAGCTTCCAGCCGGTCGAGGCCATGAAGCTGATCCTGGTCGCTTACCTGTCCAGCTACCTCGTGCGCCACCGCGAAGGCGTGCAATACGAACTGTTCGGCGTGGTGAAGCCGATCGGCGTGGCCGGCTTCATCGTGTTGCTGCTGCTGGCCCAGCCCGACTTCGGCTCGGCGGCGCTCGTGGTCGCCACCACGGTGGGCATGGTGTGGCTGGCGGGCGCGCGTATGCGCAACCTGCTGCTGCTGGGCCTGCCGCTGGTGCCGCTGCTGATCTACGCGGCCACCGCCGAGGATTACCGCATCAAGCGCCTCACCTCGTTCCTGGATCCGTGGAAGGATCCGTACAACGATGGTTTCCAGCTGACCCAGGCGCTGATCGCCGTGGGTCGCGGTGAGTGGGTGGGCGTGGGCCTGGGTTCGAGCGTGCAGAAGCTGTTTTACCTGCCCGAGGCGCACACCGACTTCATCCTGGCCGTGCTCGCCGAAGAGCTGGGCCTGGCCGGTATCGCCACGGTGATCGGGCTGTACATCGTGCTGGTGGGCCGTGGCCTGTACATCGGCCTGAAGGGCGTGGAACTCGGCCATCGCTTCTCCGGCTACGTGGCCTACGGCATCTCGTTGATGCTCGGCTTCCAGGCCATGGTCTCGATCGGCGTGAACCTGGGTGTGTTGCCGACCAAGGGCCTGACCCTGCCGCTGATCAGTTCGGGCGGTTCGTCGGTGCTGATGACCTGCTGCATGGTCGGCGTGCTGCTGCGCGCCACCTTTGAAATCAATCGCGCCGAGGATGCCCGCCAGACGGCGGTGCGTAACCCGGCTGCCGCCGTGCCCGTTGCCAACGCCATTGGGGGGATCGCATGAGCGGCCCCGTGTTGATCATGGCCGGCGGTACCGGTGGCCACATTTTCCCCGGCCTGGCCGTGGCCGATGAACTGCGCGCGCAGGGCGTGCCGGTGGCATGGCTGGGTGCCGAGGGCGGCATGGAAACCCGCGTGGTGCCGGCGCACGATATTGAACTGCACACCGTGAAGGTGGGTGGCCTGCGTGGCAAGGGCCTGAAGACCCGCGTGCTGGCACCGCTGATGCTGGTGCGCGCGCTGTTCGATTCGCTGGCGCTGCTGCGCACGCTGCGCCCGCGTTGCGTGCTCTCCATGGGCGGTTATGTCGCTGGCCCCGCCGGGGTCGCCGCGCGCCTGGCCGGCATTCCGCTGGTGGTGCACGAACAGAATGCCGTGGCCGGCTTCACCAACCGCAAGCTGGCTGGCTTCGCGAAGCGCGTACTCACCGGCTTCCCGAACGTGCTGCCTGGTGCGGAGTGGGTGGGTAACCCGGTGCGCGCCGCGATCGCCGCGCTGCCCGCGCCGGCCGTGCGTTTCCATCACCGCCAGGGTGCGCCGCGCCTGCTGGTGCTGGGTGGCAGCCTGGGTGCGCGCACGCTGAACACCAGTGTGCCGAAGGCGCTGGCCCTGCTGGCGGCGCACGACGTGCGTCCCGACGTGGTGCACCAGACCGGCGAGCGCGGCCTGCAGGAAGCCGTGGATGCGTATACCGCCGCGGGCGTCGCTGCCAACGTCGTGCCTTTCATCGAAGACATGGCCGGCGCGTACGAGTGGACCGATGTGGTGCTGTGCCGCGCTGGTGCGCTCACCGTGGCCGAACTGTGCGCCGCCGGCCTCGAAGCCGTGCTGGTGCCGTTCCCGCACGCGGTGGATGACCACCAGACGGCGAATGCCCGCGCCATGGTCGATGTGGGCGGCGCGCGCATCATCACCGACGCCTCGCTCAACGACGCCGAATCGCCGCGCGTGCTCGCGCAGCTGCTTGTCGATCTGTTCGCCGACCGCGAGCAGATCCTTTCCGCCGCGAACGCTTCGCGTTCGCTTGCTAAACCCGACGCTGCATCAACGATTGCCCGTCACTGCATGGAGGTTTCCGCATGACGCCCGGTCGTTTGCGCGCCCACGATGATTTCATGACCTCGTTCCGCCGCGTCCATTTCATTGGCGTGGGTGGCGTGGGCATGAGCGGTATTGCCGAAGTACTGGCGAACCTGGGCTACAGCGTGTCCGGTTCCGACCGCGCGCCGTCGCCCACCACGGAGCGCCTGGCCAAGCTGGGCGTGGATGTGCGCATTGGCCACGAGGCCACCAACATCGATGGCGCCGACGTGGTGGTGATCTCCAGCGCCATCCGCCAGGACAACCCCGAACTCGTGGCCGCCCGCGCCTCGCGCATCCCCACGGTACCGCGCGCCGAGATGCTGGGCGAGCTGATGCGTTTCCGCCGTGGCATCGCCATTGCCGGTACGCATGGCAAGACCACCACCACCAGCCTCGTCGCCAGCGTGCTGGCCGAGGCCGACTACGACCCGACGTTCGTGATCGGCGGCCAGCTCAACGCGGCCGGCGCGAACGCGCGGCTTGGCACCGGCCAGTACCTGGTCGCCGAGGCCGATGAGTCCGATGGCTCCTTCCTGATGTTGTCGCCGGTGCTCGCCGTCGTGACCAATATCGATGCGGACCACCTGGAGAACTACAACGGCGACTTCGCCCAGGTGAAGAAGGCCTTTGGCGATTTCCTGCACCGCCTGCCGTTCTACGGCATGGCTGTGCTGTGCATCGATGACGAGGAGACCGCAAAGCTGGCGCAGGACACCTCGCGCCGCATGCTCACCTACGGCATCGACAACCCGGCCGCCGATGTGAAGGCCTCGAACGTGCGCCAGGTCGGTTTCCAGATGCAGTTCGACCTGCACCTGCCGGGCCTGACCGACGCGGTGGATGTGACCCTGAACCTGCCGGGCCGGCACAACGTGCAGAACGCACTGGCCGCGGCGGCGGTGGGCTGGCAGCTCGGCGTGGAGCCTTCCGCCATCGCGCACGCGCTTGCCGCGTTCGAAGGCGTGGGCCGCCGTTTCCATCGCCGTGGCGAGATCGCGCTGGACCAGGGTTCCGCCCTGCTGGTGGACGATTACGGCCACCACCCGCGTGAACTCGCGGCCGTGTTCGCCGCCGCCCGTGGTGGCTGGCCGGATCGCCGCCTGGTCGTGGCGTTCCAGCCGCACCGTTACAGCCGCACGCGTGACCTGTTGGACGACTTCGCCAATGTGCTCGCCGAAACCGATGTGCTGGTGCTGACCGAGGTGTACCCGGCCGGCGAATCACCGATCGCGGGCGCCGATGGCAAAGCGCTGGCTCGCGCCATCCGCGCGCGCGGCAAGACCGACCCGGTGCTGGTGGACCACCCGCGC
Source organism: Luteibacter sp. 621 (assembly GCF_050435445.1). Classification (NCBI taxonomy): domain Bacteria; kingdom Pseudomonadati; phylum Pseudomonadota; class Gammaproteobacteria; order Lysobacterales; family Rhodanobacteraceae; genus Luteibacter; species Luteibacter sp. 621. The sequence continues at coordinate 141,127 of NZ_JBNDKI010000011.1, read as the reverse complement.
GACCTGCGCGCCACGCTTTCCGCGCTGGCCCGCGATAACGACCTGATCCTGCTGCTCGGTGCCGGTGATATCGGCGCCGCGGCGGTTGAGCTTGGCAACAGCGGCAACCTGAGGACTTCGAAGTAATGAGCAACACCCGCTTCCCGCGCCGTGTCACCGATGCCGCCGATTTCGGCCGCGTCGCCGTGGTCATGGGCGGCAACTCGGCCGAGCGCGAGGTATCGCTGAACTCCGGCAAGGGCGTGCTCGATGCGCTGAAGGGCGCGGGCGTGGACGCACACGCGATCGATGGCATCCCGGCGCTGCTCGATGCCGTTCGCTCGGGCCACTTCGCCCGTGTGTTCAACATCCTGCACGGTGCTGGTGGCGAGAACGGCGAACTGCAGGGTGCCCTGCAGTCGCTCGGCGTTCCGTATACCGGTTCGGGCGTGCTCGGTTCGGCGCTGTCGCTGGACAAAGTGCGCGCCAAGCAGGTGTGGATCGCGCTGGGCCTGCCCACCCCGAAGTTCAAGGCGCTGCCGCGCGGTGCCGATGTGCACGCCGCGGCACGCGAGATCGGTTTCCCGCTGATCGTGAAGCCGGCCTGGGAAGGTTCGAGCGTGGGCATCAGCCGCGTGTTCAACGAAGCGGATCTCGACGCCGCGGTTGAGCTCGCGCGCCGTTACCCCGGCGACCTGCTGATGGAAACGCTGATCGAAGGCGATGCGAATGAAGGTGGCGAGTTCACCGTCGGCGTCGTAGGCCGCGAAGTGCTGCCCACTATCAAGATCGTGCCGGCCGGCGAGTATTACGATTACAACGCCAAGTACATCTCGGACGAAACGCAGTACCTCTGCCCCGGCCTTTCCGGCACGGCGGAAGAGGAGATGCGTGCGCTCGCGATCAAGGCGTTCGATGCGCTCGATTGCTTCGGTTGGGGCCGCGTGGATATCATGCGCGACCGCCACGGCAAGAACTGGCTGCTCGAGGTGAACACCGCCCCGGGCATGACCTCGCATTCGCTGGTGCCCAAAGCCGCCGCCGTTGCCGGCCTGGATTACCCTGGCCTGTGCTGGCGCGTACTGGAAACCTCCATGGAACGGGAGGCCGTGAAGTAATGAAGGGAGCCGCCGCCACGCGGATCGTCGCATGGGCTATCGCCATCACCTTGGTGGCGTTGCCTGTCGTGGGCGTGATGCAGGGCTGGTTCGCGTCGGGCCGTTGGCCGGTGACCCAGCTGAAGGTGGAGGCGGAGTTCGCCCATGTGAGCGCCGAACAGATCCGTAGCGCCGCGATCCCCCACCTTGGCAAGGGCTTCTTTGCCACGGACCTGGAAAGCGTGCGCAAGGCGATCGGCGGGCTGCCATGGGTGGAATCGGTCGAGGTGCGCAAGCGCTGGCCCGATACGCTGCTGGTGCGCATCTACGAACGCCAGCCGTTCGCACGCTGGAACGAAGATCGCCTCATCAGCCGCCAGGGCCAGGTGTTCGATGCACCGGGTGCTGACCAGATGGGCGACCTGCCGCGGCTTTCGGGCCCGGATTCACGCCTGGCCGAAGTGGTGAGCTTCTACGCGCAGGTGCGCAAGGCGTTCGAGGGCAGGGCAGGTATGTCCGTGACCGGCGTATCGCTTACCCAGCGCGGCAGCTGGAGCGTGATCACCGATAGCGGCGCCGAGATCGTGATCGGCGACCGCGAACAGGCCGATCGCCGCCTCGCTCGCTTCCTTGATGTGTACCCGCAACTCATTGCAGGTCATCGTGGCGGTTTCGCCTACGCCGACCTGCGTTACACCAACGGATTCGCTATCCGGTGGCCGCCATCGGACAACACGGCCACACCCAAGGTCGGAACCTGAGCTAGAACATGAGAAACAAGAACGACAAACAGCTCGTCGTCGGCCTCGATATCGGTACCTCGAAGGTCGTAGCGATCGTGGGCGAATACGAGCCGGGTGAACCGATCGAAGTGATCGGTATCGGCACCCATGTATCGCGCGGCATGAAGCGCGGCTCGGTGGTGGATATCGAATCCACGGTGCACTCCATCCAGCGCGCCGTGGAAGAGGCCGAGCTGATGGCCGGCTGTGACATCCGCTCGGTGTATGCCTCCATTTCGGGTAGCCACCTGGAAACCCGCAACTCGCACGGCACCGCGGCCATCCGCGACCGCGAGGTGATGGCGGGCGACCTGGAGCAGGTGCTGGAAGCCGCGAGTGCCGTGGCGATCCCGGCCGACCGCAAGGTGCTTTACAAGGAATCGCAGGAATACCGTATCGACGGCCAGGATGGCATCCGCCACCCGGTGGGCATGAGCGGCGTGCGCCTGGAGGCCAGCGTGCACCTCGTGACCGGCGCGGCCAGCGCGGTGCAGAACATCTCCAAGTGCATCCAGCGCTGCGGCCTGTCGGTCGATGAGCTGGTGCCGGCGGCGGTGGCCAGCGCGAAGTCGGTGCTGACCGAAGACGAACTCGAACTGGGCGTGTGCCTGGTGGATATCGGCGCAGGCACGACCGATATCGCGATCTACACGCAGGGCGCGATCCGCTACACCAAGTCGCTGCCGGTGGGCGGCGACCAGGTGACGAACGACATCGCGTATGGCGTGCACACACCTACCGCTCACGCGGAAGAGATCAAAATCAAATACGCGTGTGCGCTGGCCCAGCTTGCCCACGCGGAAGAGACCATCCAGGTGCCGAGCGTGGGCGATCGCCCGCCGCGTCGCCTGGCCCGCCAGGCGCTCGCCCAGTCGGTGCAGGCGCGCTACGAGGAAATCTTCGAGATGGTGCAGGATGAACTGCGCCGCTCGGGTTACGAGAGCCTCGTCGCCGCCGGCATCGTGCTTACCGGTGGCGCCGCGCGCATGGAAGGTGCGCTGGAACTGGCGGAAGAGATTTTCCACAAGATGGTTCGTGTCGGCGTGCCACAGCACGTCTCCGGCCTGGGCGATGTCGTATCCAGTGAACTGCACTCCACGGGCGTGGGCCTGCTGCTGCACGGCGCGCGCGCCACAGGCGGCGCGCGGCACAGCAATTCGCCGGTGGGCAATGTGGGCAGCGTCGTAGAGAAGTTCCGTAGCTGGTTTACCAAGAACTTCTAAAGCAACACAGGATTTTCGATCGGTGCCCGATGGAAGGGGGGTGCCGGGGCAAGCGGAAGGCCCGAAACCCATGGTCGGCAGGAGTTGCCGCCCACGGGACATAAACCAAAAAAACTAAAAGTTCTGCGGAGGACGGGAAATGTTTGAACTGATCGAAAAACTGGCACCGAATGCGGTCATCAAGGTCATCGGCGTGGGTGGTGGCGGCGGTAACGCCGTGGCCCACATGGTGAACTCCAACATCGAAGGCGTCGAATTCGTCGTCGCCAATACTGACGCACAGGCCATGAAGACCTGCGGCGGCCGTACCCACCTGCAGCTCGGTGGCAACGTCACCAAGGGCCTGGGCGCGGGCGCCAACCCCGAAGTGGGCCGCCAGGCCGCACTGGAAGATCGTGAGCGCATCGAGGAAATGCTCGAAGGCGCCGATATGGTGTTCATCACCTGCGGCATGGGTGGCGGCACCGGTACCGGCGCCGCGCCGGTAGTGGCACAGCTGGCGAAAGAGAAGGGCATCCTCACGGTCGCCGTGGTGACCAAGCCGTTCCCGTTCGAAGGCCGCCGCCGCATGCAGGTTGCCCTGAAGGGTATCGAGGACCTCTCGCAGCACGTGGATTCGCTGATCACCGTGCCGAACGAGAAGCTGCTCTCGGTGCTGGGCCGCGAAGTCACGCTGCTGAATGCCTTCAAGGCTGCCAACGACGTACTGCTCGGCGCCGTGCAGGGTATTGCCGACCTGATCACGGCCCCGGGCCTGATCAACGTCGACTTTGCCGACGTGCGCACCGTGATGAGCGAAATGGGCATGGCGATGATGGGCTCGGGCACCGCCCGCGGTGATGACCGCGCGCAGGCTGCCGCCGAATCCGCCATCAACAACCCGCTGCTGGAAGATGTGAACCTGGCTGGCGCCTGCGGCATCCTGGTGAACGTTACCGCCGGTCCGAACCTGACCATGCGCGAGTTCGACGAGATCGGCCGCGTGATCCACGATTTCGCTTCGGAAGATGCGACCGTGGTGATCGGCACCTCGCTCGACCCGGACATGCAGGACGACGTGCGCGTGACCGTGGTTGCCACCGGCCTGAACCGTGGCGTGGCTGCCAAGCAGCCGGTCCGCCAGCCGGTCCAGCAGCAGGTCGAAATGCGCCAGCGTCCGCGCCCGGTCGTGCTGCGTACCGGTACCGGCAACGAAGTGGTCGATTACGCCCACAGCGAGCCGGTGGCTTCGGTGCGTAGCGAGCCCGCCCCGGCCCCGGCGAAGAACAGTGAACCGGCGATCGATTATCTCGATATCCCGGCTTTCCTGCGTCGCCAGGCTGACTAAGCGGCACTAACGCACTGAACCAGGCACGTTAAGGAAGACGTGGGGACGGCCCGGCACGATGCCGGGCTGCCCGGGTACCCCGCCGCCGTTCCCGTCCGGGGCGGCGGGGTACCTTCGTGCCGCCGACGGGAGGCCGCCCCATGTGGGCCGGTCCGGGAACTTATGCATGGCGTACACGGTCCTGTTATCAGCCCGTTACGGGCGGGGGTGTCCGCTGTATCGCCTAACCGGTCAACCACCTGGCCTGCCAGCCGTTTGGTCTCTGTCCAGATGAGAACGGATCTCAGCTATTTCTGAAGGCTTGGTGAAAGCAATGCTGAACTGTACCAACCGGTTTATTTATTCCGAGGTTAAGACTGTGTTAGCATCTTCGCCACACCTGGCTGCTGCCACCAAGGTTTGACCCATCATGATCAAGCAGCGCACTCTTAAGAACGTCATTCGCGCCACCGGCGTCGGCCTCCACACGGGCGACAAGGTGTACATGACGCTCCGCCCCGCCGCCCCTAATACGGGCATCGTGTTCCGCCGCACTGACCTCAACCCGCCGGTTGAGCTGAAGTCGCGTCCGGAGAACGTGGGCGATACCCGTCTTTCCACCACGCTTATCAATGGCGAGGTCCGCGTGTCCACGGTCGAGCATCTGCTCTCGGCGATGGCGGGCCTGGGCATTGATAATGCGTACGTCGACCTGTCGGCCCCCGAAGTGCCGATCATGGATGGCAGCGCCGGCCCGTTCGTGTTCCTGATCCAGTCCGCTGGCATCGAGGAGCAGGAGGCCCCGAAGCGCTTCATCCGGATCAAGAAGCCGGTGGTGGTTCGCGATGGCGACAAGTGGGCGAAGCTCGAGCCGTTCGATGGCTTCAAGGTGGGCTTCTCGGTCGAGTTCGATCACCCGCTCTTTAATAAGCGTAATTCGCAGGCCGAGATGGATTTCTCGACCACGTCGTTCGTCAAGGAAGTCAGCCGCGCCCGCACCTTCGGTTTCATGCGTGATATCGAGGCCCTGCGCGAGCGTAACCTGACCCTGGGCGGTTCGATGGATAACGCGGTGGTGCTGGATGACTACCGGGTGCTGAACGAGGATGGCCTGCGTTACGACAATGAGTTCGTGAAGCACAAGATCCTCGACGCCATCGGCGATATCTACATGCTCGGCCACAGCCTGATCGGCGCTTACTCGGCGCACAAGTCGGGTCATGAGCTGAACAACAAGCTGCTCCGCCAGCTGATGGCGGATGCCACGGCATGGGAAGAGGTGAGCTTCAAGGATCCGGCCAAGGCCCCGATCTCGTACGCCCACCCGGCGGCAGCGGTCTAAGCCTTCCAGGCTCCCACAAAAAAACCCGCCTCGGCGGGTTTTTTTGTGCGTGTCGGAAAAGATCCGGGTCTACTTGCCAGCCATCGTGGGACCGGGGCCCGAGGTACGTATCGACATCCCCGAGGGCGCCCTTCCTGCCAGTTGGTCCGCGGATCGCTGCGCTTCGTCGGCGTGGCGTACTGCCCGCTGGGTTCCGGCGATGAGTTCATCGCGTGCACCTTGGTAGCTTTTCCCGAGCGCCCGCCCTCCGCAGCCGCCGGCATCGATGCCTACGCCGCAATCTAGGGTGCGCAACGCATCCGCACGGGCGATCGCAGCGGTGAGCTCTGCGACTTGCCCGCGAATGTCGTCAGCGATGCGCGTAACTTCTCCCTGACCGAATGCAATGTTTCCACGCATGGCATCGGCTTCGCCCAGTAGCCGTTGGTTCTGGCCGCCTCGTGCGTGCATTCCCGCGCTTCTCATTCGTGCCTCCGCCTCAACGGCTGATCGCATGTTTGCCACCACTGCGTCCAGGCGGACTTCGTTACGTTCGAGCGGCGCGAGCATCGGGCGTGCCTCGACGAGCCGCAGGGCCACATCGTGAAATGTGACTAAGGAGTCCGGAGCGGCATGCAATATGCCGATTGCCGCGGATGCCATGGTGAACGCAACAATTATTTGGACGTACTTCATGCGAGTAACCGCCTCTCCGACAATTCCTGCGATCGAAAGCGCAAACCAGATCTCAGTCCCGATGCTTCTGACTACCGAACGATCATTAACCACGCCAGATGCATTGACAACCAATCGTCGTCACGCGACATTCGCCAGTGCGGGGCGACGAAGGTGCTTCGCCTCCGTTAGAGGACGAGTCAGCGCGCTGCGTTGCATCCGAGAGCGGATTCATTCAAGGGGATTGAATGGAACAGGGGACGTTTGCCACGGCAGTCTGCCGTGGCTGCAGAGGTGTCTTGTGCGTCGCGATGGCGTTTGTGCTGTCGGGCTGTATGCCCGGTGCATCGGCTCGTCGTGTGCAGCCCGTGGCAACAATCCCCCTCACCGTTGATCACACCGGGCTGCCGTCATTCGATGCGACAGTGAATGGCCAGGGCGTACGTCTATTCCTGGATACCGGTGGCTATAAGCCCCTCGCCTTGAAGCAAGACGTCATCCATCGCATTGGAATCGCCTATGACGCGGCTTCGGCTTCCGCGTCCGACGCACAGGGACATGCGTACGTCGCACGCTCGTTCGACCTGCACGACTTCAAGGCCGGATCGCTGTCGCTCGCTCCGTTACGTGGTGCAGACCTCCCCGATCTCGGGACGCACGCTTACCCGCAAGATGGTTACCTCGGTTACGGCGTACTGAAGAACTATGTGCTAGTGATTGACTACGCTGGCGGAAAGGTTTCCCTGTATACGCCTGCCGATGGCCGCGCAGTGCTCGAGCAGCAGTGCGGCGAACACACATTCGATGTGACGGTAAAAAACGCAATCATTCAGACGACGATCGCGACAGATAGAGGTGATCGTACGTTTCAGTTTGATACCGGTGCGAACCGAAACATCGTCCGACCGGTTTCAGGCGCAGCCGCTGAGCAGGCTTCCGTGACGTTCGAGCGATTCCGGCTCGGGTCCGTCGATCTGGGTGCGACGCCATTCGGTGTTATTCCGTACCGCGCTCCGGACGTAGACGGCGTCCTGGGGCGAGATTTCTTCGCCGCGCACCGCGTTTGTCTCGACCTTGGGGCCGGAAAGGGCGCGTTCCGCTGACCCCTTCTCGCCACACTTATTACGCGCTTCCCGGGAACAGGTGATCCGCAGTCTGGCGATAACGCGCATCATCATCATCATCATCGCCCATCGCGCCGAGACCATCGCATCGGCCGACCGGGTCATCGAGCTCGGCGCACCAACGCCGGCCTAGGGAGCGGTCCGGGTTCGTCATTCGTGCACGCGGCGGACGCCATGGCGGGGGCGATTGATGATGGGGCAGCCACCGCGTTGGCCTACGTAGCCCTGAGTAACGTCTTGACCGGTTATGCCTGGAACCCGAGTGACCCCCGTCACAACTGTGAACTTTACGTGCACTTTAGGTGTTCCCAACGTACATGCGTGCTATAAAGTCCGCCCACCACGGTTCCGGTGGTGCTTACGCAAACGGCAAGGGCCACGCGTAAGTAGCGGATTACTCAGGCTTATCGGCCACGGAGGCCAAATCAAGGAAGAGATCCCGCAACGTGGGATCGGAAAGTGACGCCGCGGCAGCCCGCAGATGACGGGCCGCGCCGGCGGAAAGCGGTTTAAGCGGGTCAGGCCCTGGCGGCTCGACCGGCAGGGGGGCCACTTTCACGGCAACCGAGTAGGCCTTGGCGCCCATGGCGTTCGCGGCTTCAAGGATCTGCGCCTGGTACAGGCGCACCCGCGAAGCCCAGGCAGACGAGGGCGCAAGGAAGACGAGCCGGCCATTGCGAAGGTCCGCAAAGCGGACGTGGTCTCGCAACGGCACGGGAAGCGTCGCGCGCAGCTGGCGGTCCAGCGTGTCGAGCTCGCGAGCCCTATGGGCAAGCTTGGCGACAGGCCCGACATCCGCGATGGATTTCAGTCCACGCGTACGAGGGCGAGAGTGCTGGGACGGCGGTGGCATAGACCGACTGAACTTATTCGATGAAGAACGTATGCAGATCATACTCGTACCACGCGGCCATAAAGGCCCTAAAACGCTAGACCTGGCCTGCCGGCGCATGCGCTGCAAGCTCACGGTCATGGCGGTGGCCGGTGCCATCGGCATCGCCGGCATGGGCGCTGCCCTTGCCCTGGCCATCGCTGCCCCCCGGCACACGGCGGCTGCGGCCCCGGCCGATGCCGATGCACGCATCGCCAGGATCCAGGCCGATGCCCAGCGCGATATCGACGCCCTCGCGGTCAAGCTCGGCCAGCTCCAGGCCCAGTCGGTGCGCCTCAACGCTCTTGGCGAACGCCTGACCCAGGTCGGCAAGCTCGATGATGGCGAGTTCAATTTCGACGAAGATCCCGGCCAGGGCGGCCCCGAGCTCACCACTGGCAAGGATGAAGGCGCCATGGCGCCCGCCGCGCTCAACCAGGGTATCGACGACCTGGCCGGTCAGTTCGATGTGCAGCAGGCCCAGCTCCAGGCCCTGAACGACCTGCTGCTCGATCGTAAGATCGAATCCAGCCTGCGCCCCACCGGCATGCCGGTGAACGGCTACATCTCCTCGTTCTTCGGTGGCCGCCCCGATCCATTCAGCGGCCACAGCGCGCGCCATACCGGTATCGATATCGCCGCCCCCAAGGGCACCCCGGTCACCGCGGTGGCCGAGGGCATGGTCACCTTTGCCGGCCAGCGCAACGGCTACGGCGATGTGATCGAGATCGACCACGGCAATGGCTACATGACCCGTTACGCCCATAACAGCAAGCTGGTGGCCACGGTGGGCCAGCGTGTGCACGTGGGCGATGTGATCGCCCAGGCCGGCTCCACCGGCCGCTCAACCGGCTCCCACGTCCATTTCGAGGTCTGGTACCACGATCGCGTGGTGAACCCGCTGGCGTTCGTTCGCAGCCACCACTGAGACAGCCTTGAACGGCGGCAAGCCGCCGCCATTAAAAGGCAAGTTGAGGGGCGCCCGTAGTATGATCGTCCCTTCGTGCCGGTCGGGTTTACCCGCACGGCAGTCCTCTTTTGCTTCAGATCCGGATGATCGATGTTCAATCGTGCCCTGACGAGTATTTTCGGCAGCCGTAACGACCGCGTGCTGCGTGACCTCTCCAAGACGGTCAAACGCATCAACGCCCTCGAGCCGGAGTTCGAAAAGCTTTCCGACGATGCCCTGCGCGCCAAGACGGACGAGTTCCGCCAGCGCCTGGCCGCCGGTGAAACCCTGGACAAGCTGCTGCCCGAAGCCTTCGCGGTCACCCGCGAGGGCGCCAAGCGCGTGCTCGGCATGCGCCACTACGACGTGCAGATGATCGGCGGCATGGTTCTCCATGGCGGCCGTATCGCCGAAATGCGCACGGGCGAGGGCAAGACCCTGGTCGGTACGCTGCCGGTGTACCTGAACGCGCTGGAAGGCAAGGGCACCCACGTCGTCACCGTGAACGACTACCTGGCGCGCCGCGACTCGGCGCAGATGGGCAAGCTCTACAACTTCCTGGGCCTGACGGTGGGCGTGGTGTACCCGGGCATGGACCACGCCGACAAGCGTGGCGCCTACGCCGCCGATATCACCTACGGCACCAACAACGAGTTCGGCTTCGATTACCTGCGCGACAACATGGCGCTCAGCCGCGACCAGCGCTACCAGCGCGGCCTGCACTACGCCATCGTCGACGAAGTGGATTCGATCCTTATCGACGAAGCCCGTACTCCGCTCATCATCTCCGGCCCGGCCGAGGATTCCCCGCAGCTGTACATCGCGGTGAACAAGGTCGTGCCGCACCTGACTCGCCAGGAAACCGAAGAGGGTTCCGGCGATTACTTCGTGGATGAAAAGCAGAAGCAGGTGCACATGTCCGAAGAGGGCATGGAGCACGCCGAGCAGCTGCTGCGCCAGGCGGGCGTTATCGAGCCGGATACGGGTCTGTACGATTCGAAGAACCTGGCCGTCGTCCACCACATGAACGCGGCGCTGCGCGCCAACGCCATCTACCAGCGCGATGTGGATTACATCGTGCGCGATGGCGAAGTCATCATCGTGGATGAGTTCACCGGCCGTACGCTGGCGGGCCGCCGCTGGTCCGATGGCCTGCACCAGGCGGTGGAAGCGAAGGAAGGCGTGCCCATCCAGCGCGAAAACCAGACCATGGCAACGGTGACGTTCCAGAATCTGTTCCGCATGTACAAGAAGCTGGCCGGCATGACCGGTACGGCGGATACCGAAGCCTACGAATTCCAGTCGGTGTACGGCCTTGAAGTGGTGGTCATCCCCACCCACAAGCCGATGGTCCGCAAGGACAACCCGGACATGGTGTTCCTGGGCCCGGATGCGAAGTTCAAGGCGGTGATCGCCGACATCAAGGAATGCTTCGAGAAGGGCCAGCCGGTGCTCGTGGGTACCGCGTCCATCGATGTCTCCGAACTGGTGTCGGGCCTGCTGAAGAAGGAACGCATCCCGCACGAAGTGTTGAACGCCAAGCAGCATGAGCGCGAAGCGCACATCGTTGCCCAGGCGGGCGCGCCGTCGGCCGTAACCATCGCCACCAACATGGCTGGCCGCGGTACCGATATCGTGCTGGGCGGCAGCCTGGAAGCCGCGCTTGCCGCGCTGCCGGCCGAAGCCACCGATGCCGATCGCGAAAAGCTCCGAACCGAATGGAAGAAGCGCCATGAGCAGGTGCTCGCTTCGGGCGGCCTGCACATCATCGGTACCGAGCGCCATGAATCGCGCCGTATCGATAACCAGCTGCGTGGCCGTTCGGGCCGCCAGGGCGATCCGGGTTCCTCGCGCTTCTACCTGTCGCTGCAGGACAGCCTCATGCGCATCTTCGGCGGCGAGCGTATCGGCCGCTGGATGCAGATGTTCGGCATGAAGGAAGACGAGGCGCTGGAAGATCGCCTGATCACGCGCCAGATCGAAAAGGTGCAGCGCAAGGTCGAGCAGCACAACTTCGATATCCGCAAGAACCTGCTCGATTTCGATGACGTCGCGAACGATCAGCGCAAGGTGATCTACGCGCAGCGCGATGAGCTGCTCGATGCGGAAGATATTTCCGACATGGTGGGCGATATCCGCGCCGACGTGATCGAAGGCCTGGTGCGCCGTTTCGTGCCGGCCGACAGCATCGATGACCAGTGGGATATCCCCGGCCTGGATCGTGAGCTGGCCAGCGAGCTGAACCTGCGCCTGGACGTGGCTCACTGGCTGGAAGGCCAGAAGGATGCCGACGCCGAGGCCATCTTCGAGCACGTGCGCACGGCGGTGGACCAGATGTTCGCCGAGAAGGAAGTGCAGGTCGGTGCCGAGACCATGCGTTCGCTGGAGAAGCACGTGATGCTCTCCGTGGTGGATAACGCGTGGAAGGAGCACCTGGCGAGCATGGATTACCTGCGCCAGGGCATCTACCTGCGTGGTTACGCGCAGAAGCAGCCGAAGCAGGAGTTCAAGCGCGAGTCGTTCGAGTTGTTCTCGGAAATGCTCGATCGCATCAAGACCGAAGTGGTGCAGATGCTTGCCCGCATTCGTATCCGCAGCGAGGAAGAAGTGGCGGCGATGGAAGCGGAGCAGCAGCGCGCGGCGGAAGCCCAGCGCCTGCAGTTCCAGCACGCTGATGCGCAGGCACTGGGCAACAATGCGGTGGCTGAGCAGGCGGTACCGACCACGGTGGCGGAAGGCCCCAAGGTGGGCCGCAACGATCCGTGCCCCTGCGGCTCGGGCAAGAAGTACAAGCACTGCCACGGTCAGCTGACCTGATAAAAAAACCCGGCGAAAGCCGGGTTTTTTTTGGTTCATCGTGGATTTCCGGGGTGCTGCAGGGGCGTGCGTCGCCCCTGCAGCGGGTCATTCGCGTTCGCGAATGCATGTACTTAGCGGCTTACGCCGCTTGGCGCGTGGTCGGTTGAGGAAGCTGCGGGTGGTCAGGTCCTTGGGTCCGCCAGTCGCGGACCTGCGGACCGGGCCGTAGGCACCTCATCGCTAACCGCGAATCGCCCGGCGGCCCTCCGCTCATGTCGGCCCCAAGGGCCTGCCCACCCGCGCACCCCACATCGAGGTTTGTGGTCGGAGAGCCACAAGCGTGCGATCCACCACCTGTAGGAGCGCGCTTGCGCGCGATAGCCCACGGAGCGATGACGCCGCCGAGCTACATCGCTCTCTCGCGATCGGCGCAAGGCACGAACGACGGGGCGGCAATGGCAACGCTGGACGCCTGGATTGTCGCGTGAGAGAAGCCTACGGCCCGGTCCGCAGGTCCGCGACTGGCGGACCTAGGGGCCTGCCCGCCGCCGACGGCGACGCCCTCCCAGCCTAAGGCGGCGCTAGCCGCTAAACACATGCATTCGCGAATGCGAATGACCCGACGAAGGGGCCGGATGAAGCGCGGGCCCCCGGAAATCCGCGATGAACCTTTTTTTTGGCGCTGTAAAGAAAAGTACGGCCGAAGCCCAATTTGTAAAGAAAAGTCAGTCGCCGTACAAAAAAAACATCGGCCCCTGACTTTTGAACAGTTTTCTTTCGTCTTCGGTTTCGCTGAACCGCTCTCGCTAGTCCCCGCCGCCCTTCGGCTTCTGCCTGTGCGGCTCGGCCTGCACGGTGATGTACTGCGGCTCTTCCTGGTCGATGCGCATGGCCGTGAGCTGGCCGCCCCACACGCAGCCGGTGTCGATGGCGTAGACGCCCAGGCCCGCGAAGCGGCCCAGGGCCGACCAGTGGCCGCACACGATCTTCGTCTCGCGCTTGCGCATGCCCGGTACTTCGAACCAGGGATACATCCCCGGCTTCTGCGTGCCCGGCGTGCCTTTGCCCTCGAAATCGATCCGGCCGTTCACATCGCAATAGCGCATGCGGGTGAGCGTGTTGATGGTGGCGCGGTGGCGTTCCACACCTTGCAGGCGGTTCGTCCACGCCGCCGGGCGGTTGCCGAAGAGGTTCTTCAGCAGGCGCTGGTGGCGGTTGCTGCCCAGCTCGCGCTCCACTTCCATGGCCGCGCGCTGTGCCTGGCGCAGTGTCCAGATCGGCGCCATGCCCGCGTGGATCATGGTCCAGCCGAGCGCCTCGTCGTGATGCAGCAACTTCTGCATGCGCAGCCACTCAAGCAGCACGGGCGCATCGTCCGCGAACAGCACCTCGCGCAGCTCGGGGTTCACCCGCTGCTGCGCATCCTCACGGCGCTGGCCGATTGCCAGCAACGACAGATCGTGGTTGCCGAGCGTGATGATGGCGCGCTCGCCCAACGAATGGATGAGCCGCAGCGTGGCGAGCGATTCGCCGCCGCGATTCACCAGGTCGCCGCAGAACCACAGCTGGTCGGCTGCCGGATCGAAGCGGATTTTCTCGAGCAGGCGCTGGAGTTCGGGGTAGCAACCCTGCACATCGCCGATCGCGTACACGGCCATCAGGTTGCTCGCTTCATGTCGCCGCACCGGGCATTTGCGCTATCCATGCGTGAATCCTAGTGGAGCGTACGGGGAATGGAGAGGACAAACGCGGGGATCGGCGTATCGAAGTGCGTACCATCATCGGCCACCATGCGGTAGCTGCCCGCCATGGTGCCCACGGCGGTCTCCAGCACGGCGCCCGAGGTGTACTCGTAGGTGTCGCCCGGGCGCATCCACGGCTGCTCGCCCACCACGCCATCGCCGCGCACTTCTTCCACCTTGCCGTTCGCATCCGTGATGACCCAGTGCCGCGCAAGCAGTTGCGCGCCTGTCACACCGGCGTTGCGCAGCGTGATCGTATAGGCGAACACGTAGCGGTTATCACCGGGGTGCGACTGGTCGGGAACGAAGCGGGTTTCGACCTCCACGTCGATCGTGTAGGGGGTTTTCGAGTTCATGCAGGGATTGTGTGGGACGCGGAGGGGGTGGGCAAGTATGCCCGTATCTTGTTCAGGTCGCGTTCGCGAGCTTCACGAAATCCCCCGGCGCGAGCGTTTCCGCGCGGGCTTTTGGATCAATACCGAGCTCACGGATCGTGGCCTCATCGACCAGGCCCTTCAACGTATTGGATAAAGTCTTACGCCGCATGGCGAAAGCCGCCTTCACCACGGCGTGGATCTTCGCCGGGTCGCCCTTCGGCAACTGATCGGGCGGCAGGGGGACCATTCTCACGACCGCCGAATCCACCTTCGGGGGCGGACGGAAGGCGCCGGGCGGAACGGTGAACAGCGGGGTGACCTTGCAGGCCAGCTGCAGCATGACGCTGAGGCGGCCGTAGACCTTGCTGCCGGGCTCTGCGGCCATGCGGTCCACCACTTCCTTCTGCAGCATGAAGTGCATGTCCTGGATGGCCGCCGCGTGTTCCACGCAGTGGAACAGGATGGGGCTGGAAATGTAGTAGGGCAGGTTGCCTGCGATGCGCAGGCGCTCGGCGCCCAGTTCCTTCGCCAGCGCGCTGAAATCCACCTTCAGCACATCGGAATGCACGATGCGCAGGTCACCGATGGGCGCGGCGCGCGCCTGCAGGCCGGGGATAAGGTCGGTATCGAGCTCGATGGCGGTCAGCTTCTTCGCCACCGCCAGTAACGGCAGGGTCATGGCGCCTTCACCCGGGCCAATCTCGACGACGGTATCGCCATCCTTGGGGGCGATCGACGACACGATGCGATCGATATAGCGCTTATCGTGCAGGAAATGCTGGCCGAAGCTCTTTTTGGGGCGTGCGTTCATACGGTGGCCCGCTGGCGGGCAAGCTCAATGGCAAGGCGCGTGGCGGCGAACAGGCTGGCCGGATCGGCGCGGCCGGTGCCGGCCAGGTCGAGCGCGGTACCGTGATCGACGGACGTGCGGATGAAGGGGAGGCCGAGGGTCACGTTGACTGTGCGGTCGAACGCTTCGCTCTTGAGTACCGGCAGGGCCTGGTCGTGGTACATGGCCAGCACCGCGTCGTAGCGCGGGCGCATGGCCGGCACGAAGGCCGTATCGGCGGGCAGGGGGCCGATCAGGTCCATGCCGCCGGCGCGCAGGCGCTCGAGCAGCGGGATGATCGTGTCGATTTCTTCGCGGCCCAGGTGGCCGTCTTCGCCCGCGTGTGGGTTAAGGCCAAGCACGGCAATGCGTGGCGAAGCCACCCCGAAGTGCCCGCGCAGCGCAGCGTGGACAATGCGCAGGGTGCGCTCAAGCAGGGCCGGCGTGATCGCGGCCGGCACCGCGGAAAGCGGCAGGTGGGTGGTGGCCAGGGTCACGCGCAGCTCGGGGCTGGCGAGCATCATCACCACCTCGGCGCCCGCGCGTTCGGCGAAGAACTCGGTATGGCCGCTGAAGGGGATCCCGGCGTCGTTGATGGTGGCTTTCTGCACGGGGCCCGTGACGACCGCATCGAACGTACCATCGAGGCAGCCATCCGCGGCCGTGCCGAGCATGTCGAGCACGTGCCGGGCGTTGGCAGGATCGGGCTGGCCGTAGCGCACGGGCGCGCCCAGTGGCACATGGCGTACGCGAAGGTGGCCTGCCGGGCGGTGCGTGATGCGGGTGCCGTCGTCGTCGGCCAGGTGCAGGGCGAGGTCGCAACGGGCGGCCGCCCCGGCGAGCAGCTCGCGGTCGGTAATAGCGACGATATCGGCGGCCAGGTCGCTGGCCGCCAGGCGTGCGAGCAGTTCGGGGCCGACCCCGGCGGGCTCACCGGCGGTAACGGCGAGCCGCGGCAGGGTCGTCGCGTTCATGCAGCTTTATTTCGGCTGGAGGGCCGAAGCCTGCTTGTCGTCCGGGTCGCGCAGTTCCGGCACGCGGATATCGACGAACGAGGACGAGCGCATTTCACGCAGGTAGCTCTCGTAGGCCTCATCCGCCTTGCGGTTACCAATGGCCTGGCGGGCCTGGTTGCGCTGCGATTCGTCAGTGACATCGCTCTGGCGGGTGCCCAGCAGCTGCATGACGATCCAGCCGGCATCGGTCTGGAACGGTTTGGAGACCTCGTTTTCCTTCAGGCCATCGAGCTGGCTGGAAATCGCCTGGCCCCATGCATCCTTCTGGAACCAGCCCATGTCGCCGCCGGCGTTGGCCGTGGTGGTGTCCTTGGAGTCATCCTTCGCCAGCTTGGCGAAGTCTTCCTTCTTGTCGGCGACCTTGGTGTAGATCTCTTCCGCCTTCTTCTCCGCCTGTTCCGGCGTGACGATTTCGGACGGTTTGATGAGGATCTGACGCGCGTGGTACTCGGTGACCACCTGGCGGCCCGGCTGGCGGGTTTCCACCAGCTTCAGGATGTGGAAACCGGTGGGGCCGCGCAGGGCCGCGGTGGTTTCACCGGCCTTGAGCGAGCCCACGGCATCGGCGAAGGCCGGCGGCACTTCGTCGAGTCGGCGCCAGCCCAGGTCACCGCCATCGAGCGCGTCGGGGGCATCGGAATACTGGATGGCGACCGCGTTGAAATCCTTGCCGGCCTTGATCTCGGCGATGGCCTTGTCCGCCTTGGCCTGGGCCGCGGCAATATCGCTGGCGCCGCCCTCGGCCGGGGTGCTGACCTGGATATGGGCCAGGTGCACTTCGCCCGCCTTGTAGGTGGGGCTGGCCAGCAGGTTGTTCACTTCGGCATCCGTGACCGTGACCTGGTCGCGCACGACGCTTTCATGCAGCTTCTGGGTGAGCAACTGGTCGGAGATCTGCTGGCGGAAGCCCTGCCAGCTCATGCCATCCTGCGTGACCGCGGCCTGCAGCTGCTCCGCCGACATCTTGTTCTGCTGGGCCACGTTGCCCACGGCCGCGTCGATATCCTGGTCGGTGACGTGGATATTCTGGTCGTTGGCGCGCGACACCTGCAGCTTCATGAGGATGAGGCGATCGAGCACCTGGCGGGCGAGCACATCCTGCGGGGGCAGCTGGCCCGGGTTCGCGGCGTACTGCTTCTGGATGGCGGCCATGGCCGCATTCAGTTCGCTCTGGAGGATGATGTCGTCCTCCACCACGGCCACGATGCGGTCAAGCGAGCCATTGCCCATGGCGGCGCCACCGCCGGCAGGCTGCGCCTGGGGCATGAGCTGCGCGTGAGCGGTGGGCACGGCCGCCACGATGGCGGCAGCGAGCAGGGAATAAGCGAGGATCTGCTTCATCTAATAGGGAGCCCGGGGCGCCTGCCCCACTTATTGATAGCCAAGGATAGCACGCCGCAGGTACTCGCCCGACTGGGGGTTCAGCGAGCCTAGGCCCTTGAATTCCAGTTCAAACATGATCGCGTTATTGGTCCGCCGGGTGTAATCCATGACGTAATGGCGGCCAAGGATGCGGAAGGCGACGCAGCAGCTGTCGTATTCGACGCCGGCGGCCGCTTCCAGGGTCCGGTGGGAGAACGTGAACGTGGTGAAGCTGGCACCGTTGTCGAGTGTGACCGGCACGATATCGCGGCGGGCGAAGACCCACCGCGCCAGTGCACGCCAGCGCTCTGACACGGGGTAGACCACGGAGGTATCGAATTGTTCCATCACGTTCCGGCGGTACCGGTACGAGAAGTTGAGGATGCCATCGCCTTTGATCCGGCGCTGGAACGCGACGGTGGCCAGGTCCGTGTCATGGCCCTGGAAGTAGGTGAGCCCCGTATCCGGGTCGAGGTACGGGCTCTGCTTCTTGTTCGGGTTCCACTGGTAGGAGCTGTTCACGCGCCACTTGTCGTTGAGCTGGATGGCGAACTGGGCGACGTAATCCGATCCGCTGTAGTCGGTGGCCGGCACGCCCGGCATCTGCACCTTCTGATCGCTCAGGTAGCGGATCTGACCCACGCCCGCCGAGACACGCTCCACGCCGTTATCGTCGAGCAGGCGCGTGGTGAGCGCCGCGGTGACGTTATTGGCATCCATCTGGCGATCGGCGCCGGCAAAACGGTTGGTCGTGAACAGCTGCCAGAAGTCGAACGACATTTCATTGGTGTCGAACGTCGGCAGCTTGTCCTGGTTGCGGTAAGGCACGTACAGGTAATACACGCGCGGCTCGAGCGTCTGCGTGTAATCCGTGCCGAACAGGTGCGTGGCGCGGTCGAAGATCAGGCCCGTGTCGTAGCTCGCGATCGGCAGGGCGCGCGAGGGCGTACGATCGGGGAAGTTCGACTTGAAGTAGTCGTTTTCGATCTGGTACCCGGTGTACCGGTACTCCAGGCGCGGCCGGGCGAACCAGAACGGGCCGCCAAAGTCGGCCGAGATGTACGGGGCCAGGTCGAGGCGGTTGCCATCAGGCTGCACGCCGGGGACACGGTCCGACTTGCGGAAGGCCACGGCTTCGGAATCGATACCCACATCGAGCCACGAATTGAGCGGGATTTCCGAGTTGAACGTGGCACGCGGCCAGCGCTTATAGGGCTCCACGTAATTCGGCAGGCCCGGATCCATGTTCTGGTAATCGTCGACGCCCAGCGAAGCGCTCCAGTACTTGCCGCCCTTGGAGACATAGACGCTGGAGGTGAGGATGCCGACCGACGAGCTGTAAAGGTCGTTGCCGAAGTCGCGGAAGTATTCGTTATCCGAGGCGCGGTTGATGTTCACGCCCAGGTTGAAGCCATCGCCCAGGTTGGTCGAATTCTGGATCTTGGCCAGCCAGCGCTGCTTGGAACCATCGCGATCGCCGTACTGCACGAACTCCGGATCTTCCGGGCCGCGGTCGTGGCCCAGGTACGTGATATCGAACGTACCGTTGGAGCGCGGCTGCAGGTAGCGGAACTCCACGCCCAGCATCGCGCCGCGCTCGGTGTAATAGCTGGGCGTGATGGTCGCATCGTAATTCGGTGCGAGGTTCAGGTAATACGGCAGCGTCAGGTACGTGCCCGAATGGCTGGACGAACCAAACGTCGGATACAGGAAGCCGCTCTTGCGCCGGTCATCCAGCGGGAACGTGAAGTAGGGCAGGTACATGAACGGCACGCCCTTGAAGCGCATGGTGCCGTTCCAGGCGGTGCCTACGCCGGTGTCCTTGTTTAGCTCCACGGTCTTGGCGCGGAATTCCCACTGGTGCTTGCCCACATCGCACGTGGAGTACGTGGCCATGCGCATGCGGCCGTGGGTCGGGTCGGTGACCTTGGCATGGTCGGCCACGCCGTTGCCGCGCGACTGCAGCAGCTGGTAGGTGACGTGGTCGGCATCGCCCTGGTTCGGCGTGGTGGTGCCGGTCATGCGGTCGGCGCGCAGCAGCATGCCCGCTTCCTGGTAGCGCACGTTGCCTTTCGCATCGTAGGCCGTGGAATCGGCGTTGTAGGTGACATCCTCGGCCTGCAACACCTGGTCCGCACGCTGCAGGCGAACGCCGCCGGTCATGTGGTAGAGGTTCGGCTCGGGGCTTTCGACCTTCACGCCCTCGGTGCCGTTGATGTTCGACACGGTATCGGTCACAGCCGTATCGCGCAGCGTGGTGTCCTTCGTGATCGTAGGATCGTAGAAGTCCAGCATGGCGTTGGGGCTGCACAGTAGGTAGCTGACCGGGCGCGGCGCACAGATGAACGAGCCGAGCTTGCAGGTCTCGACTTCGGATGCCGGGTGGCCGGCGGAAACCGCAGGCGCAGGTGTGGTCGCGGCGGCTGGCGTGGACTGGGCCTGGGCTTGCCAGGCAGTGCCGGAGACGACGAGGGCGACGGCGGTCGCCAGCAGGCGGCGTTTAGGCAGGATGCTGTTGCGGGGCGTCACGGGCGGGGTCTTGTCCGTTCGAAAGGCGGCCAACTTAGCAGAATCACCGCCTGCATCGCACGATGGCACTCCACGCATAAGCTCCAACCCCTGGCGAGGGCACGGCGGCGATCGCCGGGCCAGTGCCCTTGAGCTTACACCGCCAGCTCAGCCGCGCGGGCGCCGCTCGTGTTGCCACAACACCTCGCCGTGGCCGCTGCGCCGCGCCAGCACGCGCGCGAGCACGAACAACAAGTCTGAAAGACGGTTCAGGTAACGCTGCGCCTCGGGGCGTACTTCCTCCACGCGGCCCAGTGCCACGACCTCGCGCTCGGCGCGGCGGCACACGGTGCGCGCGAGGTGGCAGGTGGAGGCCGCCATGCCCCCGCCAGGAAGGATGAAGTCCTTCAGCGCGGGCAGGTCGGCGTTGAAGGCATCGAGCACGGCCTCGAGCCGGTCGATATCCTTACCCTGCACCATGGCCATGCCCGGGATGCACAGTTCGCCACCCAGGTCGAACAGCTCGTGCTGCACCTGGACCAGCACCTCGCGGATATCGTCGCCCACGCCATCGCTGGCGATGACCATGCCCAGCGTGCTGTTGAGCTCATCGACCGTGCCGTAGGCGGCTACCCGCAAGGAATCCTTACCGGTGCGGCTGCCATCGCCCAGGCCGGTGCTGCCGTCATCGCCGGTACGCGTGTAAATCTTCGAGAGTCGGTTACCCATTCGCCGATTCTAGCGTGCGGCGGCCCGCCGCACCCACGGCACCTGCACGCCACGGCGCTATCATCCGTGGATGAGCCCTGCATCCCCCATCCTCATCGTCGGCGGCGGCCTGGTTGGCGCCAGCCTTGCCATTGCCCTGGATACCGCCGGCATCCCCGCCATGCTGGTGGAAGCCGCCGCGCCCCGCGTCGGCGACCAGCCCAGCTACGACGAACGTAACCTGGCGCTGGCCCGGGCCACCGTGAACGGGCTGGCCGCGATCGGCGTGTGGGACCTGGCACGCCAGCGGGCCACGCCCATCACGCATATTCATACGAGCCGCGCCGGCGACTTTGGCAGCGTGCGGATGGATGCCGCCGCCGAAGGCGTGGATGCGCTGGGCTGGACCTTGCCCGCGCGCGAGCTGGGTGAGGCCCTGTTGAACCGCCTGGCGAAATGCCGCCTGCTGGTTCGCCGCGCACCGGCCCGGGTGGCGCATATCGAGCCGGTCGAGGGGGGATGGCGGGCGACGATCACGGGCCCGGATGGCACGGAACACGTGACGACACCGCTGCTGGTGGGCGCCGATGGCACCACCTCGGGTATCCGCTCGCAACTGGGCATCGGTACCCGCGAGCACGATTACCGGCAGGCGCTGTTTGTCAGCACCATGACGCCGGAGCGCGACCCGCGGGGCCGCGCCTTCGAACGCTTCACCGACGATGGCCCGGTGGCGGTGCTGCCGCTGGCGGAGCGCCGGATCGGCCTGGTGCTGACCGTGGCGGCCGGGCAGGCTGATGCGGTGGCCGCGATGGACGATGCCGCATTTGCCGCGCTGGCGCAGGAGCGCTTCGGCTGGCGGCTGGGGCGGCTGGCCCGTCCCGGAAAGCGGGTGCCATATCCGATCCGGCGCGTTGCCGCGGAAGCGCTCACCGGCCCCCGCGCGGTGCTGGTAGGGAACGCCGCGCAGACCGTGCACCCGATTGGCGCCCAGGGTTTCAACCTTGGCCTGCGCGATGCGCTCACCCTGGCAGAGCTGGTTGCGGCAGGTGGCGATCCGGGTGCCGCGGCGCTGCTGACGGAATACGAACGTCGCCGTACCCCCGATCGCGAAGGCACGATGGCGATGAGCCACGGCCTGGTCCGGCTGGCCTGCCTTGACCAGCCGCTGTTGGGGCCGTTGCGCTCGCTGGCCATGCTGGCCCTGGACCGCGTCCCGCCGCTGCGCCACGCGTTGAGCCGGCGCGGCATGGGCTTCCGTGCCAACGCACCGTTTGCCGTGCGGGAGAAGACGCCGTGAGCGATACCTGGAACACGGACACGCCGCGGCGTCGCGGTGCCCTGCTGGATGTGGCAATCGTTGGCGGTGGCATGGTGGGTGCGGCCGCCGCGTTGGCGCTCGCCCGCGCCGGCTTCAGCGTCGCCCTGGTCGATGCACGCGAGCCGGCGGCCTGGGCCGCGGCACATGACGTGGATCTGCGCGTGGTTGGCCTCGCCTCTTCGTCCATCCAGCTGCTGGATCAGCTCGGGGTGTGGCAGCGCATACGCGAAGGGCGTGCCTCGCCGTACGAGCGCATGGTGGTGTGGGATGCCGAGAACGGCGCAACCCTGCATTTCGATGCCGCCGATGAAGGCCGCGACGTGCTCGGCTACATCGTCGAGAACAACCTGGTGCAGGCCGTGCTCTGGCACGCGCTGGATGACGCCGGCGTGCGCCGTGTGGTGCCTGCCGAGGTCACCGGTTACAGCATGCGCGAGGATCGCGCGCAGCTGGAGCTGGCCGATGGCCAGGTGCTCGCCGCAAAGCTGGTTGTGGCTGCGGATGGTGCGGAATCGCCGCTGCGGGCCATGGTGGGGATCGGCACGCACGGGCGCGACTATGCGCAGCGTGGCGTCGTGGCACATGTAGGCACGGCGCGCTCACACGAACGTACCGCGTGGCAACGTTTTCTGCCCGGCGGCCCGCTGGCTTTCCTGCCGCTGGCTGATGGGCGCAGTTCCATCGTGTGGTCGTTGCCTGAGCCCGAGGCACAGCGCGTGCTGGCGCTGGATGACGACGGGTTCCGCGCGGCGCTGGGCATCGCCAGCGATTTCCGCCTGGGCCCGATCGAGAGCGTGACCCGCCGCGCGGCGTTCCCCTTGCGCCTGAAGCTGGCCGATCGCTACGAAGTAGGGCGGCTGGTGTTGCTGGGTGATGCGGCGCACGCGGTACACCCGTTGGCCGGCCAGGGAGTGAACCTGGGCCTGCGCGACGTGGCGGAACTGCGCGATACGCTTGTTGACGCGCGCGCCGCTGGCCGTGATTTCGCCGCCACGCACGTGCTGCGCCGTTACGCGCGCCGCCGCCGCAGCGCCGATGAACTGGATGCCCGCTCGTTCGATGCGCTGGCCCGCATCTATGGCTGGAGCGCATCGCCCCTGGTCACCGCCCGCGGCCTGGGCGTACGCCTGCTCGATCGCCTTTCCCCCCTGAAGCGCAAGCTCTCCCAGCACGCCGCCGGGCTCTAGCCCGGTCGCCGGCCCTTGTAGGAGCACGCTTGCGCGCGATGGGTGCTCGCGGCAGCGTGTATCGCGCGCAAGCGCGCTCCTGCAGGTGCGGCCACCAGCGTTTCGTGCGGCTAAGCGGTTATGCTTCGCCGCATCCAACCAGGGAGAACGCCGATGCGCCGTACGTTGCTTGCCTTGTCACTCCTCGTCATGGGCGCCGCGGGTAGCGCCCATGCGGGCATGGTCGCCAAGCCGGTCCAGTGGACCGAGGGCGGCGTGACCTACAAGAGCTTCCTCGTCTACGACGATGCCGTGAAGACGAAGCGCCCCGGCCTGGTCATGGTCCCGAACTGGTACGGCATCAATGACATGGCCGTCGCCAAGGCCAAGGAAATTGCCGGCAAGGATTACGTGATCCTGCTGACGGATATGTACGGCGGCGATACGCGCCCGAAGAGCGCCGATGAAGCGGGCGCTGCAGTGAAGCCGCTCTACGGCGATCGCAAGCTCATGCGCACGCGTGTGACCCGGGCCTTCGATGAGCTGAAGGCGCAGGAAAAGAACGCCCCCATCGACCCGGCGCACCTCGCCGCGATCGGTTTCTGCTTTGGCGGTTCGGCCGTGCTCGACCTCGCTCGTACCGGCGCCGATGTGGCGGCGGTGGTGACCTTCCACGGCCTGCTTTCCGATGACTCGAAGCTTGGCTCGAAGATCCAGCCGAATACGCACGTGCTAGCGCTCAACGGCGCCGACGATGCCAACGTGCCGCCTGAGCAGCGCACGGCCTTCGAAGCAGAGATGCGAGCCGACAAGATCGACTGGGCATCGGTCGATTACGGCAACGCGGTGCATTGCTTCACGGAGAAGGAAGCCACCGATACCACGGGCAATTGCCGCTACGACGCCAAGGTGGCCACGCGCGCCTACGCCGCGATGAAAGCCTGGCTGGCCGAAGCTTTCAAAAAGTAATGTAGGAGCGCGCTTGCGCGCGATAAACCCATGTAGGAGCGCGCTTGCGCGCGATAAGCCAACGCAGCGATGAAGCGGCTGCCTATCGCGCGCAAGCGCGCTCCTACAGGGTGCCGTCGAACGTCGGCGGGCTAATCAGAACCGGCGTTCGACCGAATAATCCGCCAGCGTCGCCAGCGCATCGCGGAACGCGGATGCCGGCAATACGGCCAGTGCTTCGCGCGCGGCCAAGGCATGCGATACCGCCTTCTCGTGCACGCGATCGAGCGCACCCGAATCGCGGATGGCCGCGATGATGCGATCCAGCGAATCCAGCCCACCGTGTTCGATGGCGTGGCGCAGCGACTTCAACTGGTCGGGATCCGCCGTCTGCATGGCATAGATAAGCGGCAGGGTTGGCTTACCTTCGGCGAGGTCATCGCCGATGTTCTTGCCCAGCGTATCGGCATCGGAGACGTAATCGAGCAGGTCATCCGCGATCTGGAATGCGTAACCCAGCTCCATGCCGTAGCGGCGCAGTGCCGCCACCTGGTCATCGGGCAGGCCACCCAGCACGCCGCCCAGCTCGGTTGCGGCAGCGAACAGCACCGCGGTCTTGCGTTCGATCACGGCCAGGTAGGCCGCCTCGTCCACATCCGCATTGCCGATATTCAACAGCTGCAGCACTTCGCCTTCGGCAATGGTGTTGGTGGTGTTCGCCAGGATGCGCATGATCCGCATGTCATCCAGTTCCACCATCAGCTGGAATGAACGCGAATAAAGGAAATCGCCTACCAGCACGCTGGCGGCATTACCCCACAGCGCATTGGCGGTTTTCCGCCCGCGGCGCATATCCGACTCATCCACCACATCGTCGTGGAGCAGGGTGGAGGTGTGGATGAATTCGATAATGGCAGCGAGCTTGGCGTGTTCAATGCCCTGGTAACCCGCGGTGCGGGCCGCCAGTACGTGCAGCATGGGCCGCAGCCGCTTGCCGCCACCGGCGATGATGTGTTCGGCGATCTGGTTGATCAGCACCACATCGGACGACAGCCGGTGCCGGATGAGTGCATCCACCTCCCGCATGTCGTCAGCGGCCAAGGCGCGGACGCTGGCGAAATCAATAGGGGTCTGGCTTTCGGCAATGGATGGCATGGGCCCGTCATGGATGCGGCAAATCAGCCCACATTATGAAGGATGCGGCGGTGCTTTGAATCGTCATGATGCCGCGATCCGTATAATCACGCCCGGCATCGGCCCCGGTGCCGCCCTTGGATCGAACCGTCGGTGAGCCAGCTCAGCCCCCTGGAACGTCGCAGCGCCCTGACCCTGGCCCTGGTGATCAGCCTTCGGCTGTTCGGCCTGTTCCTGATCCTCCCGGTTTTTTCCGTGTATGCCCGGGCCATGCCCGATGCCACGCCCTTGTGGGTAGGGCTGGCCCTTGGCGTGTACGGCATGGGCCAGATGCTTCTCCAGGTGCCGCTGGGCATGCTTTCGGACCGGATCGGCCGCAAGCCGGCCATTACGCTGGGCCTGCTGGTATTCGCGGCAGGCGGCCTGGTGGCGGCGACATCGCATACCCTCATGGGCATCGTGCTGGGCCGCGCCCTGCAGGGCATGGGCGCCGTCGCGGGTGCCGGCACGGCCCTCGCGGCCGACCTCACCGCGGATGCGAACCGCAGCAAGGTCATGGGCATCATCGGCGTTTCCATCGGCCTTTCGTTCCTGCTGGCGCTCATCCTGGGGCCGCCGCTGGAATCGGTCGCCGGCCTGGGCGGCCTGTTTGGGCTCACCTCGCTGCTGGCGCTCGTGGCCATGCTGCTGTTGTGGTGGCTGGTACCCACGCCCGTGCGGGCCGAACGGCCGGCCACCGGCACGTTCCGCGACATCCTTGCCATGCTGCGTGACCGCAGCATGCTGGTGCTCAACGGCTCGGTGTTCTTCCTGCACGCGCTGCTGACGGCCAGCTTCGTGGGGCTGCCCATCCTGCTGACCGATACCTTTGATGTGCCGGTGGCCCGGCACTGGACGCTCTACCTGCCGGTGATGGTGATCGCGGCGTTGGTCATGGGCGCCTTCATGCCGCGCATGCGCGATACCGCCCGTAGCGCCCGCATGGTGGTGGGCTGCGTGGTAGCGTTGGGCCTGGCGATGGCCGGCATGGCCCTGGCCACGACCCACGAATGGCTGCTGGGCTCCGCCGCGGCCGTGTTCTTCTCCGCCTTCAACCTGCTCGAGGCCGCGCTGCCCAGCCTCGTCTCGCGGATCGCGCCGGCCCACCTTCGCGGCGCGGCCATGGGCGCCTATTCCACCAGCCAGTTCTTCGGCGCCTTCGTCGGTGGTGCCGTGGGCGGCGTGGCCCTTGGCGCCCTTGGCCTGCACGGCGTGTTCGGCGCCGCCGCCGCCCTCACCCTGGCCTGGCTCCCCCTGGTCCTGTGGAACATGCCGGCCCTTGCAGGAGCGCGCCCGCGCGCGATCGGCGATGCCGCAGCATCGGACTGAGCGGTGCACATGGATCGCGCACAAGCGCGCTCCTACGGGGCATCGCAGGCGATGCGACGCCCGACCGACAGGATCGCGGGCGGTGAGACGCAGGCCTACATAATGTCGCGGCTGCGGCCCCTTGCTACGGCATTGCCGAAGGCCGCACCATCGCCCACACTATCCGGTCCGCTCTTCCGGTGGCCCCCTGGCTGCCTGGTGCGAAGGGCGCATCACGTACTCGAGGAAAATCAATGGCACGCGGCATCAACAAGGTCATCATCGTCGGCAACCTCGGCGCGGATCCGGAAACCCGGTACACCGGTAGCGGCACGGCGATCACCAGCCTGCGCATCGCTACATCGGAGGCCTGGAACGACAAGCAGAGCGGCGAGAAGCAGGAACGCACCGAGTGGCACCGCGTGAAGCTGTTCGGCAAGCTCGCTGAAATCGCCGGCGAATACCTGAAGAAGGGCCGTCAGGTCTATATCGAAGGCTCGCTGCGTACCGATAAGTACACCGATAAGGATGGCGTCGAGCGCTACAGCACCGACATCATCGCGAACGAAATGCAGATGCTCGGCGGCCAGGGTGGCGAAGGCGGCGGTGGTGGTGGCTTCGGCGGCGGCAGCCGTCCGCAGCAGGCCCGCGGCGGCCAGGGCGGTGGCAGCTACGGCGGTGGTGGTGCCGGCGGCGCCGGCGGTGGCGGCAACTGGGGCGGCGGTGGTGGCGGTGGCCAGCAGCGCGGCGGCCAGGGCGGCGGCAACTACGGCGGCGGCAACCGCGGCGGCGATGACTACGGCCAGCAGCGCGGTGGCGGCAACGCCCCGGCGCGTTCGGCCCCGCCGGTCAACGAAGGCTTTGACGACGACGATATTCCGTTCTGAGCCACGGTTGCCCGGCAACTTTGTCCTTCTGGAAAGCCCCGCCATGTGCGGGGCTTTCTTTTGTGGTTGGCGACGCCGCCACTCATGGCATGCTCGACCCCATGAACGAGTACACCATTCACGAAGACGACCTGACAGGTGAGCCCACGCTCGCGCTGCTTGCCTTGCACCTGCGTCAGATGCACGCCAACTCACCCGTGGGCAGCGTGTTTGCCCTCGACGTGTCCGGTCTCAAGGCGCCCAGTGTCACTGTGTGGACGGCATGGCACGACGGCCGCATTGCGTCGGTCGGTGCGCTGAAACAGTGGAACGCTGACTCGGGTGAACTGAAGTCGATGCGTACGCACCCGGACTTTCTCCGCCAGGGTGCGGCGACAGCCATGCTGGAACATATCGTGGTCGAGTCCCGGCGGCGCGGCCTACGCCGGCTTAGCCTTGAGACCGGCAGTGGCGATGCTTTTGAACCCGCGCTTGTTCTCTATCGCAAGCGCGGGTTCGTAGCAGGGCCCGCGTTCGGCGACTACGAGGCCAGTAGCTTCAATCAGTTTTTCCACCTGGCGCTTTAGAAAGCCACGTTCACCCGCGCCGACACCGTCTGCGCCTGGTCACGCTGGCCCTTCTCGTAGTCATACGCGACGTTCAGCGTCGTGCGCGCCGATAGCGCCGCATTGAGCCCCATGTTCAACACCCCGCTGTAACGCGACAGGCCCACGCCAATCAGCGGCTGCCACTGTTGCAAGCCTACGAAGCTGGCGTCGAACACATCGCCGTGTGAAGCCAGCGTGCGGCGGAACTGCGCACCCGCGGTGAAGTCGATGCCGCGGCCGCCATCGAGGTTCCAGTGATGCGAGGCGCGCATGCCCACGCCCGCCTGCCAGCGATCGATGTTCTGCGCGTTGGTGCGCAGGCCGAAGCCGCCCGCGCCCTGCTCGGTGAAGCCATCGCGGTTGATACTGGCGTATTCCAGGTTCACGAACGGCATGATGCGCGTGCCACCCGCATCCAGGTGCAGGCCGCTCTCGCCGTACGCGACGTTGTAGTTGCCGCTGTAGTTGGTGGATACGCCTTGCGCGCTGGTCCCCAGGAGCAGCTCGCGACTCACATCCTGCTGGAAGTGGCCGAAGCCGATACGGCCCTGCGTGTACCAGTTCCCGTTGAGCCAGCCCGCGTACAACATGCCCTCGGTATTGCGGCTGCGGTTGCGGTCGATGCTCCCATCCAGCCGCTGCTGGCCCTGGCTCTGGCCGAACGCGAAGCCTGCCACGCCGTTGCCGCCGATCTGCCGGTCGTTGCCGACCAGCCAGCCGTTCAACTGGAAGCCGACACCATCGTATCCGGCGCGGCCCATGTCGCCGCCTACGTTGAGGTTCTGTGTCCAGGTGCCGAACGCTGTGTTCTTGCCCAGTACGTCGTCAAAGTGATCGGCCAGTGCACGACCGGATGCATCGATGGCTTCAAAGGTCATCGCGGCACTCGCTGCGTGCAGCTGTCCGGAAACACTCTGCAACGACGCCTGCGCTGCCTGCAGGGTGGGCGCCTGCTGGAACTGGCCCGCGGCCTGCACGAAGGCCTGCGACACATTGCTGCTGTTCCCGCTGGCGATCGCCGTATTGAGCTGGGTGAAGGCACCCTGCACACGCTGGGCGCTGTTGAGCGAAGTTGGCGTGTACGCCACGCCGTTGCCCGCGGCCGCGGTGGTCACGTTCAGGCCGGTCGTGTCGAGCCACGCGCTGTTGGCGTCGTAGTGGATCGTCGTCGCGGTAAAGACCACGCCAGTATCCTTTACCAGCTGGCCGAACGTGCCGGTCAGTCCCGTAGCTGCTGTCAGCACAGGCGTGTGCGTGTTCACGACGTAGCCGCTATCCGCACCCGTGATTTCAAGCTTGCCCCCGTTGAGCGTCGCAGATCCGCTGACGGCAAGCTGGCTTCCCAGGCTGACGGCGAGCGTACCGGTGGATGCCTGCGTGTAGCTGCCGCCCACCACCGTGTCGCCCCCATGTACGGCGACCTTGCCAGCATTGGCGAGGTCGCCGCCGACGCCGGCGAGTCCCGGGCCCGGTCGCGAAGCGAAGTTTATGCCATCGATCATGCCACCCTGGGCCACGGTGACGCCGCCTGGCAGAGCGTACCGCGTCATCAACAAGCCTTCGTTGACCGTGGTGACGCCGGTATACGTGTCCTGCGCTTCCAGGGCCACGATGCCTGAACCGTTCTTCGTCACCGAACCATGCCCGGAAATGACGCCACCGGCATCGATGTAAAGGTTGCTATCGAACACCAGCGCGCTGTCGTTCTTTATCGATGCGGACAACGGATAGTTTCCGATATCCGGCGCCGGCAGGGCTCCCGTGTTATCGATCTGCAGCGTGCCATCCTGGACGGCGATGTTCGAGGGGCTGAAGTTATAGCCCGACAGCGCCACCGTGAGCTTGCCGCTACCGGCCTTGATCAGCGTGTCACTGTAAGGCTCTGAACTGACACCGTAGATGGAGCCAGCGAAAGTGAGGTCGTCGCTGCGATCGAAAATGAGCGTACCGCGGCCTATGCTGTACGTGGCATCGCCAAGCCAGCCGTTTGTCGTGCCGTCGCCGACTTGCAGCGTGCTTCCCGTACCGACACCGACACTCCCTGCGGTGAGGTCGTTCGTATCGATGACCCACTTCGCACCATTCACGACACTAAGGCCACCGTCGAATGTGGTGTGGCCGGTTACCGCCTGGGAATAATATTGGGTCGTCCCTGACGCACCATTCAGGCTCAGGGAAGAGGTATGGCCCGTGCCAATCGACAGATCGCCGTGGATAACACCGCCCGCGGTGAGGGTTACGCTATTATGCGAGGTGGGAAGCAGCTGTACGTTGCCGAAGATGGTGCCAGCGTTGACCAGCGTCACCCCGCCATCGAGCGTCGATGCCGTCTGTGCATTCGATTCGACGTAAATAGCGCAGCCGCCCGACCCCGTACACGCCCCGCTGCCGGCGCCCGTGCTTGTGATCGTAGAGCCGGCGCCGTTCGTCACGTAGCCCCCGTGCTGAAGATATAGCGCGGTAGTAGGGCTCGTGATGGTTGCGCCGTTTCGATTGGTCACATTGGCAGCATCGCCAAGTACGTGTACGGCGGCATCGTTCAGGGACCTGATCGTGCTCCCGGCGCCATCGTTGAGGACCCCGCCACCCGCCTGGATGTCGATGGCGATGCCTGAAGCGAGCACAGAAGCACCAGCGAGGTTTTCCACGATGGCCACCCCGCCGCGCGCGCTAATGGCCGTACCGCTGAGAGAGCGAATGGTGCTTCCTGCGTCCTGGTTGTGGACCTGGCCGCCACTGGGAAAATAGATGCCGTAGTCATCGCCTTCGACCATGGCGCCCGCGCTGTTGAGGATCTCGCTCTCGGGGCCGTCCAGCGAGATGCCCGCATGCGAGCCAGCGATGACGCCGCCATCGTGATTCCATACCGCAAGCGAACCGCTGTATGTAAAGCGGCTGTCGACGGCCGCCACCTGGCCGGCGTTATCCAGGATGCCATTACCCTGCAGCGTAATGACGTTGGTCAGGATGGTCTGCGGGTCGACCTGAAGGATGGAGGCCGGGTCGAACTGCATGACGTCGTCGGGATTACCAACGATGATGGCACCCGAACCTGGCGTACCCCGCTGTAGCTCGAGCACGCCACCCGTGATGGCGGTGCCCCCGGTGTAGCTGTTTTGCCAGAGGAGCGTGAGTGTTCCCGCACCCGCCTTTACCAGGTTGCCAGTACCGCTAATTTCGTATCCAAAGACCGAGTTATCACTACGGTCGAATGCCAATGTGCCGTTGTTGATCACGTTCCCGGTGATGGAGCCACTCGTGCCCCCGTTGCCGACCTGCAGCGTACCGCCGCTGATCGTCGTGCCGCCGGTGTAGGTGTTATTCCCACCCAACACCAATGTTCCCGCATCGGTTTTGTCGAGCGAGACGAAGCCTGTCAGTTCGTTGTTGATCGTGGCCTTGAAGCTGGCACCGGCGGCGGTACCGTCGCCAACCCGGATGGTCGTTTGCGTGTCACCGAGCGTGGCGCCGGCGAGGTGTATGGCATCGCCCTGGATCACATAGCCGTCGCTGGCGAACTGCATGCCCGGGGTGTTAAGGGAGCCGCTTGGGTCGCTGACCGTCACCGTGCCGGGCATGCCCTGGAAGACCGCGAACGCGCCATTGGAGAAGCGCGAGTTCAGTGTGCCCGTGGTGTCGGTCCAGCTCGCATCCGGCGTGTTAACCACCCACGTGCCGCTGCCGCCATCGATCACGCCATTCCCCTTGGGCCCGGAACCATCCCAGAAGGTGAACGTCATGCCACGGGTATCCACCAGGTTCACCTGATGGGCCACGCTGGTCTGTATGGCCCAGTACGGAGACGGTAGCGCGCCCAGTTCCAGGCCGTTATCGGCCAGGGTGCCGTCGTAGTTGATCAAGCGGTGCACGCCCGGCCCCAGGTCGCCGCCGCCGATTACGTTGACGTTGAGCGTGCCGTCAAGACGAAGGTTGCCCTTGACGTTGATGAGATCGTCGCCGGTGCCCCCAGGCACGGGACCGGAGTCATAGTTGAGCACCGAGCCTGCGGACAGATTGAGGTTGCCCTTGATCGTAAGTGTGCCGACGTAACCGCTCGAGGCGGGCGCCAGCGTGCCACCATCGCCGATGTTGACGTCACCACCGATAGTGCCGTGTCCTCCAAGCGTTGCGCCGCTGGCGACTGACGTAGCACCTGTGGCGGTTGACTGATCGCCGTCGACATTCAATACGCCAGCGTTGACCTGGGTAGCGCCGCTGTAGAGGTTAGTGCCGGTCAGGGTGAGCGTGCCTGCACCACCCTTGGTGACGCCTGCCGCTCCCGTGATCACATCATCCACGGTCGACGACTGGCCGGCGGCGACATCGAATTCGCCGCCTGGGATACCGGTGGGCGTGGAAGGATTTGATGGGTTAGTGGGGTTGGTCGGGCTGGTCGTGTTCGCTGGCGGTGTCGTGGCCTTGACGTTCCCGCCGCCACCTCCGCCGCCGCCCCCGCAGCCTGAGAGGCCCAGTGCCAATGCCACGGCCAACGCCATGACGCGTGGCTTCCCCCAAACGTCCACGGCCGTCCGACCGGGTGCTCCCACACCGCGCAAAGCTTCCATGTTGTCCCCCTGTTGGTCGCGGAATCTTGCCGTAACAGTTTTCGACTTGCCAGTAGCGACGAAAGGTTTGCGAAAGGCACTTTTTCTTGCGATTCCGTGCGCTGCGGGGTCGGTCTTAAGGCCTAGTGCCGGGCCCGGATACGGCGCCTAGACTCATGGATCACTGCCGCCCACGCACGGACGCGCAGGGGCTACACATCAGGGAGCGATTCCCCTAACGACAATGCATCGCCGGCCTGGCAGCGCTAATGCATGAGGGTTCCCCCATGACACCCGGAGTCTTTTCCTCGCTTCGCCGGCCGTTGCTTGTCGCATTAGCGCTTGTCGGCGCGTCCTTTCTTGCTCCCTCGCTGGCGCTGGCGGCCCCACCCGGTGGCACCGGCATGCTCCTGGACATGACCGACGACTCATCGATCCGCCCGTTCCCCGGCCTGCACGTTTCCGATGACGACCTGGCGGACCTGATCCGCCGGGTGAAGGCGACCAAATGGCCCGACAAGGAGATCGTCGCCGACGACACGCAGGGCGTGCAGTTGGCCACGATGAAGAAGCTCGCCGATTACTGGGGTTCGAGCTACGACTGGCGCAAGTTCGAGAAGCGCCTGGACGCTATCCCGATGTTCGTCACGACCATCGACGGCGTGGATATCCAGTTCATCCACGTGAAGTCGAAGAACAAGAACGCGCTGCCGTTGATCATCACCCATGGCTGGCCAGGTTCGATTGTTGAACAGCTGAAGGTGATCGATCCGCTGGTGAATCCCACCGCGCATGGCGGCAAGGCCTCCGATGCGTTCGATGTAGTGATTCCTTCGCTGCCCGGCTATGGCTTATCCGGCAAGCCCACCGCACTGGGTTGGGATCCACAACACATTGCCCGCGCATGGACCGTGTTGATGAAGCGCCTTGGCTACAAGCACTTCGTGGCGCAGGGCGGTGACTGGGGTAACGCCGTGTCCGAGCAGATGGCGGTGCAGGCGCCACCGGAACTGCTGGGTATCAGCACCAATATGGCCGCGACCGTACCTGACGATATCGCCAAGCTTCTCGCCGCGGGCGCACCGCCGCCGGCCACGCTCAACCCCGACGAAAAGAAGGCCTACGAGCAGCTCGATGACTTCTATAAACACGGCCTTGGCTACGCACAGGAAATGGCGGGCCGGCCGCAGTCGCTCTACGCACTGGCCGATTCACCGATCGGCCTGGCGGCGTGGATGATCGACCATGACATCCGCAGTTACCGCATGATCCGCCGCGTGTTCGATGACCAGAAAGAAGGGCTGTCGAAGGATGACATCCTCGATAACGTGTGCTTCTACTGGTTCACCAACACAGCCGTGTCGTCAGCACGCCTGTACTGGGAGAGCAAGCTGCCATTCTTTGCACCGAAGAACATCCAGATCCCGGTGGCGGTGAGTGCGTTCCCGGACGAGATCTACCAGGCGCCGGAAACCTGGGCGAAGGCGGCCTACCCGAAGCTGATCCACTACAGGCGCTTGCCTGCCGGTGGTCACTTCGCCGCGTGGGAACAGCCCGATGCGTTCGTCACCGAGCTGCGTGACTCGTTCAGGCCGCTGCGGAAGAAGTGAGCATGGCATGGCGCGGGGTTAGCCCTGCGCCTTCCATGTAGGTAAGCAGGGCAGGGACGTGCGCGCTATCGACGATGGCGCCGATATAGCCGTCGGGTCGAACCAGGATCCAGTCGCCGATGGCAAGGCCGTAGGCCGCGTGGAAGTGGCCTTCCGCGTCGCTCAGTTCGTCGTGCTCGCCGATGATGTGCGTGGCAACCCCGGGGCACGCCGGCACCGGCGAACGATCGGCCTGTACGCCTAACAACGTCCAGTGCGGCCCGCGGAACAGATCAAACAGGCGCACGGGTTGCCCACCTGCACCACGTAACGTGGCATCGGGTGCGCGATCGCCGGCCAGCAGCACCGCGGCGTCGCGAACGGGAGCGTCAAGCGCAAGCGAACGCTGCGCGTAGCCAAGGTCGAGCTGTTGCACTTCGCGTGTGCGACGCATGCTGCCTTGTTTCAGGGCATCGAGCATGCGGGTGGAAAGCCCGAGCATGCCGGCCGCTACCGGGCGGCGTTCTTCTTCATAGGTATCGAGCAACGACGCCGGCGCACCCTGGATGACCGCTGCGAGTTTCCAGCCGAGGTTGTAGGCATCCTGGGTGCTGGTATTGAGACCCTGGCCGCCGGTGGGCGGATGCACATGGGCAGCATCGCCGACCAAAAAGATATCGCCGACCCGGTAGTGGTCGGCCAGGCGCGCGCTCATCCTGTAAGCCGATGCCCAGTGCACGGCGTGAACCTGGAGATCGGCGCGGCCGCTACGATCGCGCACCAGCGCGGCGAGGCCTTCCCGTGAGAGGTCAACGTCCCCTTCTAGTGGGACAGGCGCCTGGATCTGGAACAGGTCCGTGCCGGCAAGGGGGCACACAGCCAGCTGGTGCTCCATGTCGCCCTCGCCGAAGCGGTGCCATGCATCGCGGTCGAGGCCGCTCAAGGTGACATCGGCGACCACCGCCCGAACGCCAAGGTCCTTGCCGGGAAAGCCGACATCCAGCGCATGGCGAATGGCACTGCGGCCGCCATCCGCAGCGATCAGGTAGCGGGCACGCACGGTTTCCTTGCCTGAGGGGCCTTCCACCACGGCGGAAACGGCGCCGGCTTCCTGGGTGAAGTCGACCAGCGCGCAGCCGAATTCTACGGTGCCGCCCAGCTCCGCCAGGCGGTCGCGCAGGATGCCCTCGGTAAGGAACTGGGGAAGCATGAGCGGCGTGCCATACGGCTCGGCCGGGCTCGGCGCAGAGGCCTCGATCGCGGCGGCGTCGGTATAGCTGCCGTCGGGGGCGTGGTGGCGCACGTGAGGGTAGGGCCCCCCGGTGGCGATCATGCGGTTCACCACGCCCAGGTCTTCATAGATCTCGAGCGTGCGCGGCTGGATCCCTTTGCCACGCGAGCCGCGAAAGGGAACCGGTTCTTTTTCGATAAGGCGAAAGCGCACGCCGCGGCGGGCGAGTTCGATGGCGAGGGTGAGGCCGGACGCGCCGGCACCGCAGATCAGGACATCGACGGAAGGGGTGGGGGACATGGCGGGCTCCGAATAGGTGTAAGATGCACATATCGCGGGAGCATCCTATGCCAATCAGAAAACATGTGCAAGATGCACATATTAGAGACCAGCTGCGTACCCTGCACGGGTCGATGATCAGCCTGGTGAGCGTCATGAACCGGCCGCAGAACGACGAGGCCCTGATCCGGGAGGCCGGGATCAAGCTGGATCGCGCGCTTTTCCCGCCCCTGGTGCTCGTGGAGCGCCTGGGGCCTATTGGGGTGGTGGACCTGGCCGAGCGGGTGGGGCGCGACTACACGACCGTGAGCCGTCAGGTGGCGAAGCTGGAAAGCCTGGGGCTGGTCCGCCGCCAGGCCCAGCCGGGCGATCGCCGGGTACGCGAATCGGTGATCACGGATGAGGGCCGGGTCATGACCGGCATGCTCGATGCCGCACGCCTCCGCATGGCGGAGCAGGTGTTCGAGGATTGGGACCGGAAAGACTTTGATGACCTGGTGCGATTAATGCGCCGGTTCACCGATGCGATCGAAGCGCGCGTGGATACAGCCTCAACCGGTGGCACGTTCGCGGATGAAATCGACGAAGGCCCGTAACGGCGAGGGCAGGTGTTTACGCCCGGGGTAGTAAAGGAACGGGCCACTGAACTCCTGCACCCACTCATCGAGCACCGTCACCAACGCACCGCTTTCCAGGTGCGGGCGCAGCCAGTCGTCGAACAGGTGGATGATGCCTAGCCCTGCGACAGCACCCTCGGCCGCAAGATCGAACGCGGCGCCCTGCCGTACGAGCAGCGGGCCCTGCGGGTCCACCCGGATGATCTCGCCCCCGCGCTCGAACTCCCACAGCGGTATGCGCCCGCCGGAAAACTGGCCGCGCATGCAGCGGTGTTTGAGCAGATCGCGCGGGTGCAGTGGCGTGCCGTGTTCGCGCAGGTACGCGGGCGATGCCGCGGTCACCAGGCGCTGCGTGCGCGGGCCGATGGGCAGGGCGATCATGTCCTGCTCCAGGCGCTCGTCGTAGCGGATGCCAGCGTCGCAACCGGCCGCCAGCAGGTCGACGAAGCTATCTTCCACCACGATCTCCAGGTGGATATCCGGGTAGCGCTCCAGGAAGGGGACGATGATCGGGGCGAGCACCGTGCGGGCCACGTTGGCCGGCACGTTGATGCGCAGGGTGCCGGCAGGGCGGTCGCGGAAGTGGTTCACCACATCGAGCGCGGCCTCCACTTCGCCAAACGCCGGGGCAAGCCGCTCGGCTAGCCGGGCGCCAACCTCGGTGGGGGCCACCGAGCGGGTGGTGCGGTTGAGCAGGCGTACGCCCATGGCGGCCTCGAGCCGGCGCACAGCCTCGCTAAGGCTGGAGGCGGATTGGCCCGCAGTGCGCGCGGCTTCGCGGAAGCCGCCGGCGCGTACCACGGCCAGGAAGGCAGAAAGATCCTGGAAATCGGTCATTGTGCGGAACGCCGTACGGCCCGTGCCGGTTTGCACGGATTATCGCGCAAAGCCGTACCCCCTATAGTCCTCGCAACCCAACGTGGAGCGATACCGATGATCGACATTTCCAAATCCGGCAGCTGGACCTTAGGCGACCGTCCGGTACACCGCATCGGCTATGGCGCCATGCAGCTGGCTGGCCCGGGTGTGTTCGGGCCGCCGAAGGACCGCGCCACCGCGCTTGCCGTACTGCGCGAAGCGATCGAGTCGGGCGTGAACCATATCGACACCAGCGATTTCTACGGCCCACACGTCACCAACCAGCTGATCCGCGAGGCGCTCAGCCCGTATCCCGATAACCTCACCATCGTGACCAAGGTGGGCGCGACGCGCGGCGACGATGCCTCGTGGTTGCCCGCGATGAAGCCGGCGGAGTTGCAGAAGGGCGTGCACGATAACCTGCGCAACCTGGGCGTCGATGTGATCGACGTGGTGAACCTTCGCCTCATGGGCGACATCCATGCGCCGAAGGAGGGTTCGATCGAGCGGGAGTTCACCGCGCTGGCCGAGCTGCAACAGAAGGGCCTGATCCGTCACCTTGGCCTTAGCAACGCCACGCTCGCCCAGGTACACGAGGCCCAGCGCATCGCGCCGGTGGTGTGCGTGCAGAACCAGTACAACCTGGTGCAGCGCCAGGATGATGCGCTGGTGGATGAACTGGCCGGGCTCGGCATCGCCTACGTGCCGTTCTTCCCGCTGGGCGGCTTCAGCCCGCTGCAGTCCGATCGCCTGGCGGCGGTGGCCAAGCACCTGGATGAAACGCCGATGCAGGTGGCGCTGGCGTGGCTGCTGCACCGCTCGCCGAACATCCTGTTGATCCCGGGTACGTCGTCACTTTCGCACCTGCGCCAGAACCTGGCGGCCGCGGATATCGTGCTGCCGCACGAGGTGCTGGATGAGCTCGAGGTGATTGGCGCGAAGGCGCACTGAGGCACGCCCATCGCGCGCATGCGCGCTCCTACAGATGACCTGCGCAGGCTCTTGTATGAGCGCGCTTGCGCGCGATCAACCGCCAAGGTGTGCCTCAAGCGCGGCAATGGCCTCGCCACCATCGGCCCGGCCAAACCCAATGCGAAAACGCTCCGGCGGCGTGGGCCCCAGCGCCGACACATAGTTGGATGCCGGCAAGAGCAACACCCCACTACGCTCGGCAAGCCCCGCGGAAAACGACTCCACCCCATCCGCCCCGAGGTATCGCGGATACGCCACGCAGCCGCCATCGGGCCGGTACCACGCGAAACGATCGGCATGGCGCGCGAAGAAGGCATCCAGCGTGGCGAGGTTGGCATCGATGATCGCCGTGTTCCGCGCCAGGATCCGTTCGCGCGCTTTCAGGGCGATAAGGGCCAGCTGTTCTGAAGGGCCTGCGTTGCATATCGACAGGTAGTGCTTATAGCGCTCCATGCGCTGCAACAGCCCACGGTCGGCCGAGGCGATCCAGCCAATGCGCAGGCCGGGCAACCCATAGGCTTTCGACATCACGCCCAGCGACAGGCCGCGCTCGTACACATCCCCTGCCTGCGGCAGGAACACCGTGCCCGACGGGCCGAGCGGCCGGTACACCTCATCGCTGAACAGCCACAGGCCGTGTTTGCGGCATAGCGCGACCAGCGCATCGAAGCGTTCGCGCTCGAGGATCTTGCCGGTGGGGTTATGCGGGAAGTTGATCGACACCAGCCGCGTGTTCGGACGGATCGCGGCCGCGACCCGGTCGATATCGAGTGACCAGCGGTCCTCCGGATCCAGTGGCACCCCCGTCGCCGTACCGATCGTGAGCGGCAGGGTCTCCGCCGACTGGTAGTTCGGCGTCACCACGATGGCGTGGTCGCCGGGTTCCAGCAGCACGCGCATGGCGATGTACAAGCCTTCCTCGGCCCCTGCGAAGCAGAGGATGTCGTCGGCGGTGCGCTGCTCGTACGTGCCCGCGATCGCCTCGCGCAGTGCGGGGGCGCCGTACGTCGGGGTGTAGCCCATGTGCAGTCGCTCGAACGCCTCGCGATCGGCAGGCGAGGCCATGGCCAGCAGCTCGTCGATCCGCATGCTTTGCGCATCCGAGGCGGTGAGGTTGTAGCGCGCGGCAAATTCCCAGCGCGAGAACCAGGTTTCGAGGTTGAAGTCGGGGAGGGTGCTCATGAATGGACTATATGTCTATGTGAAACACATTGTCTACATGCCGTGACACCCGTTGCCTGCCGAGAAAAACACTTCGACCCGAATGGCATAAGCCTGCGCCATGCACGTCGGATAAAGTGCGTGGATGGAAGCCCAAAAATCCCCCTGGCTACCCGCGCTTGCCGTGCTCGGGTCGGTCACGTCGTTGTGCATCGGCACCTCGTTTGCCAAGAAGCTTTTCCCGCTGGTGGGCGCGGAGGGCACCTCGGCACTGCGCGTGGGTTTTTCCGCGCTGGTGTTGCTGTTGTTCTGGCGCCCGTGGCGCTGGCCGCTGAGTCGCCGCGATGCGGGCTTCGTCATTCGGTACGGCCTCACCCTGGGCGTCATGAACCTGCTGTTCTACATGGCCTTGCGCACCATTCCCTTCGGCCTGGCCGTGGCCATCGAATTCAGCGGCCCGCTGGCCGTGGCCATGTTGTCATCGCGGCGCGCGGTGGATTTCGTGTGGCTGGCGAGTGCGATCACGGGCCTGGTGATGCTGCTGCCCATCGGGCAGCAAAGCACGCTTGATCCCACCGGGGTGATGTTCGCGCTGGGCGCGGCGGTGTGCTGGGCGCTGTACATCCTGTTTGGCAAACAGGCCGGCCACCTGCATGCGGGCCATTCCGTATCGCTCGGCCTGGTGGCGGCCAGCCTGGTGGTGGTGCCCTTCGGCGTGGCCCATGCCGGTGCCAGCCTGCTCAATCCGGGCATCCTGGCGGCCGGCGTGGGTATCGCCATCGTTTCCAGTGCCATTCCCATGTCGCTGGAGATGATGGCGTTGAAGCGCCTGCCCAGCCAGACGTTCGGGATCATGGTGAGCCTTGAGCCCGCCGTGGCGTCACTGCTGGCCATGCTGTTGCTCGGCGAGCACCTTACCGGCCACCAATGGCTCGCGATCGGCTTCATCGTGCTGGCATCCATTGGCAGCACGATCACCGCCCGCCGGGCCCGGCCGGAAGCCGTCGAACTCGCTGGCTAGGCAAGACCCCCTTCAGGGGAGCTAAGTTTGTCAACCATCACGTGTCGTGTGCTGTGACCTCTTTCATAGGAATTCAGCCGCCGTTGCCGACGTTCCCCGGCCAGTTCGGCACTTTTCCTGCGTGATCACGGGGGCAGCGGTTTTCACCAAATGACGCGCTTATAGGCATATGCGTTCACATTGCCGGTCGCTGCGGCCGGGTTCGCAGGGACACACGGCGTATACGTCATGTCATAATGCCAACTTAACCATGACAAGTCCGGGGGCTAGCCCCGTGCGTGAAGACGCGTTTATTCTGAAAATGGCTGGGAACGCGTCTGCGCCGGGTAGCCAGACAGACTCGCTTCGCCATTGTCGTTGAACCCTAGACGCGGTTATCTTCGGATAAGTACGTCCAGGGTGTTAGATCGATAAGCCCGCAAATGCGGTGGTAGCCGTGGAGGGTTCCGCCTTTGGTGGTGGGGTATCCACTACCGTATTTGCTTCATAA
This sequence comes from Luteibacter sp. 621, assembly GCF_050435445.1. Classification (NCBI taxonomy): domain Bacteria; kingdom Pseudomonadati; phylum Pseudomonadota; class Gammaproteobacteria; order Lysobacterales; family Rhodanobacteraceae; genus Luteibacter; species Luteibacter sp. 621. The sequence continues at coordinate 100,307 of NZ_JBNDKI010000011.1, read as the reverse complement.
AAACATTTTGAGGAGCCACACACCATGAAGTTTGCCCCGATCGCCGCTCTCGCCCTCATCGCCGTCGCCGCCCTCTCGGGCTGCAACAAGAGCGAAGACAACGCTGCTGCCCCGGCTGCTGACACCGCCCCGGCTGCTGCTTCGACCGCTCCGGCTGCCGCTCCGGCTGCTGAGGCTCCGGCTGCTGCTTCGACGGCTCCGGCTGCTGACGCTGCTGCCCCGGCCGCTGCTTCGACGGCTGCCCCGGCTGCTGCTTCGACCGCTGCTGGCCAGTAATGGCTGACGGCCCGGGCGCCGCAAGGCGCCCCGGTCGACAAGAAAACGCCGCCCCCGGGCGGCGTTTTTTTTGCCCGTGGCGCGTGTGACCACTGGGCATGGTGCGCGCCGCGTGGATCGGGCAGGCTAGGGCGGTTGTGCCGTCCCACTGCCACAGGAACCGCTCCATGACCCGTCGCACGCTGCCGTACTCGCTCCTTGCCCTCTCCCTTGCTGTCACCGCCGGCCTTGCCGCCGCGCAGACCGCCCCGATGACCCCGGATATTCCGGCGAAGTACGAGGCGCCGACCACGGCGAACGACTTCATCAAGCGCGTGGTAGAGATCCCCATGCGCGATGGCGTGACGCTGCATACCGTCATCGTGATTCCCAAGGGTGCCAAGCACGCGCCCATCCTGCTCACCCGCACGCCCTACAACGCCGATGGCCGCGCGGCCCGCGCCGATGCGCACACCATGCGCGACCTGCTCCCGCAGGGCGATGAGGTGTTCGTGGATGCCGGCTACATCCGTGTGTTCCAGGATGTGCGCGGCAAGTACGGCTCCAAGGGCGATTACGTGATGACCCGGCCGCTTATCGGCCCGCTCAACGACACCAAGGTCGATCACTCGACCGATGCCTACGACACGATCGACTGGCTGGTGAAGAACCTGCCCGAATCGAACGGCAAGGTCGGCATGCTCGGTTCCTCGTACGAGGGCTTCACCGTGGTCATGGCGCTGGTGAATCCGCACCCGGCGCTGAAGGTGGCTGCGCCGGAAAGCCCCATGGTGGATGGCTGGATGGGCGACGACTGGTTCCACTACGGTGCGTACCGCCAGACCAACTTCGATTACTTTACCGGCCAGACCGCGAAGACGGGCAAGGGCAGCGAGATCACCCGCGCCGGTTACGACGATTACGAGAACTTCCTGCGCGCCGGCTCGGCGGGCGATTACGCACGCGCCGCCGGGCTTGACCAGCTGCCGTACTGGCGCAAGGTGAGTGAGCACCCCGCCTATGACTCGTTCTGGTCGAACCAGGCCCTGGACAAGGTGATGGCCCAGCAGCCGCTGAAGGTGCCCACCATGTGGCTGCAGGGCCTGTGGGACCAGGAAGACATGTGGGGTGCCATCCACAGCTACGAGGCCGTGGAGCCGAAGGACAAGGGCAACGACAAGAACTACCTGGTAATGGGCCCGTGGCGGCACAGCCAGGTGAACTACGGTGCGGATTCGTTGGGTGCGCTGAACTGGGATGGCGATACCGCCCTGCAGTTCCGCCGCGACGTGTTGCTGCCGTTCTTCAATCAGTACCTGGTGGATGGCGCGCCCAAGGCGAACACACCACCGGTCTTCATTTACAACACCGGCGAGAACCACTGGGACCGCTTCAAGTCGTGGCCGCAGGCCAAGGGCACGAAGCCGCTGTACCTGGAAGCCAACGGCGGCCTGTCGTTCACCGCCCCGGCGGCCGATGCGGCGAAGTTCGATGAGTACATCTCCGATCCGGCCAAGCCGGTGCCCTACGTGCCGCGCCCGGTGCACTTCGCCGATCGCCAGTCATGGACAACCTGGCTGGTGCACGACCAGCGCTTCGTGGATGGCCGCCCGGACGTGCTCACGTACGTGACCGAGCCGCTGACCGCGCCGGTGCGCGTGGCCGGCGCCCCGCAGGTGAACCTGTATGCCTCCACCAGCGGTACGGACAGCGACTGGGTGGTGAAGCTGATCGACGTGTACCCGGATACCAACGCCTCCGAGCCGACCATGGGCGGCTACGAGCTTTCGGTGTCCATGGATATCTTCCGCGGCCGCTACCGTGAGAGCTTCAGCGAGCCTAAGGCGCTTACGCCCAATACGCCGCTGCAGTACAAGTTCGGCCTGCCCACCGTGAACCACACGTTCCAGCCGGGCCACCGGATCATGGTGCAGGTGCAGTCGAGCTGGTTCCCGCTGTACGACCGCAACCCGCAGACCTTCGTGCCGAACATCTTCTTCGCCAAGCCCACCGATTACGTGAAGGCCACCCAGCAGGTATGGCACACGCCCGGCCAGGCCAGCGCGATCGAGCTGCCGGTCGTCGAAGGAAAATAACGCTGCGCGCCCCTTGGGGCGCAGGCTAACCCTGTAGGAGCGCGCTTGCGCGCGATAACCCAACGAAGCGGCGACGCGGCTGGCCATCGGCTGGCCATCGCGCGCAAGCGCGCTCCTACAGGTCCTGGGGCCACGGCCCGACATTTCCTCGACATCCGCGGCGCGATGCTCAGTCTCCCTCTGCTCGAGGATCGCCCCCATGGCCCGCCCCATCTGGACCGGCACCCTGTCGTTCGGCCTGCTCAACGTGCCCATCCGCCTGATGACGGGCGAGCGGCGCAGCGATATCCACTTCCGCATGCTCGACCAGCGCAGCAACACGCCGGTGCGCTATGAGCGAGTGAATGCCGATACGGGCGAAGAAGTCCCGTGGAAGGACATCGTCAAGGCGTTCGAGTACCAGAAGGGTAACTATGTCGTCCTGGAAGAGGACGACATCAAGAGCGCTGCAAGCGATGCCCACGAGACGGTAGAGATCGATAGCTTTGTGGATGCGGGCGCCATCGCGCCGGCCTATTTCGAGAAGCCCTATGTGCTCGCGCCAGCGAAGAAGGCCGAGAAGGGCTACGTGCTGCTGCGCGAAACGCTGAAGAAGACCGGCAAGATCGGCATTGCCCGCGTGGTGATCCGCACGCGCGAATACCTCGCGGCGGTGATGCCCGAGGGCGACGCGCTGCTGCTCAACATCCTGCGCTACCAGGCTGAACTGGTGGACCCCGAGGAATATGGCCTGCCTTCGAAGGAGGCCTCGGCGTACCGGATCACCCCTAAGGAGATCGGGATGGCTGCGGACCTGGTCAAGTCCATGGCCGGCAAGTGGAAGCCCGACGACTACCGCGACGATTTCCGCGACAAGCTGCGCAAGGTGATCGAGAAGCGCCTGAAGAGCAAGGGCGTGACCACCACGGTGGCCGACGATGACGACCATGTGCCGGAGCACGCGACCACCAACGTGGTCGATTTCATGGAACTGCTGAAGAAGAGCATTGGCGCGAAGAAGCGCACGCCGGCGGCGAAGAGCGCCGCGAAGGCCGCGCCCGCAAAAAAGGCCGCAGCGAAAAAGGCCCCCGCAAAGAAAACGGCGGCCAAAAAGGCCGCCGCTAAAAAGAACACGAAGAAGCGCGCTTGACGGTTATTTCTGCATGCGACGCAGCGAGGCCATCACTTCGTAGCAAGCGCCCATCGTGTGATAGTCGGTCTTGCCGGCGGGGCTCTTCTCGTCGTCGTACTTCTTGTTGTCGCGGGTGAGGATCCGGTACCACGCGCCGTATTTGTGATCGACGAAGTGCTCCCAGCTGTACGCCCAGATTTTCTCGTACCACTGGTCGTACTTCGCATCGCCGGTGGTTTCGAACAGCAGCTGCGCGGCGGCGAGGGATTCGGCCTGCACCCAGAAGTACTTGTCGTCATCGCAGACGTCGCCTTCGGGCGAGAAGCCATAGGCGATGCCGCCGTACTCGCTGTCCCAGGCCTTTTCCAGCGCCACATCGAACAGGTGCGCGCCGGTGGGGACCAGCCACGCCTTATGACGCGCCGTGCCCTTGGTGTAGCGCTCCAGCATCATGAGCAGCTTGGCCCATTCGGTCTGGTGACCGGGCTGGAAGCCCCACGGGCGGAACAGGTGCTTGGGATTGTCCAGGTTGTATTCCCAGTCAATCGACCAGTCCTGGTGGTAGTGCTCCCACACCAGCTTCTGCGGGGTAAGGCCCGCCTGGCGCTGGGTCATGTTCTCGGCCAGCAGCAGCGCGCGATCCAGGTAACGATCGTCCTTCGTGGCTTCCCACGCGGCGATCATGGCCTCGGTCATGTGCATGTTGGCGTTCTGGCCGCGGTAACCGGTGAAGTTCCAGTCCTTGTCCGCTTCATCGCGGTAAAGGCCGGCCGAGGGCTCCCAGTAGCGCTTCTCGAGCAGGTCCCAGATTTCGCCCTGCCAGGCGCGGGCTTCATCGAAACCGACTTTCACGCCGCAGGAGTAGGCCAGCAGCATGAAGGCCAGGCCGTAGCAATGGTTCATCTGGTCATCGCGCTGGCCATCGGCGATGGTCCACGCGTAGCCGCCCGTGGCCGGGTTCAGGTGCACCTCGCGCAGGTACTTCAACCCGTGCATGGTGAGTTCCTTGTCCTCGGGCTTGTTGAACTCGAGGTAGGCCATGGCGTGGTTGAACACGAAGCGCGTGCTGGATACCAGGTGGCGGTGGCTGCGGTCGTACACCGAGCCATCGTCCTTGTAGTACTGGAAGAAGCCGCCGGCTTTATCCACTTCGTTGGGCGCGTAGAACTTCATCGTGGTGGCGACGTGTTCGCGCAGCACATCCACGTTGTGGAAATCGGGGAGGGGGACGTTCGTCATGCGTGCTTCTCCATGAAGGCCTTCACTTCGGCCTGGTCGGGAATGGCGGTGAACGAGCCTTTGCGGGTGGCCGTGATGGCACCGCAGGCCGCGGCGAAGCGGACAAGGCTCGTAAGGCGGCCCTCATCGGCCACCAGGGCATCCAGGTCGGCATGCGTGGTGCCTTCCGCGGCCAGGCGCGCGAGCATGCCGCCCACGAAGGCGTCGCCCGCGGCGGTGGTATCCACGGCCTCGACCTTGTAACCGTGGATGACGCCGTTGGCCGTGCGGGTGAACCAGCGCATCGGGGCGGGGCCGTCGGTAATCAGCAGCAGGCGGGCCTTGCCCTCCCACAAACGCTTCATCACCGCCTCGTCGGAGCCGGCACCCGCGTGGATCACGGCGAATTCTTCGGCGCTGAGCTTGATCACGTCGGCTTCGGAAAGCGTCTGCCACAGGCGCGACAGCTGCTCATCCTGCTCCTTGCCCTTCGGCCACAGGGCCGGGCGCAGGTTCATGTCGAAGCTGACCAGCGCACCGGCGGCACGCGCGCGGCGCATGCCTTCCACCGTGGTATCGGCAATGGCCGCCTCGGTGAGCGAGTTGGAGCAGACATGGAAGATCGCGACGTCATCGAACGCTTCCTTGCGGAAGTGCTCGGGGCGGAACAACAGATCGGCCGCCGGCGGGCGGTAGAAGCTGAAGCTGCGATCACCCTTGTCATCGTGCGCCACGAAGGCCAGCGCGGTGCGGGCCTCGTCGGTGCGGGCGATATCCTCGGTGCCTACACCGAGATCGGTGAGGCTCTTGAGCAGGAAATCACCAAACATGTCGCGGGCAAGCATGCCGGCGAAACGGGCGCGGGCCCCAAGCAGTGCGGCAGCAACGGCCACATTGGCGGGGGCGCCGCCGGCAAACGGAACGAAGGCGGGAGGCTGACCGGCGCCGCCCTGGGGCTGTGCGTGGAAATCGATCAGCGCCTCGCCGAAGCAGAGGATTGAAGACATGCGTACGGCCTGTCCTTGGTGCGGTTGAAAACGCGACGGCCGGCGCGTGCCGGCCGTCGCCATGGAAGGTTCTTAGCGGGCGGCGACAGGCGTGCCGCGAACCTTGGAGCCGGAAAGGCCGAAGAACACGATGTAGGCGTAGCAGATCAGCGGGATGAAGAACGCGTGCTGCAGGCCGATCTGGTCGGCGATCACGCCCTGGATCCAGGGGATGAGCGCGCCACCGACGATGGCCATGATCAGCAGGGCCGAGGCCTTGCCGGTCAGCGGACCCATGCGCTCGATACCCAGCGAGAAGATCGTCGGGAACATGATCGAGTTGAACAGGCCGATGGCCACGATGCTGTACGTGGCGACGAAGCCCGTGGTGACCATGGTGGTGATGACGAGCAGCACGTTGATCACGGCGAACGCGGCCAGCAGCTTGCGCGGCGAGAACTTGGCCAGCAGGGCCGAACCGATGAAGCGGCCGACCATCGCGCCACCCCAGTAGAACGCCACGTGGTTGGCGGCGACCGGGCCGGTCATGTTGCCGATCTCCGGCAACTGCAGGTAGTTGATCATGAAGCTGCCGATCGACACTTCGCCGCCGACGTAGAAGAAGATGCCGAGCACGCCGAAGAACACGTGCGGGGTCTTCAGGGCGTCCATCAGCGAGTGCTGGCCGTCATCGGCCTTCTCGGTGGTTTCTTCCAGCTTCGGCAGGTTGAACAGGTACACGCCGATCGCCAGCAGCACCAGCACCACGGCCAGGCCGATGTACGGGCCCTGCACCGACGCGGCTTCGTGGGCGCGATAGGTGACCTGCTCGGCGGCGGAAAGCTTCGCCACATCGGCGCTGGACTTCACTTCGTTCGACAGGATCAGCACGCCGCCGAAGAACGGGGCGAGGAAGGTACCGAAGGAATTGAGGGCCTGGGCCAGGGTGAGGCGGCTGGACGCCGTCTTCTCGGGGCCCAGCAACGCGACGTACGGGTTGGCTGCCACCTGCAGCACGGTGATACCCGTGGCCAGGATGAACAGCGCGCCGAGGAAGAATTCATACACGCGCAGGCCGGCCGCCGGCCAGAACAGCGCGGCGCCGATGCCGGTGATGATCAGGCCGGCCACGATGCCCTTCTTGTAGCCCAGGGCGGCAACCAGCTTGCCGGCGGGCAGCGACATGATGAAATACGCGCCGAAGAAGGTGAACTGGATGAGCAACGCCTGCGCGTAGTTCAGCTCGAACACCGCCTTGAGGTGCGGGATCAGGATGTCGTTAAGGCACGTGATGAAACCCCACATGAAAAAGATGGTGGTCATCACGCCAAGGGCGAGCGGGAAATAGGTGTAGCGGGTGTCGCCCGGGGTCGACGCGGCGGTCGACGAGTTGGGCAATGGCGTGGAACCGGTGGCCATGGGGCGCTCCATTGGATGGGTCAGGGGGAAGACGGGGCGCAGCTGCTTTCGCGTACGACGAGCCGCACGGGCGCGATCGTATAGGCTGTGTCTGTCTCGGGATTGCGAAGTCTTTCCAGTATGAGTTCGGCGCTGCGCCGGCCCAGGCCACGCGGATCCACCGCGACGGTGGTGAGGGGCGGGACGCACACCGAGGCCTCGGCGACGTCATCGAAGCCGGTGAGGGCGAAGTCTTCACCCGGGCGCCGGCCACGTTTGGTCAGGCCAAGCATAAGCCCAAGGGCCACGGCATCGTTGTAGCAAACCGCCGCCGTCGGTGCCGGGTCCCGCGCGAACAGCGCGCCGGTCTGGCGTGCGGCCTCCAGGCGGGTGGGGGCGCTTTCGATCAGCCAGTTCGGGTCGACCTTCAGGCCGGCATCCCGCATGGCGTTGGCGTAGCCGCGGCGGCGCTGCTCCACCGAGCTGGAATCGCGGTGGCCGCCGAAAAAGGCGATGCGCTGGTGGCCCAGCTCGATCAGGTGCTGCGTGGCTAGCCGCGCGCCGTGTTCGTTATCCATCTCCAGGGTATCCCAGCGGTGCGACCCATCGTCATCGGGCAGCTCGCGGTTGAATACCAGCAGCGGCGTATGCATGCCCACGGCGGTGAGCACGCGCTCGCCATCGCTGCCTTCGGCAGGGGAGAGGATGATGCCGGCCGGGCCGTGCTCGATCATGGAGTTGAGCACCGCCTGCTGGCGCTCGGGCGATTCACCGGTGTTGCCCAGCAGGGTGACGTACCCGGCGCTGGCCAGGGTTTCGTCCGCCCCGGCGGCGAATTCGGCGAAGAACGGGTTGCCCAGGTCGTTGATGACCAGGCCGATGCTCGAGGACGTGCGCCGGCGCAGGTTGGCCGCCGCCCGGTTGTAGACGTAGCCCTGGCGCTTCAGCTCGGCCTCTACCCGGGCCCGGGTGACCGAGTTGACCAGGGGGCTGCCACGCAGCACCAGCGAAACGGTGGCCCGTGAAACATCGCAACCCTGGGCGATATCGGCCAACGTTACCTTGCGGCGCTGCGGGGTTGTCCTCGCCATCGTGACTCCTTCAAACGATCTAAACCACGCGATCATCGCGCGGGACGGCATGGGATACATCACGCACTGCAACATGCGTGGGTGCGCTATCTTTGCTACGTTCGACGTGTTTGTCACGATCCAAATGATCGGGACGTGCTTTCAGTCCATTTCCGGGGAGAAACCGATGTCGAGTTCCACGCGCCTGCGCCGCGGCCTGCTGGCCGCCGCCCTGTCCCTCGCCCTGCCGGCCCTGGCCATGGCGGCCAACGGTGGCAAGGGCACCAGCGCCTGGTCGGCGGTGGATCCGATGATCGGCACGGGCGGCGATGGCCACACGTTCCCGGGCGCCACGGTGCCGTTCGGCATGGTGCAGCTTTCCCCGGATACGGCCATGCCGGACTTCAAGCACGCCTATAAGTGGGCGGCCGGCTACCAGTACGGCGACTCGAGCATCCTGGGCTTCTCGCATACGCACTTCTCCGGCAGCGGCCACTCCGACCTGGGCGACGTATTGGTCATGCCCATCGCCGGCGACGTGAAGCTGGACCCCGGTTCCCCCGACCAGCCCGGCAGCGGTTACCGCTCGCGGTTCTCCCATGCGAGCGAAAAGGCCGAGGCAGGTTACTACGCCGTTACCCTCAGCGACTACGATGTTCGCGCCGAACTGACGGCAAATGCGCGCGTGGGCTTCCACCGCTACACGTTCCCCAAGGGCAAGCCGGCCCACGTGCTGCTGGACCTGCGCCCCAGCATTTATGACTACGACGGCAAGGTGCTGTGGGCGAGCCTGCGCGTACGCCCGGATGGCACGGTGACCGGCGGCCGCGAAACGCGCGGCTGGGCGCCGGGCCGCCAGTTGTATTTCGCCATGCGCTTTAACCAGCCGATCACCTCGCGCGCCCTGAAGAACCGCGAGGAGAAGATCGTGTACCGCGGCTTCGGTGGCCCGGGTAACCGCAACGATGACGTGGATGGCATCAGCGGCCGCGAGCTCGAGGGCGTGTTCGATTTCGGCAACCTCGATAAGCCCTTGATCGCCAAGGTGGCTATCTCGACGGTGAGCGAGGACAACGCCATCGCCAACCTGGACAAGGATGGCGCCGGTTTCGACTTCGATGCCCGCCGCGCCGATGCCCGCCAGCTGTGGGAGAAGACCCTCTCGGTGGTTGACCTGCAGGCCCCGGCCGAGACCCGCAAGACGTTCTACACCGCGCTTTACCACGCCATGCTCTCGCCCACGCTCAGCATGGACGTGAATGGCCAGTACCGCGGCCCGGATAACCAGGTGCACGATGCCAAGGGCTTCGATTTCTATTCCACCTGGTCGCTGTGGGATGTGTACCGCGCCCAGCAGCCGCTCATGACCTTGCTGGAGCCGAACAAGAGCAACGATTTCGTCAGCTCGCTGATCGCGGCCCGCGAGGCCAGCCCGTTCGGGATCCTGCCGGTGTGGGCGTACGGCGGCATGGAAACCTGGTGCATGATCGGCTACCACGCCGTGCCGGTGATCGCCGATGCCTACGTCAAGGGCATCCGTGGCTACGACGGCGGCAAGGCGCTGGAAGCCATGGTGGCCAGCGCCACCTACGGCCCGTACGGCGGCCTGGATGATTACATGAAGATCGGCTATGTGCCGATCGATCACCAGCCGGAAGCGGCCTCGAAGACCGTGGAGTACGCGTTCGACGACTGGTCCCTGGCCCAGGCGGCCAAGGCCATGGGCAAGGATGACGTGGCGGCGACCTTCATGAAGCGTGCCGGCAACTGGAAGAACAGCTTCGATGCGAAGACCGGCTTCCTGCGTGCCCGCAAGGCCGATGGGCAGTTCCGCGAGCCGTTCGATCCGTCCTCGGCCGCGTACGGCAGCGATTACACCGAAGGCAATGCCTGGCAGTACTCCTGGTACGTGCCGCAGGATGTGGCTGGGCTGATCCAGACCCTGGGCGGCAACGATGCCTTCGTGAAGAAGCTGGATTCGGTGTTCGATGCCAAGGTGGATCCGAAGTCGTTTGCGCATGTGGAAGACATCACTGGCCTGATCGGCTGGTATGCCCACGGCAATGAGCCGAGCCACCACGTAGCCTACCTGTACGACTACGCCGGCCAGCCCTGGAAGACCCAGGAGCGCCTGACCCAGATCATGAAGACCCAGTACACGCCGACCCCGACGGGTTTGGTGGGTAACGATGACCTGGGCCAGATGTCGGCCTGGTACGTCTTCAGTTCCCTGGGCTTCTACCCGGTCGCTCCGGGTAGCAGCCAGTATGTGATCGGCCGCCCGTTCGTGGAGAAGGCCACGCTGAACCTGCAGAACGGCAAGCGCTTCACCGTCTCCACCGACCACCTGGATGCGAAGCACCCGTACGTCGGCAAGGTCACGCTCAACGGCAAGGACCTGGCCCGTACCTGGGTGACGCATGAAGAACTCACCGCCGGCGGCGAGCTGCATTTCTCCATGCAGGCCGAGCCGTCGAAGTGGGGCACGGCCGCCGATGCCGCGCCGTACTCGATGAGCACGTCAAAGCAGTAAGCGTCAAGCCACACCCCCGTCACGGGGCCTTCACGGCCTCGTGGCGCCAATATCGCCTTTGACCTCAGGTATTGGCGCTGCGCTTACAATGCCTTTTCACACCAGGCAGGAGTCGTCGTGGGGATGACGAAGGCATGATCAAACGCGTTGGAGTGCGCTGGCGCATCGTCGGCTTGTTGGCCGCGGTGCTGGTTAGCGTCGCTTTGCCTTACTTCATTACCCGCTCCAGTTCCGAGCAGGCCCTGAGTTCGCGCGATTGGGTGACCCATACCGCCGATATCAAGGCCAGCATCTACCGGGCCGATGCGATCCTGCGCAGCAGCGAGGCCGCCATATACACGCTGGCCGCCGGTGGCACGCTGGATAAGGACCTCGAAGAGCGCGTGCTCCTGCCCGAGAGCCGGCTGCCGCCGCTCCTGGACGGGCTGCGCGATATGGTCAGCGATAACCCCGACCAGATTGCGCGGGTCGCGGGCCTGGAGGCCGTCGCGAACGGCCGGTTGAAACTCACCAAAGAGGCGCTCGCGAAGATCCGCACGGGTGACCGTGCCGGTGCGTTCGCCCTCATGGAGAGCGCGCGGCAGATGTTCCCGTTCCGCGAACGAGTGGTCGATATTCTCGCGGAAGAATCGAAGCTGCAGGACGAGCGCCGGGCCAACGCGAAGGGTACGGCCACGGATAACCGCGTCGTGCTTGGCGTGGCAGCGCTGGCGCAGATCGCCCTGCTGGTGATCGTGGTGGTGGTTTCCGAGCGCCAGATCGCAATCCGCCTGGCCGCCGAGTCCAAGGTGGATGAGGCCGTGAAGCGTTCGCAGCTGATCGTGCAGGCCGTGCGCGAACCCATCGCCTTGCTCGATTCAGAGCTGCGCGCGCTGCTGGTCAATACGGCGTTCGCCGAGTTGTACGGCTACGACGCCGAGGACGAGCAGGCCCATATGCCGCTGCGCTCGCTGGGCAACGGTGCCTGGGATGACATGGCACTGCTGCAACGCCTGAATGATGTGCTGGCGCGTGACCGCGAGCTGTGGGATTACGAGCTCACCCAGCGCACCGTCGATGGCATCGATCGCTTCGTGGTGATCAACGCCCGCCGCATTACCCAGCCCGATACCCAGCACCCGGCGCTGTTGCTCACGGTGAGCGACATCACCGCCCGCGCGCTGGTGGAGCAGAAGATCAATGAGCTGAACCGCCAGCTCGAAGGCAAGGTGGAGCAGGTCTCCGATGTGAACCGCGAGCTGGAAGCGTTCAGCTACTCGGTATCGCACGACCTGCGCGCGCCGTTGCGGCACATCTCCGGGTTCGCCGGCAAGCTCGAGGCGCAGCTGGGCGACCAGGCCGACGACCGGGTGCGCCACTACATTGATGTGATCAGCAGCTCGTCGCGGCGCATGGCCCAACTGATCGACGACCTGCTGGTGTTCTCGCGCCTTGGCCGCGGCGCGCTGCGCCTGCAGCCGGTGGATATGCAATCGCTCGTGGAAGAGGCGCGCGCGCTGGTGGAACCCGAGGCGCGCGATCGCCGCATCGAATGGAGCATTGCGCCGTTACCGATCGTGATCGGTGATGAAAACATGCTGCGCACCGTGTGGCAGAACCTGCTGGGCAATGCCGTGAAGTACACGGGCAACCGCGAAGTCGGGCAGATTTTCGTCGAGGTGGAGCGCACCGCCGTCGGCGATTACGAGTTCGCCGTGCGTGATAACGGCGCCGGTTTCGATATGCAGTACGCAAGCAAGCTGTTCGGCGTGTTCCAGCGCCTGCACCGCGCTTCGGAGTTCCCCGGCAACGGCATCGGCCTTGCCAACGTGCGGCGCATCATCGCGCGCCACGGCGGCCGTACGTGGGCCGAGGGTGAGACCGATCGCGGCGCCACTTTCCATTTTTCATTGCCAGCGTCCGATGTACCGGGCGCGCGCCTGGGTGACTTATGAACAATACCGACCTTCGTACCATCCTCCTTGTTGAGGATTCCCCGTTCGATGCCGAGATGGCCGCTGAAGCGCTGGTCAAGGCGAACCTGGCCAACCCGGTGGTGCACGTGGAGGACGGCGTGGACTGCATGGACTGGCTGAACCGCCGCGGCCGTTATGCCGATCGCCAGGAGCAGGATCCGGCCGTGATCCTGCTCGATATCAAGATGCCGCGTAAGGATGGCCTTGAGGTGCTGAAGGAGCTGCGCAGCGACGAACGCTGGAAGCGCACCCCGGTGGTGATCCTTTCCTCCTCGCGCGAAGAAAGCGACCTGGCGCGCAGCTGGGACCTGGGCGTGAACGCCTACGTGCTTAAGCCGGTGGATGCGCAGCAGTTCTTTACGGCCGTGCAGACGCTTGGCCATTTCTGGGCGGTGCTCAACCAGCGCCCCGGCGGCGAGTAAGGGTCAGGTACGCACGCATGAACGCGCACAGCGAGAAGGTCCGGATCCTGCAGGTCGAGGATAGTGAGCTCGATGCAGAGCTGGTGTTGTCGGAGCTGGACAACGATGGCCTCGCTTACGAGGTGCGGCTGGTGGACGACGAGCCGGCCTACGTTGCCGCGCTGGACGAATTCCGCCCGGATATCGTGCTATCGGACCTGAGCATGCCGCACTTCAGCGGCGAGCGTGCGTTGCAGATCCTGCGCGGCCGCTCCAGCGATATTCCCTTCATCTTCATTTCGGCGACGCTGGGCGAAGAGGCTGCTATCGAGGCGCTGCGCAGCGGTGCGACCGATTACATCCTGAAGCAGAACACCGCGCGCCTGGCATCCGCCGTGCGCCGCGCCCTGCGTGAAGCCGATGAACTCAAGGCGCGTGCGCGCGCCGAGCAGGAGCTGATCCGCGCCCAGCGGTTTGAAAGCCTTGCGTTGCTTGCAGGCGGGCTCTCGCACGATCTGCGCAACCTGCTGCAGCCGCTGCTCCTCGCGGGTGACACGCTGGAAGATTATGCCGACGATCCGCGCCTGGCACGCCTTGGCGCGCTCGTGCGCGACTGCGGCCGGCGCGGCCTGGAGATGGTCTCGTCCATGCTTTCGTTCGCTCGTGGCGCGCGCCGCGCCGAGCAGGTGAAGCTGGGCGCGCTGACCGATGCGTTGAAGCTGCTTCTGCAGGGCAGCGTGCCGCGTGCGATCCAGATGCAGGTCGATGTGTACGACCCCGACGTGGCATTCGAAGGCAACCACACCGAATTGCAGCAGTGCCTGCTCAACCTCACGCTCAATGCGATCCAGGCCATGCCCGAAGGGGGCAGCCTGCGCATCGAGACCTCGCAGGTCACGCTGGCGGATGACTTCTTCAGCGAGGATGAAAGCAGCATCCCGGGGCGTTACCTCAAGCTGTCGGTCATCGATACCGGCGCAGGCATGCCGCCCGACGTGCTGCAGCGCCTGTTCGAGCCGTTCTTCACCACCAAGGAATCCGGCACGGGCCTTGGCCTGCTTTCCTGCAAGCGTATCGTCGCCAGCCATGGCGGCCTGATGCGCGTACGCAGCCGCGTTGGCGAGGGTACGGAGTTTCATCTGTACCTTCCCCTCGGCACGGAAGAGAGTGACCTGGGCGAGATGCCGATCCTCGAGCCGTACCTGCAAGGCGAAGCCGAGCGGGTGCTCGTCGTGGTCGAAGAAGCCGTGCAGCTTTCGCTGCTTTCCGACACGCTCGATACCTACGGCTACCAGGCCGGTGCCAGCCAGAGCGGTACGGCGGCGCTACAGTGGATCGAAGCCCACGGCGTACCGGACCTCGTGGTCATGGACGCCGACATGAACCTGTTCACCGGTGTACGCACGCTCGCTGCGCTGCTTGAGCACGGCTACCGCGGCGCCGTACTGCTCCTGGCCCGCCCGGATGCCCCGCCTAACCTCGACGAGCTTCCCGACATCAAGCACCTCTACATCATCGACAAGCCCATCCAGTCACGGGCGTTGTTGAAGAAGGTGCGCGAGGCGCTTGAGGCAAGTCAGTCGAGCGTGGATGCTGGGGCGCGCCGGTTGGTGTAACGCGTCTTCGCTTCGTCAGGCCATCGCGCGCAAGCGCGCTTCTACACGAGCCTGCGCAGGTCTTGTGTAGGAGCGCGCTTGCGCGCGATGGGGACTTGCCCCGCGGCCAAATCCGACGCATTTTTCAGAATCCTTCCATATCTTTCCGCCAAACCCGCTGACTAACCTTTCCGTTCCTGCACACGCAGGTTCAACGGGCGAAGGGTGGGCGTGGGATGAAATGGAATCCGGAAGCGATGCGCGTGGCGATGGTGTGGAAAACGCGCGCTGCGATCTTTGTAGGCGCGTGCTTTGCCCACTGCCTGGGCGCCGTGGCGATCCTTGGCTTTCAGACCAACTGCTACGACCTGCCGTGCGTCGACTCGTGGTTCTTCGATGCGGTGCGCGGCGTGTGGAAGTTCCCGTTGTTCTACACGCCTGCGGGGCGTTTTCCTGCGCAGGATGTGGAGATGGTGAGGAGCTGGGGCCTGCACTGGCAGCTGTGGGCCAATGCTGCGGCGGCTACCGCCTTCTACTGGGGCGCGTGGGTGGCGGGTAAGCATGCGCGCGCGTGGTGGGTGGCGCGGCGGGCGTTGCAGAAGATCGGGTAGGTTGTCGCTAGCACCCATCTCGTGCAAGCACGCTCCTGCAAAGGCCTGCGCACGTGCCGTCGCCAACAACGTGCGCAGATCTTGTGTAGGAGCGCGCTCGCGCGCGATGCGTTTCCGTTTAATCGATGCCGAGCTTTTTCAGCTTGTAGCGCAGTGCGCGGAAGGTGATGCCGAGCTTCTTGGCGGTGGCGGTCTTGTTGTAGCGGGACTCTTCCAGGGCCTTGATGATCGTGTCGCGCTCGATGTTGGTGATGTAGTCCTCGAGCGAACCATCCGCGGCCGGGTTGCGCGGTGCGGGCGAGCCCGCGGGCACGCCCGCCGTGGGCACCGGTGCGCCGATTGCCGCAGGCAGCACATCGCCCGGCATGGCCGTGCGTTGCGGCAGCATCAGGTCGTCGGCCTCGATCGTGTCGCCTTCGCACATGGCCATGGCGCGTTCGAGGATGTTCTCCAGTTCGCGCACATTGCCCGGGAACTGATAGGCCTCGAGTGCGGCCAGTGCTTCGGGCTTGAGCTTGCCCGGCGGGCCGCCGGATTCCACGGCCAGCTGGCGCAGGATGAAATCGGCCAGGCGCGGTACGTCACCGCGGCGCTCACGCAGCGGCGGTACGCGCAGTTCGATCACGTTGATGCGGTAGAACAGATCCTGGCGGAACTGGCCCTGTTCCACCAGGGCGGCGAGGTTCTTGTGCGTGGCTGAGAGGATGCGCACATCCACCGGCACTTCGTCGCGCCCGCCAATGGGGCGCACGGCCTTCTCCTGGATGGCACGCAACAGCTTCACCTGCATGTGCAGGGGCAGCTCGGCCACCTCATCGAGGAACAGGGTGCCGCCGTGGGCCGCCTGGAACAGGCCTTCCTTGTCCGCGTGGGCACCGGTGAAGCTGCCCTTGCGGTGGCCGAAGAACTCGCTTTCCATCAGTTCCGATGGAATGGCGCCGCAGTTCACCGGCACGAAGGTGCCCGTGGCACGCGGCCCCAGTTCGTGGATAAGCCGGGCCACCAGTTCCTTGCCCACGCCGGATTCGCCAGCGATGTAGACAGGCGCCTGGTTGCGGGCCAGCTTGGCGATCTTGCCGCGTACCTCGACCATGACCGGCGAATCGCCGATCAGGCGGTCGGCGCCCGGCGCAGCCTTGCTCCCGGCTTCGCTCCGGCGTTCCTCGGAAAGGCGCAGGGCCGTTTTCACCAGGCGGCGCAGCAGGTGGATATCCACCGGCTTGGAGACGAAATCGAACGCGCCCGCTTTCAGGGCGTTCACGGCCGCATCCACGTTGCCGTAGGCGGTGATCATGGCTACCGGCATGTCGGGGTAGGTGGCCGAGATCAGCTCAATGATCTCCTGGCCACTGCCATCGGGCAGCCGCATGTCGGTAAAGCACAGGTCGTAACGGCGGGATGCGAGGGCGTTCCTGGCCTCGCTGACACTCCCCACGGCGTCCACGTCGAGTTCCATTCGACCGAGAGTGATGGTCAACAACTCGCGGATGTCCCGCTCGTCGTCGATGACCAGGACAGTCTGCTTGCTCATCGGGTCCGAAAGTTTCGGTGAATGTTCCAAATGTAACCGGCCCGGGCCCCCACGCAAAGCTCGGCTGTCATGCGCGGGCCGCGATGGGCGCCACAGCGGGCGTCCGGGCAGGTGGCGTCAGGCTGATCCGGAAGCAGCTGCCGCCGCCGGCCACGCGTACGTACTCCAGGGCGGCCTGGTTGGCCTCGGTCATCTGCCGGGCCAGGTACAGGCCCAGCCCGGTGCCGTATTCGTGGGTGGTGAAGAACGGCTCGAAGATCTGCGCGGCCACCTTCGGCGGGATGCCGGGGCCACGGTCGATCACCTCGAGGATGGGGATGCCCGCCTCGGAATGCCGGGCGACGACCATGACCCGGGCGGGCTCGCTGGGCATGCGCCCGTAACGCAGGGCGTTCTGCACCAGGTTCCAGACCACCTGCTGCAGGTGCTGCGGATCGGCCACGGCGGCCACCGGCTCGGAGCCGGAGACGGCGCGGAGCACATCGGCGCCCAGGTCGTTGCCCTGGCGGTATTCGCCGACGAAATCGTGCACCCAGCGGCTCAGGTCCAGCGTTTCCGGGCGCGAGCGCTCGCGGCGGGAAAGCTGCAGGATGTTTTCGATAATCTCATTGAGGCGTGAGCAGTGGTTGTTGATGATCTCAACCATGCGCAGGTCGGTATCGGCCAGGTCGGTGGATTCGGCCAGCAACTGGGCGGAATAGTGGATGGCCGCCAGCGGGTTACGAATCTCATGGGCAATGGAGGCCGAGAGCCGGCCCAGCGAGCTCAGGGTGAGTTCTTCGGCACGGCGGGACACCAGCGAGGTGTCATCCAGGAAGATCAGCACGTGGGAATCGTCGTTGGGCGCCAGGCGCGAGAAGCGCGGGATGACCTCGGGCGTGCCGTCGGCCAGCATGGTGGCGCTCTCATCCAGCTTGCCCGAGGCGCGCCAGTGGTACAGGCGCCGCGACAGCTCAGGGGCCAGCGAGCCCAGGTCGCGCTGCTCGGCCGAAGGGTTACCCATCAGCATCCAGGCCGATTCGTTCAACTGGTGGATCCGGTTGCCTTCATCCACCAGCAGCACGCCGGTTTTCATGCGGCGGATGATCAGTTCGTTGACCTGGGAGAGGTTGGCCAGGTCGATACCGCGCTGCTCGGCCAGCGCCTCCGAGGCGCGGATATTCCGGCCCAGCACGTAGCAGAGCGAGGCGCAGGCGAAGTAGGCCGCGCCGAACAGGCCGTATTCGACCACCTCGCGATCGGAGGCGCCGGGCTGGTCCACATCGAACAGGGAGTGGCCCAGCATGCACAGGGTGGCCAGGGCCGCGAAGAACATGGACAGGCGCAAGGGCAGCAACAGCGCGCCCGTGGCGATGTTCACCGCCAGCATCATGGCCACGCCCATCCGCACATCGTGCATGAGGATCAGGGCCAGCACTGCCGCGGCAATATCCAGGGTCAGGCCGATCGAGACGGCCAGCACCGGCCGGTGGAGCAGGGCCCGGGTGCGGGCGACCATGACCAGGGCGGCCAGCAGGTAGGCCATGGCCATGACCCGGGCCAGCACCGGATCGGGCAGGGTGGGCCACGCCATATGCTCCGGGCGGAATGCCAGGGCGGTGTACACCGCCGCCTGGCCCAGCCGGAAGTAATTGAAAAAGAACAGTTCGTGGCGTGCCGTGGCCTGGTTTGCCCGGGCGGTGGCGGTCATCGTCGGCGCGGGCGTGGACACGTTCTTGGCTCTCCGCCAGGGGGCCCCGGGTGCTGGGTATGACAGCCAGTATAGGGCGCCCCTGATACACGGCAACACGCCGCAACGGCACCGGCCTGCCCGGCGGCCCCTTTCCTTTGGGGGCGCCATCCGCGAAAATACTTGGCCGTATTGCGCAGTTTTTGCGTAGTTCGCGTGTTATCCCCCATCCCCGCGCGGGCCGCCAGCGGCCAGTGCGTGTTCACTCGCTTTTCTCCGTTCGCTCGAGGTATCGAATGAATTTCCACGAGTACCAGGCTAAAGAACTGTTCGCGAAGTACGGCATTGCCGTGCCCCCGGGCAAGGTTGCCAACTCTCCCGACGCCGCTGTCGATGCCGCCAAGCACCTTGGTGGTTCGCAGTGGATGGTCAAGGCCCAGATCCATGCCGGTGGTCGCGGCAAGGCCGGTGGCGTCAAGTTCTGCCGCAGCCTGGACGATGTCCGCGCCGCTGCCAAGGGCATGCTCGGCACCAACATGGAAACGTACCAGTCGGCTGGCCGCGCGCTGCCGGTGAACCTGGTGCTGGTGACCGACGCGACCGACATCGCCAAGGAACTCTACCTGTCGATCCTCACCGATCGTGACACCAAGGCCATCTCGTTCATCGCCTCCAAGCACGGCGGCGTGGATATCGAGCAGGTCGCTCACGATACCCCGGAAGACATCCACACCCTCGTGGTGGATTACGTCGAAGGCCTGCAGCCGTACCAGGCGCGTGAACTCGCGTTCAAGATGGACCTGGAAGGCAAGCAGGTGAACCAGCTCGTCAAGATCATGCTTGGCCTGTACAAGCTGTTCAACGAGAAGGACCTGGCCCTGGTCGAGCTGAACCCGCTCGCCATCCTCGCCGACGGCAACCTCGCCGCGCTCGATGGCAAGGTCAACTCCGACGACAACGCCGAATTCCGTCACCCGGACCTGGCCGCCATGCGCGACCTGACCCAGGAAGATGCGGCTGAGGCGGCTGCCGTGCAGCACAACCTCAACTACGTGACGATGGACGGCACCATCGGTTGCATGGTCAACGGCGCAGGCCTGGCCATGGCCACCATGGACGTGATCAAGCTGGCAGGCGGCGAGCCGGCCAACTTCCTCGACGTGGGCGGCGGTGCGACCAAGGAGCGCGTCACCGAGGCGTTCAAGCTCATCCTCTCGTCGGACAAGGTGAAGGCCATCCTGGTCAACATCTTCGGCGGTATCGTGCGTTGCGACCTCATCGCCGAAGGCATCATCGCCGCGGTGAAGGAAGTGGGCCTGAAGATCCCCGTGATCGTCCGCCTGCAGGGCACCAACGTCGACCAGGGCCGTGAGCTCCTGGCCAACTCGGGCCTGGCGATCACGCCGGCCGACGATCTCAACGATGCGGCCCAGAAGGCCGTGGCCGCAGCGGCCTGAGGAGCGAAGTAACATGAGCGTCCTGATCAACAAAAACACCAAGGTCCTCGTCCAGGGCTTTACCGGCCAGCAGGGCACGTTCCACGCCCAGCAGGCTCTCGATTACGGTACCCAGGTCGTGGGTGGCGTGACCCCGGGCAAGGGCGGTTCCGAGCACATTGGCCTGCCGGTGTTCAACACCGTGCGCCAGGCTGTCGACCAGACCAAGGCGGATGCCTCGGTCATCTTCGTGCCGCCTCCGTTCGCTGCCGATTCGATCCTCGAAGCCATCGATAGCGGTATCAAGGTCATCGTGGCTATCACCGAAGGCATCCCGGTGCTCGACATGATGCGCGTGAAGAACGTGCTGAAGTCGCACCCGGATGTGGTGCTGGTCGGTCCGAACTGCCCGGGTGTCATCACCCCGGGTGAATGCAAGATCGGCATCATGCCGGGCCACATCCACAAGCCGGGCAAGGTCGGTATCGTTTCGCGTTCGGGCACCCTGACGTATGAAGCGGTGTTCCAGACCACGAACGAAGGCCTGGGCCAGTCCACCTGCATCGGTATCGGTGGCGATCCGATCAACGGCCTGAACTTCATCGACTGCCTGAAGCTGTTCCAGGACGATCCGCAGACCGAAGGCATCATCATGGTCGGCGAAATCGGCGGCAGCGCGGAAGAAGACGCGGCTGAGTTCATCAGCCAGTACGTCAAGAAGCCGGTGGTGTCGTTCATCGCGGGTGCGTCGGCTCCTCCGGGCAAGCGCATGGGCCATGCCGGCGCGATCATCTCGGGCGGCAAGGGCACGGCGGAAGCCAAGTTCGCGGCTCTCGAGAAGGCAGGCGTCACCACGGTGAAGTCGCCGGCCGATCTCGGCAAGACCCTCGCGGGTCTGATGAAGTAATACGCGCTTCGCTTCGGCGAAACGAAGAAAGCCCCGCTTCGGCGGGGCTTTTTTTTTAAGCGGTTCATTCGCTGGCGCGAATGCATGTATTAAGCGGCTTGCGCCGTCTTAGGCTGGGATTCCGTTGGGGTCGGGGGCGGTCAGGCCCTTGCGGCCGCCAGACGCGGACCTTCGGACCGGGCCGTCGTGCCCTCGTCGCGAAAATCGATTCGTTAGGCGGCCCTCCGCTAATGTCGGCCGCAAGGGCCTGACCACCCCCGAGTCCACATGCCGCGTTACGTGTCGCACAAGCTCGCACACCGAAGCGTCGCTCCCTGTAGGAGCGTGCTTGCACGCGATGGGTGCTCGGCGACATTCCGATATCCACAGCCTGTGTGGATACGCACTGCATAAGCATGTGCATAAGTCGCAAGCAGGCTTGGATGACAACGACTTGCGTTGTGCTGCTCATTTCTTCGCCACGCGAACGCATTCATCCACAGCGTGTGTGGATACGCACTGCATAAGCATGTGTATAAGTCGCAAGCGGGCTTGAGCGACAACCACTTGCGTTGTGCTGGTTATTCCGTGAGCACTGCGCGGCGTGCATAACTCGTCCGATATCCACAGGGAATGTGGGTATCGCCTGCATAACAGTGTGGATAAGTCGCGTCTCATAAGCTGCGACAAACACTTGCGTCATCGTGGTCATTGCGTGACCACGGCGCGTCGGGCTATCGCGTGCAAGCACGCCCCTACAGAAGAACCACTGCCAAGTGAGACGACCCCTGTAGGAGCGCGCTTGCGCGCGATCCAAGCCTCGCGATATCCACAGCGAATGTGGATACGCCCTGCATAAGCATGTGCATAACTCGCAACCGGCCTTCCTCAACAACCACTTGCATTGCACTGGTCAATCTCTGCCCAGATGGAAGTGCGCAAGTGCGTCGATATCCACAGGGCGTGTGGGTATCAACTGCATAACAGTGTGGATAACCCGCATCTCATATGCTGCGACAACGACTTGCGTTGTGCTGGTTACTTCGTGGTCAGCGCGGTGCGAGCATGGCCGCGTTGATGCCTGCATCCGTCAGATGCGCAGGCATCGCATGGCCAAGGATGATCGACGCACAGGCTTCCGCCATGGCCGCGCTGGTCTGGATGCCGTAGCCGCCCTGGGCGGCTAGCCAGAAGAAGCCGGGTGCATCCGCGGCAAAGCCGCCGACCAGGTCGCCATCGGGCACGAAGCTGCGCAGGCCGGCCCAGGTGCGCGTCGGGCGGCGGATGCTCATGGTGGTGGCTTCTTCGATCTGGTGGATGCCCAGGGCGATGTCGTAGGCCTCGGGCTGCACGTCGTGCGGATGCGTGGGATCGGCGTTGGCGGCGGACCCGAGGAGCAGGCCGGCATCGGGTTTGAAGTAGTACGACTCGTCGAGGTCGACGACGAACGGCCAGTCCTGGGTCGCGATACCTTCCGGCGGCTCGAACAGGAAGGCCGAGCGGCGGCGCGGCTCGAGGCCGATGGGTGCCACGCCAGCGAGGCTGGCGATGACATCCGCCCATGCACCGGCGGCGTTTACGACGATCGCTGCCTGAAGGCTGCCGTTGACGCACCAGCCGCCGCCTTCGCGGGTGAGAGTGCGCACGTCGGTATCGAGTTGGACGCTGGCGCCGCGCGTCTTCGCGCCGCGTAGAAAAGCCTGGTGCAGCTCGTTCACATCGATATCGGCTGCTTCGGGTTCCCAGATGGCCGCATGCGCCGCTTTGCGCCGGAGTACGGGCACGGCGTCGTGTACCGCATCGCCATCGAACCACGTGAGGCTGGGTGTACCGGCGCACATGAGTTCGTAATCAGCGCGCAGCTGATCCTCCTGATCGGCGCGCGCCACAACGAGCGAGCCGCGGGTATGGAGGATCGGGTGGTGTGAGAAGCCTGCGGGTGGGCTTTCAAGAAATGGCCGCGTTGCCCGCGACAATGCACGTACCTGGGCCGAGCCGTAGGTTTCGCTGAAGTGCGCCGCGGAGCGGCCGGTGGTGTGCATGCCGGCGAACACTTCGCGCTCGAGCACCAGCACGCGCGCGTGGGGTGCGAGGAACCACGCGACCGATGCGCCGGCGATCCCCGCGCCGATCACGATGACATCGTACGAGCTCATAGGGCGGGCAGGTTCCAGGCGTCACGCAGGCGTGCGTATTCGGTTTTCGGCAGCAGCACGAACACAGGCTTCTTCGAGGGGTCCAGCCAGGCGAGCAGACGTTCCATGGTGGTGTCGGCCATGGCGGTACAACCGGCCGTGCCGGAGGTCGGCGTTTTCCACAGGTGCGCGAAGATGCAGCTGCCCGCAGCTTTCTTCCCATCGGGGTTGTGCTCGATGACGAACCCAATGCGGTAGGCGTGGTCGCCCTGGAAATGAATGTCACGGCGCATGGCCTCGGTGGCACCGGCCACGGCCTTCTCGCCGACCTTCTTCTCGTCGACGAGCTGGTTGTAGTAGGGCGAGCCATCCACGTCCACGCAATAATCGGATGCCGTGAGGCCCTTGTAGGGCAGGGCGGTGGGGTTGGTTTCGGCATAGCCGAAGGCGGTACCGATGCGGAAGATGCCGGCAGGGCTGCGGCCGTCGCCTTCGCGTTTCTGCGGGCCATCCGTCTGCGGCGGCGAGAGGCCCACGCCCCACGCGCTGCCGGTCTTGCCGATGACGACGGGCGAGGCATCGCCCACCTGCTTCCACTTGCCGCCGTCGCGCGTGTACGTGCGCAGCGTGCCCTGGATATCGTTCCAGCCACCGGTGGTGACCACGACCATCTGCCGCGAGACGGACCAGGAGGCGGGCGCCTCGAACGCGCTGGCGGGTAACGTGAGCGAGAAGGCGAGCAGGCCGGCGAGCCGGGGCAGGAAGGCCATGGGTGGCTCCGTGGGGCTAGGGTTCCAGCAGCTGCTGGGTACGGTCGAGGTTTTCCACCAGGCGCAGGTGGCGGTCATCGTCGCCTTCGCACAGGTGGATGAACACGGTATCCACCAGATGCTGCACGGTGGTCTGGTAGATGAGTGCCTGCACGTACGAGGCATCGTCGTGGGCCGCCACGACCAGCGAAAGATCGGCCATGGCGCGCAGCGGGTTGGCGGTGTGGCGGGTCAGCGTGATGACCTTGCCGCGGCGCTCGCGAACGAAACGGGCCAGCTTGGCCAGCGCCGGGTGGCGGCCATGCTCGGAGAACACCACGAGCACATCGCCCGGCGCGGCCACGCCCACCTGCGCGGCCATGCGGCCGACATCGGCGTGGCGGATGGCGGTGATCCCCAGCAGTGACAGGCGCATGGCAAACGCGCGCACCTGCAGGTCGTCTTCGCCCAGGCCGATCAGGAACAGCTTGCCCGCCCCGGCGATCGCCGCGACGACAGCCGCCATGGTTTCCGGGGTGTTGATCGCGTGGGTGGCTTCCTCGGCCTGCGTTTTGCGGTCCCACAGCTCGGCGCCCACCGCGTCGCCGGCGCGCGCTGCCACGGGTGCCTCATCGTCGTCACTGCGGCCGATCGATTCGCCGACCGAGTACTTCAGGTCCGGGTAGCCGCGAAAACCCAGCTTCTGGGTGAACTTCACCACGCTCGACTGGCTGATACCCAGCGCGTTCGCAAGCTGTTGCGAGGAGTAATCGCGCAGCAGCTGCGCGTTTTCCAGGATGAAATCGGCGATGCGCCGCTCCACCGCGCTCATGCGGTCGCGTTCGGAGCGGATTTTCACCAGGGGCGACATGCCAGCGGATTTCCTTTAGAGCGCTTCCAGGCCGCGGATCTCGCGGATGCCAAGGCCAGGTGCGTCCGTGATCGAGATTTCCGATTCGTTGAACGTGACCCCGCCATCGACCGGATCGTAGGCGCACAGCGACGGGCCGTCGAGATCCACCTTGGTGATCACATCGGATTTGGCCACGGCGACATGGACGGCGGCGGCCACGCTGATACTGGATTCCAGCATGCAGCCGATCATGCACTCGATGCCGTAGAGGCCGGCGATGTCGGCGATCTTGATGGCGTTGGAGATACCGCCGGTCTTCATCAGCTTGATGTTGATGATGTCCGCGGCGCGCATGCGGATCAGTTCCATGACCTCCATGGGCCCGAACACGCTTTCATCGGCCATGACCGGGGTGTGCACGCGTTCGGTCACGTAGCGCATGCCTTCCAGGTCGCGCGCCTTCACCGGCTGTTCGACCAGCTCCAGGCGCACGCCTGCATCTTCGAGTGCATGCAGGGCGTAAACGGCTTCCTTCGCCGTCCAGCCCTGGTTCGCATCGAGCCGGAGCAACGCGCGGTTTTCCACGGCGGCATGGATGGCGCGGACGCGCTCGATATCCACGCCGATATCCTTGCCCACCTTGATCTTCAGCGATTCGAAGCCACGCTCCACCGCTGAGACCGAATCGGCGACCATCTTGTCGATGTAATCGACGCTGATGGTGATATCGGTGGTGATCACCGGATCGCCACCGCCGAGCAGCTTGTATAGCGGTGCGTTGTAGAGCTGGCCCCACAGGTCGTGAACCGCGATCTCCACGGCCGCCTTGGCGCTGCTGTTGCGCTCCATCGAGGTCTGGATCAGCCGGGTGATCCGGTTGAGGTCGGCGATCTCTTCGCCGATCAGGCGCGGGGCGATGTAGTGGCGGATGGCATCGATGATGGAGCCGTGGGTGTCACCGGTGATAACCGCCGTGGCCGGCGCTTCGCCATAGCCGATATGGCCATCATCCGTGTGGACCATCACGACGATGTCTTCCACGTTCTCCACCGTGCGCAGCGCGGTCTTGAATGCGGTTTTCAGTGGCACGCGCAGCATGCCGAAGCGAATGTCCGTGATCTTCATAAAATCCTGTCGTTCGGCGTTTAGCGGATGCGCACGATGCTGGTCATGCGATCGACGAAGGTCTGGGTGTCGTTGAACATCATGGGCAGCAGCGGTGTCACGGACACGGCGTTGAGCTTCACCCGGCGCATGCTGCCATCGGCCTGGCGGTAGCTCATGCCACCCACATCGTGGATCACGTACGGCTGGCCATCGAGGTTGCCGATCACCATCATCACGTGGCCCGGGATGTAGACCAGGTCGCCCGGCTGCAGTGCCATGGCGGCCTTCACGCGGGCGTCGTGGCTGTCCTTGTCGGAATACAGGGTGTGGTCGAGGCCCGGGCTTTTCGCCTGGTCGCCGGTGTTACGCGGCATCTGCACGCCCACGCTGCGGTACACATCGGAGACGAAGCCGCTGCAGTCGCGGCCGTTATAGGCATGGCCCCAGCCGTAGCGCTCACCGAGGAACTTGAACGCCTGGCGGATCAGGTTCGCGCGGGTGAGCGGCAGGTAATCGGCGGTGGAATCCTGGTTGCGCGGGAGCAGGGCGGGGTGGAACGACAGCGAGCCGTCGTTGCCACGCAACGGCAGGCTGAGCACCCACGATGTATACGCGGTCTGCCCATTCACCGGTTGATCCGGCGGCAGCGTTGTATCCAGTGGTACGCGCGTTCCCATATCCAGCTGCAGTTCGGATAGCACGGGGACTTCTGGCGTATACACCGTCTGTGGCTTGGCGCCCGTGATCACGCGGTAAGGCGTGGCATCCACATGGGCGAAGATCGCCTGCGCCTCACCGTAGGCGATATCCGCCGCGCGCATCCATGCGGCATAACGCGTGCTCACCACGAAGGCCCACTGGCCATCGTGGCTCATCTGCACCACCACTAGCGGATCGCCGGGGAACAGCGTGCTTTCCTGGAACCGGTCGATATCGGTATCGCCCGCGTGGCTGAAGACGCGCAGGTCACTCGGGTAACCACGCAAGGCGCTGCGGCGCACGGCCATGCCGTAACGCGGGGTCACGTTAGCGGGAATGGCATCGATGGCCGCGTTGGCCATGATCGCGTCGACGGTGGTGGCGGGTACGTCCTTGCCTTCCACGTCGTAGAAGGCCTTTGAGGGCTTGCGGGTGAGCTTCGTGATCCAGCCCTTTACCTGGTCACGCGGTAGCGTCGCGCCCAGGTGGCGGATGTCATGCATGGACGGGTCCAGCCGCATGATCTTGTCGTTGATAGCGGCGATGGACCGCGTATCCAGCACGACCTTGTCGGCATCGGGCAGGCGTGCCACCCAGAACGAGGGATCCAGTTGGGCATCCGTGACACCCAGGACGCCCGATGGGGGCGCGGTGGGGACGTCGGCGGCGCGGGCCAGCGCGCTGCCGGCCACTGCCACGGCGAGCATGGCGGCAAGCAGGGTATGGCGAAGGGTAGTCATGCCAAGGTCCATGTCAGGTGGCCAGCGCGGAAAGGACGGATGCGACGACCAGGCCGAAGCCCGTACCGAGGATATAACCGAGGAGCGCGAGCAGGATGCCCACCGGCACCAGCGAGCGCGAATAGGTGGCCGCCAGCACAGGGGTCGCGGCCACGCCACCGATGTGCGCCAGCGAGGAAATGCCGCACAGGTACAGATCGAAGTGGAACAGGCGGGCGAAGCCGCAGAGGAACACGGCGTGCAAGGCGATCACGGTGACGCCGCACAGCAGGTAGAGCGGCGCGGCGGCGATGCCGGCGAAGCTGCTCTGCGAGGCGAGCACTGCCACCACCGAGATCAGTATGGCGCTGGAAACGGCCTGCGCGCCGGGTAACCGGGCCAGGGGCGTATGCGCGGCGAACAGGCCAGCGAAGGTGGCGATGAGGATGGTCCAGGTGGTCGAGGAGACCATGCTGCCCACCGGCAGGTGGTTGCCCAACACGGTGGCGATCGCTGCCACGGCCAGGGCGAGGCCCAGCCACAGCAGCACGCTATCGACGGTGGCAGGGGCGCGCACGGCGGTTTCCGCCACGGCCATGTCGGCGCTGGATCGCGCCTTCGTCCAGCGGTTAAAGGCTGGGGCAAGCCGGGCCACCGCGAACAGCACCACCACCCACATGGAGTAGCAAAGCGCATCGGTGAGCAACGTGGTGGCCAGAGACGTATCGGACATGCCGATGGCTTGCTTCACCGCGATCATGTTGGCGGTGCCACCGACCCAGCTGCCGGAGAGCGAGGCCAGCGGCATCCAGCCATTGCCCGGCATCCAGTGGCGGAACATGAGGAAGGCCAGGACAAACGCGGCGAACAGGCTGATCGAGGTGCAGGCGAACACGCCAAGTACCCGTGGGCCCAGCGCCAGGATGGCGCGCAGGTCGCAGTTGATCATGAGCAGGAAGAGCAGGGCCGGCACCATGCGCTTCACCAGCATCTCCTGCGCATCGTGGATCTCGGGCGAGGCCGTCCACAGGCCGGCGACCGAGAGCGCGGTGACCGTGAGGTAGGTAAGCACGATGGGTGGAAGGACTTCGAACACCTTCCAGCCGAAACGCCTTTCGATCGCCGGCCAGAAGCCGGCGGCAAGGAGCATCACGGCCAGGTAAGGCCAAACCGACTGGATCACGCGTCCCCTCCCAGGGTGGTGCCGCACGGCGTCTCGGAATTATCTATTCCTGACGAGCTATGGCGAAGCATAAATTATTGACCGGCGTTTGCAAGCATGTTACACAGCCCTGACGCACGACCCACCCACCACGGTGCAACGGGGATACCGAACGGTGCAAGCGGCTCTTCGACATTCGATTGCCTGTCACGCCTTGGCCGCATGCCTTGTGCTGGCGCCCGGCGCATCGCGCGCAAGCGCGCTCCTACACGAGCCGCTCTGCGCCGATCCGGCGCCCGCCCAAGGAACGCCCGCCCCCACCAACGGAACGCCCGCCCCGGCCAACGGAACGCCCGCCCCCTGTAGGAGCGCGCTTGCGCGCGATGGCAGCTTGCCCCAGTCCCCGGACCCCGGAACAGCGGCCGCCACCGCCAGCCAACAGATCGACACCGGCCACTTCAAAGCCGCCGAAGCTACGATCACCAAGGCACTCGCCACACCCAACCTCACACTCGCGCAACAGCAAACGCTGCTCTTCCAGCGCGAACGCATGCGCCGCATTCATCTCGATTTCAAACTCGACACCGCCGCCGCCAAA
Organism: Luteibacter sp. 621; assembly: GCF_050435445.1. NCBI lineage: Bacteria > Pseudomonadati > Pseudomonadota > Gammaproteobacteria > Lysobacterales > Rhodanobacteraceae > Luteibacter > Luteibacter sp. 621. The sequence goes on along the minus strand of NZ_JBNDKI010000011.1, from coordinate 71,534 downwards.
GCCAGGCTGCGCAAGCAGATCCCCGACCTCACGGACGCCGAATTCGCGACGTGGGATGCGGCCGGGCTGCTGGAGAAGCAGGTGATCGATGGCCAGACGCTTTACTTCAACCGCGCCCCCGCGAACCTGTTCCGCCTGAGTGCCGAGGCCCGCGCGCGGCGCCAGAAGCAAACGCCGTTCAATGATGGCCCCAACGAAGTCTTGAACGATCATCACCGCGCCATTCGTGCGGCGGCCGAACAGACGGATAGCAGCAGCGTGTTGCCCATGCGTGAGGAAGTGACGCAGACGCTAACCGTTCGTGCCGACGCGGTACCTGCCGGTGAAACGCTGCGCGCGTGGCTGCCGTTCCCGCGCGAGATCACGGGCCAGCAGGAGAACGTGCAGCTCGTTGCGCATGCGCCCGAGGCGTTCGCGACCAGGCCGAGCGACGCTCTCCAGCGCACGGTGTACCTCGAACAGAAAGCCGTGGCCGGCCAACCCACGGTCTTCTCCGTGACCTGGCAGGCCACGCTCTATGGCCGCGATTTCAACATCGATCCGTCGAAGGTGGTTCGCGCGCCGATCACGCCGGCGCTGAAGCCGTTCGTCGAAGAGCGCGCGCCGCACATCGTCTTCACCGAGGCGATGCGGGCGTACTCGAAGAAGGTGGTCGGGAACGAGACGAATCCCTACCGCATTGCGCAGAAACTATTCGCCGCCGTCGATACCATTCCGTGGGCCGGCGCGCGCGAGTACTCCACTCTCTCCAACATCAGTGATTACACGCTGCACGCGGGCCACGGCGATTGCGGTGAGCAGACCCTCTTGCTCCTGACCTTGCTGCGCATGAATGGCATCCCGGCGCGCTGGCAGTCCGGCTGGATGTTCTCCGACGGCACGTACAACAACATCCACGACTGGGGCCAGGTGTACCTCGCGCCCTACGGCTGGGTGCCGGTGGACGTGACCTTCGGCCGATTGAACGGCGATGCGAAGCTCGAGTACTTCTATCTCGGTGGACTCGACGCGTATCGCGTCGCCTTCAACGATGACTTCTCGCAACCCTTCGTTCCCGCGAAGACATTCCCCCGTTCGGAAACGGTGGATTCGCAGCGCGGCGAGGTGGAGTGGAAGGGCGGCAACCTGTACTTCGATCAGTGGGACTACGACTTCAACTGGCACCGGGTCGACGCGTCGCGAGGGGACGCCACGGCACACCGGTAGCCTGTTCGACAACCCGAAACATCATCTTATGGGAGTGGGGAGATGGGGGATACCAAGACGAACCGGCGCGTGCTGCGCCATGGCGCCTTGTGCCTTGCGATAGGTGTTGGCTTGCTCGCGGCATCCGGTGCAAAGGCCGCGAATACCGATGGTTCGATCGTCGGCCGCACGAAACCGGGTGCGACGGTAACCGTCCGCGATCCATCCACGGGCCTGACCCGTACGGTGACCGCGGATCGCGACGGCAGCTACCGTTTCCCGTTTCTCCCGGTAGGTCACTACCGGCTCGACAGTTCGCTGGATGGCGCCGCCGTCGGCCAGACCGCTGAAGTGAATGTCAGCCTGGGTAACGCCACCACGGTGAACCTGGTCGAGCGGCAAAAAGCCACGACCGACCTGGAAGGCGTGCAGGTGAGCGCTCCGGTGGTGATCTCCGCGGTGGACGTGAGTTCGACGGAAACGGCGACCAACGTGAGCCGTGAAGAAATCCGCCGCCTGCCAGTGGACCAGAACGTACAGTCAGTGGCGTTGCTTGCCCCTGGCGTCAATAAGGGCAACGCCGGTTTTGGCGGTATCTCCTTCGGCGGTTCCTCGGTCGCCGAGAACTCGTTCTACGTGAACGGCCTCAACGTCACCGACTTCTACAATCGCAATGGATTCTCGGAAGCACCGTTCGCCTTCTACCAGGAATTCCAGGTCAAGACCGGCGGCTACTCGGTGGAGTTCGGCCGCACGACGGGCGGCGTGGTGAACGCGGTGACGCGATCGGGTACGAACGAGTTCAAGGCGGGCGCGGAGATGACCTTCGAGGCCAGCGACTGGCAGGCGCAGACAAAGAACCGCTACTGGGATGGCGAGCGCTATATCACATCGTCTGAGGACCATTACACCCGCACCAAGATGAACGTGTATGCGTCCGGCCCCATCGTGAAGGATAAGCTGTTCTTCTTCGCAATGTACGAGGCGCGCGGTTACACCCCGCAGAACACGAACAACGATGGCACCGTGCTCACCCAGAACGATACCGACTCGGGCTTCTGGGGCGCGAAGGTCGACTGGCACATCAACGACAAGAACCTGCTCGAGTTCATGGCCTTCTCGGACAAGAACAAGAACGTCGGCTCGGTCTATGAATACGATTACCCCACCCAGGCCAAGGGCGTGAAGCAGGACGAGATCTACAGCGACACCGGCGGCAAGAACTGGAACGGCACCTTCACCAGCTACCTCGTCGACAACCTCTCGATGAAGCTGATGTACGGCAAGAACAACCGCGAAGACTTTACCCGTGGCCTGTCGGACGAGGAGTGCAACCCGGTGGCCCGCGTGAACGCGGTGCCTTCGCCGGGCGTGCCGCTCGGTTGCAGCACCAGCACCGCCGTAGAAAAGCGCAACGACACCCGCAAGCAGGGTCGCGCCGATTTCGAGTGGACCCTGGGCGATCACGTGGTGCGCTTCGGTTATGACCACGAGGTGGATACCTCGCAGTACTCACGCCGTTACCCGGGACCGGGTGCTTACTACTACAACATCTACAACACGACCCCGGGTGCCACCATCGAGAACGGCGGCGTCGTGCCCCCGGGTTACACGGCCTATGTGCGCGCCCGCCGCTACGAGATCGACGGCACCTTCGAGACGGACAACAACGCGTACTACGTTGAAGATAACTGGAACATCACGCCCGATTTCCTGCTCAACCTCGGCGTGCGCCGCGATGCCTTCGACAACAAGACCGGCGAAGGCAAGAGCTACATCAAGATGGACAACATGATCGCGCCGCGCCTGGGCTTCTCGTGGGATATGAAGGGCGATGGCACGACCAAGATCTTCGGCAACCTGGGCCGCTACTATCTGCCGGTCGCGAACGTGATCAACATCAAACAGGCGGGCGGCCTGCTCGATCAGCGCACGTACTACGGCTTCGACGGCTACCAGATCCTGGATCGCAACGGCGGCCAGTACGCCGTGCCCATCCTGGGGCCGCAGATCGGTCCGGTGGATGACTCGCAGGGCAATGGCACCGTGGGCGACCTGCGTGCCGAAGTCGACAAGCACATGGACTCGGTCTACCAGGACGAGGCCATCCTGGGCTTCCAGCAGGCGCTGGACGAGAAGTGGTCGTGGGGCGTGAGCGGCACGTACCGCAAGCTGCACAACGCGATCGACGACATGGAGATCAGCGCGACGCCTCAATGCGGTGGCGATGGCTACATCGGTTATGTGATGGGCAACCCCGGTCGCAAGACCACGGTGTACGGCGACACCAACTGCGACGGCATCCCGGACGGCTACGTCACGATCGATACGTCGAAGGAAGGCTGGGCCATGTACGACGCCGACGGCAACTACCTCGGCCAGCGTGGCTGGAAGAAGCCCCGTCGCACCTTTGGCTCGCTGGAGTTCCAGCTGGATCGCGCGTGGGACGAGAAGTGGATGTTCAATGCGTCCTACGTGCTCTCGTGGAGCCGCGGCAACGCCGAAGGTCCGGTGAACTCGGATACGAACTTCGACGACACCGGCCGCACCGAGAACTTCGACGACCCGTGGGTGAACCTCAACGGTGGCTACCTGCCGAATGATCACCGCCATCAGTTCAAGCTGCGCGGCACCTATGCGATCAGCAAGCAGTGGCAGGTGGGTGCGGATGTCACCGCCCTGTCGGGCAGCCCGATCACCGGCTATGGCGTTGGTAACCCGTATGACGCTACCGTGTACCACAGCTACTTCATCTGCGTGTCCAACTGCGCTGATCCGGTGTCGGAGAACCGTGTGTACGAGCGGTCACCGCGCGGCGAGCACCGCACGCCGTGGACCTTCAACCTCAACGCCAGCATCACCTACCTGCTGCCGATTGATGAGAAGAACAACCTGCGCGTGAAGTTCGCGGTGTACAACGTGCTCAACCAGCAGCGCACGCTGGGCGTGGACCAGGATCTGCAGACCAGCGTGGGTGGCCTCAACCCGACCTACCTTCAGCCCCAACGCTTCCAGTCGCCGCGCTTCGGCCAGCTCACGGTGTCCATCGACTTCTGATGAAACATGGCTGCCCTGTAGGAGCGTGCTTGCACGCGATGGTCTTGCGGCAAGCACCCATCGCGCGCAAGCGCGCTCCTACAGGGACCGATAGATCTGTAAAGGGAGTGACTGGTGAAACGCTTTCTTCTTCTCGCCCTCGCAGCATCGAGCCTTCACGCCCAGGACCACCCCCTCACGATCGACACCCACGTGGACATCCCTCTGTCCTACATGGCCGATCCGAAGTTCGACGCCGGCAGGGATGGCCCGCTCAAGGTCGACCTGCCGAAGATGCGCCGGGGCGGACTGGATGCCGCCTTCTTTGTCATCTACGTGGCGCAGGGGCCGCTTACCGATGCGGGTTATGCGAAGGCGGTGGCCCAAGCGACGCGCAAGTACGATGCGATCGACCGGATGCTGAAACAGTATCCCGGGCAGATCCGTGCTGCCCGCACGCCGGAGGATGTGCGTGCGAACAAGGCCGCCGGCGTGCTGTCGGCGATGATCGGTATTGAGAACAGCTATTCGCTGGGCCACGACCTTCGCCGGCTGGATACGGCCTATGCGCGTGGTGCCCGTTACGTGGGACTCGCCCACGTAGGCAACAACGACCTTTGCGGAAGCTCGCTGCCCGACAAGGACCTGGGCGACAAGCCCGACCGTAACCTCGGCATCAGCGCGTTCGGCCGGCAGGTGGCGGCCCGCGCGAATGCGCTGGGCATGATGGTGGATGTCTCGCACGCCTCGGATGCGTGCGTGCGCGATGTGCTGGCGCTGTCGAAGGCCCCGATCATCGCCTCGCATTCGTCCGCGCGCGCGCTCACCAACCACCCGCGCAACCTGTCGGATGACCTGCTGCGCGCGATCGCGGCGAAGGGCGGCGTCGTCCAGGCGGTGGCTTATAAGGAGTTCCTGAAGATCGATCCCGCGCGCGAGGCGGCGGAGAAAGCCTTGCAGCAACGCGTGGCGAAGGAAGCGGGCGACAAGGCATACGACAGCGAGAAGCACGATTACCTGCCCGCCTACGCCCAGGGCATGGCGCAGATCCAGCGCGAGCACCCGCTGGCGACGCTGGATGATTTCCTCAACCACATCCAGCACATGGTCCAGGTCGCGGGTATCGACCACGTCGGTATTGCCTCGGACTTCGATGGCGGTGGGGAGATCACCGGCTGGATGGACGCCTCGGAGACGCGTAACGTCACCGCCGCGCTGAAGGCTCGCGGGTTCTCGGACGCGGATATCGGCAAGCTGTGGGGCGGCAACCTGTTGCGCGTATGGGCGGATGACGAGAAGGCGGCGACGGCGAAACCTGCGGTCGCCTCGTACGACCAGCTCGTGGACGAGGCCATGGCCCGCTACAAGGTGACCGGCATGGCCGTGGGTGTCATCGACGAGGGTAGGGTGGCCTATACGCGTACCGCCGGGGACGTGCTCGATGCAAAAGGGCACAAGGTCGATGTGAACACGCGCTTCAAGATCGCCTCGAACAGCAAGGCGATGACGACTGCGCTCCTGGCCCGGCTCGTCGCACAGGGCAAGCTGCGTTGGGATGACCCGGTCACGAAGTACCTGCCGGACTTCAGGATGCACGATCCCTGGGTGACCGCACAGATGCAGGTACGTGACCTGCTGATCCACGACACGGGCCTGCGCGAGGGCGCCGGTGACCTGATGCTCTGGCCCGAGCCCAACACTTTTACACGGAAGGACATCCTGCACGGGCTGGCTTATCTGCAGCCCGCGCACAGCTTTCGCTCGACGTATGCCTACGACAACCTGATGTACGTGGTGGCGGGCGAAGTCGCTGCCGCCGCTGGCGGCGCGCCTTACGATGTGCTCATGCACCGCGAGGTGTTCGATCCGCTGGGCCTGCACAGCTGCGAAGTCCTCGATATCACCTCAGCGGCGGCAGGTGGTATCCGTTGCGATCTCGACGACATGCTGCGCTGGGCGGATAACTGGCTCGCGCCAGACGAGGCGCAGTACGCCTGGCTGGATGCGAAGGCGCGTGCTCCGTTATGGACGATCCAGAACCCCATGCCGGTGGGTGATCGCCGCAGTGCGTGGAATGACACGCACCTCTATGGCTACGGTTACGGCTGGCGCCTCGCCGATGTGGATGGGCAATGGAGCGTGTCACATACCGGCACGCTATCGGGCTACTACTCCACCGTGAGCCTGCTGCCTGAGCGGCGGAGTGGCTTCGTCATACTCATCAACGGCGGCAGCGAGGACGCACGCGATACGCTCGCCGAAGCGTTGCTGAAGCGGTTTACGGCGCCGTCGGAAGCGCACACGGTCGGCGAGTACGCGGACCGGATCGCGGCCGCCGCCTCGGCCGCACCTGCCGCGGCGCGTGTGCCGGATACCTCGGCCCGCGTGGCCACCTCGGCGAAGGAGGCGAAGGCCTTCCTTGGCGTCTGGAATGACCCGTGGTTCGGAGAAGTGAGCGTCTGCCCCGGCAAGGGCGGTGTCCGTTTCGAGGCCACGCGTTCGCCGGCGATGAAAGGCACGCTGAAGCGCGTCGGCACGCGATACCTCGTACAGTGGGATGGCACGCGGATGGATGCAGAGCCCTGGCTCGACCTCGCCGCACCGGACCAGCTGCGTCTTTCAAAGGTCGATCCCGATGCCGACTTCAGCAATGATTTTGAAGACCTCGCTTTTACTCGCGTCCGCGCTTGCCCTTGAGGCCGTGGCGGCAGAGCAGCCGCCCGCGCTGTCGCCCGCGCGCACGATGACCGAAGGGGGGATGGTGGACGTACGCACCCTGTCGCCGAAGCTGGCTGAGGACATGAAGTACGCCGGCACGGACAACTTCACGGGCGCGGTTGTCGAGGGTTACCGTGCACCGAAGTGCTTCCTGCGCACCGGGGCGGCCGAGGCGCTCGCCCGGGTCGAGGCGTCGTTGCGCAGCCAGGGATACGCGCTGCGCGTGTGGGATTGCTATCGCCCCGCGCGGGCCGTCACCGCGTTCGTTCGCTGGGCGGGCGACCTGTCGGATACCTCCACCAAGCCCACGCACTACCCGAACCTGGGCAAGGACAAACTGCTCGGCGAATACATCGCTCCCGTGTCCGGGCATAGCCGCGGCGCCACGGTCGATCTCACGCTGATGCATTGCGCGGCAGGCAAGTGCGAGCCACTCGACATGGGTACGGACTTCGACTTCTTCGATCCGCTCGCACATACCGCCAACCCGCGAATCACCGCCACGCAGAAGGCCAACCGCGAGCGCCTGCTGAAAGCCATGGCCGCCGAAGGGTTCGTCAACTATCCGCAGGAGTGGTGGCATTTCTCCCTCCCAGCCGCCGCTCCGCCCGTCATCTACGACGTCCCCATCCTGTAGGAGCGCGCTTGCGCGCGATGAGCCTACGTAGTGGCGACGAGGCAAGCCCCCATCGCGCGCAAGCGCGCTCCTACAAAGGCCGGGGGGCGTCTCACGGGGCTTACAGGGCCCGGGGCCGGGCGCGGTATCATGGGGGGTCCCCGCGATTCCACGGATCCCCCATGTCCACCTTTCGCTTCGCCCTGGCCCAGCACGATTTCCCTGTTGGCGCGACCGCCGACAACGCGCGCCGGGTACGGGCCCTTGCCGCTGAAGCGCGTGACCGCCTCGGCGCCAAGCTCATCGCCTTCCCGGAGCTGACCCTCTCCGGTTACCCGCCGGAAGACCTGCTCCAGCGGCCGAGCTTCCTGGAAGCCTGTGGCCGCGAACTCGAAGCCCTGGCGCCGGACCTGAAGGGCATCGCCGCGATCGTGGGCTACCCGGACAGCCAGGGCGAGGTCTATAACGCCGCCTCGCTGATTCGCGATGGCAAGGTCGAGTGGACCTACCATAAGCAGGCGCTACCGAATTACACGGTGTTCGACGAGAAGCGCTACTTCCGCGCCGGCGAGCAGACCCACGTCTTCAACATCGAAGGCGTCCGCGTCGGCATGCTGGTGTGCGAGGACATCTGGGAAGCCGAACCGGCGGCGCATGCCGCGGATGCCGGCGCGGAGCTGATCCTGGTGATCAACGCCTCGCCCTACGACCAGCGCCAGGCCGCCACGCGCGAAGCGCTGCTGCAGCAGCGCGCGACGGAGAACGGTGTCGCCATCGCCTACGTGAACCTCGTCGGTGGCCAGGATGACCTGCTGTTCGACGGCCACTCGCTGCTGGTCCAGCCGGATGGCAGCATCGCCGCCCGGGCGCCGTTCTTCGAAGACCTGTTGCTGGGCGTGGAATACGACAGTGCCACGAAGCAGCTGAAGGCGCTGGACTGGCCTGCACCGGATACCCGCAGCGCCGAGGCCGTGATGTACGACGGTATCGTCCGCGGTATCCGTGATTACGTCGGCAAGAACCACTTCGATGGCGTGCTGTTGGGCCTTTCCGGTGGCATCGATTCGGCGCTCACCTTGGTGATGGCGGTCGATGCGCTGGGCAAGGACAAGGTCACGGCGGTGATGATGCCGACCAAGTACACGTCGGATCTTTCCCTGCGTGAAGCGAAGGCACAGGCCGAGCATCTCGGCGTCGAATACCATGTGCTGCCGATCGAAGGTATCTACGAGGCGTTCACCGGCGCGCTCGCCCCTGTGTTTGAAGGCCGCAAGCCGGATATCACCGAAGAGAACCTGCAATCGCGCTCGCGCGGCGTGCTGCTGATGGCCATGTCGAACAAGACCGGCCGCCTGCTGCTTTCCACGGGGAACAAGAGCGAGATGGCGGTGGGCTATGCCACGTTGTACGGCGACATGTGTGGTGCCTACGCGCCGCTGAAGGATGTCTACAAGACGGTGGTGTATAACCTGTCGCGCTACCGCGCGGCGATCGATGGAGGTATTCCCGACGCCGTGATCGAGCGCCCGCCCTCGGCCGAGTTGCGCCACGACCAGACCGACCAGGATTCGCTGCCGCCGTACGATGAGCTGGACGCGATCCTCCAGCATTTCATCGAGGGCGAGGCCTCCGCGGAAGACATCATCGCGGCCGGCTACGACGACGCCACGGTCCGCCGGGTGATCCGCCTCGTCTACATCAACGAGTTCAAACGCCGCCAGGCGGCGCCGGGGCCTCGCGTGACGACCAAGGCCTTTGGCCGCGAACGGCGCTACCCGATCACCTCCGGCTGGCGCTAAACCCCCTGTAGGAGCGCGCTTGCGCGCGATAGCCTTTGCCGCGCATCCCATAGCGCGCATGCGCGCTCCTACAGGTAGCTGGCTCCTCGGGTCAGGCTTCGCCTACAGACGGCGGCGACATTCAGCTCTACCATCGGGCGGTGTTCGTATCTGTCTACGAGAATGCTGGAGGGCGTCTGTGGATAGCGAAGAGCCTATTGAGCTCGGTCAGGTCATTGCGTCGAGGAGCTTGGAGCTGGACGGTCGCGAGATCAGCCTTTTGATCGGCATACCCCGGCCATTCTCTGATGACGTCAATTTTTACTGTCCCTTCCAGTTGAAGGGCTACGGAGATGAGCGAGTACGTTACGCCGGCGGTGTCGACGCGATGCAAGCCTTGATCCTGTGCATCGACATGGCATCCGTCTATCTGGAGACCCGCCCCGAAACGCTGGCTGGTCGGTTGACGTGGCTTGGAAAAATCGGAGTTGGGGCTAATGCTTCCCTTCGTTGAGATTGGGTGAAAGATGGGGTGTATCGGACATTCACTGGTTTCATTGCGGATCTTTGGCGACGCGCTCCGCCCTGTCGAGATCACTCGGATGCTTGGATGCGAGCCCACGCAAGCTGAGTACAAAGGTGAGGAAATCCACGGCCGCTCAACGGGCCGAGTGCGAATCGCCCGAACGGGCTCATGGCGCTTGCAGGCAGAACGGCGTGAACCCGAAGACCTGAACGGGCAGATTGAGGAAATCCTCGGCAAACTCACTGCTGACCTCGATGTCTGGGCAGGCATCGGGCAGCGGTATCGGGTAGATCTGTTCTGCGGACTGTTCATGGCGACCAGCAACGATGGGATGTCGCTCGCGCCCGCTTCTTTACTGGCGCTGGGGCAGCGTGGCATTGAGCTGGCGCTGGATATTTATGATGCGGGCGACAATCGCTAGATCAAATCAACGGCGACAATAGGACCAACGATCCGAACGGCGCGTGTGGCCAGGCGCTTCTACCAGATTCTCCACCCTTTTCACGAGGCGTGGAAAACGCTAGGTACGACTGGCTTCACTCCTGGAAAAAAAGCCCCTCATCGCTGAGGGGCCTTCGAAATGATGCCGGGCCACTTGGTTATTCCCAGTTGTGGGAACCAGTGCGATCAGCACTGGCGGCATGGGCGCTACCCGCAGGACACCGGCTTCCGCGCTCCACCCGCCAACTATAGGACCCCAGCATGGGTCGATCAATCGTGGGGCAGGCAGAAAAAAGCCGGCTTGCGCCGGCTTTTCTCTTAGTGGTGTCCCGAGAACGGGATGGCCTTGCGCCAGATCGACGGGTGGTGCGGCCAGTTCGGGTCCGTGAGGTACGGGTGGTCCGGGTAGTTCAGGGCCAGTACCTGGCGGGTCTGGTCGGCCAGCGGCTTGCGGTCCAGCGCCAGGTAGCTGCGGGTGAGGATCGCCAGCGCATCGGCCGTTTCCGGCGACTGCTGGTAGTGCTCGACCACGTACTGGGCGCGATCGGCCGAGGCGATGTAGGCCTTGGTGCGCAGGTAGTACTCAGCCACGTGAATTTCGAACTGGGCCAGCTGGTTACGCAGGTAAATCATGCGCTGGCGGGCATCCGTGGCGTACGCGCTGTTCGGGTAACGACGGGTCAGCTGGCTGAAATCGTCGAACGCGGTCAGGTTGAAACCCTGGTCGCGGCGGGTGGCGCCCGTATCGTCGCCACGCTGCAGATAACGCTCCAGGAAACCGCTGGTGCGATCAAAATTGATCAGACCACGCAGGTAATAGGCATAATCTGCATGCTTGTGGGTCGGAAACGTCTTGATGAAGCGGTTAATCGTCGAGTACGCGTCATCCGGCTTGTTGTCTTTGTACTGCGCGTAAGCCAGTTCGATCTGCGACTGTTCGTTGATATCGCCGGAAGGGAAGCGCGCGATGAGGCGCTGGTAGGCCTTCTCGGCCGCCGCATAGTCGGCATGCTCCAGCGAATCATGTGCGTTCGCATAGAGCCGGTCGATCGGCATGGTGTCGATCGTCTCCTTCTTGCTGCGGAACATCGAGCAGGCGCTCATCGACAAGGCGAGGACGAGCAGAATGGTGATCTTGGTTGCACGCATTGAGAGAGTTCGGATGCTTGAGCGAATGGGCATGATAGCTGAAACCGGCCTCCAGCCGGGTGGAGCGGTATGACGACGGTAAGACACGAGGCCACGGTGCCGCTGACGGCCGCAGGACGGCGTTTCGACCAGTCTTTGGCCGAGATGTTCCCCGATTACTCCCGATCCCGCCTTACGGCTTGGATCAAGGAGGGCAAGGTATTGCTGAACGGGGCCCCCGCGGCACCGCGCCAGCTCCTGCACGGGGGCGAGGCCGTGGTCCTGGAGGCCGAGCTGGCCTCGGAAGTCGGCGATGCCCAGCCCGAGGACATCGCGCTGGACGTGGTCTACGAGGATGATGACCTGCTGGTGGTCGACAAGCCCGTGGGCCTGGTGGTGCATCCCGGCGCCGGTAACCCGGCGGGGACCATGCTCAATGCCTTGCTGCATCGGCTCCCGGCGCTGGCCGAGATCCCGCGCGCCGGCATTGTCCACCGCCTGGACAAGGACACCTCGGGCCTGATGGTGGTCGCCAAGACCATCGCGGCCCAGACGGCGCTGGTGAAAATGCTCTCCGAGCACGATGTGCACCGCCAGTACGAGGCTATTGTCCTGGGCACCATGGTGGCCGGCGGTACGGTGGATGAGCCCCTGGGCCGTCACCAGCACGATCGCCTGAAGCAGGGCATCCGCGATGAGGAGCAGGGCGGCAAGCGGGCGGTTACCCACTACCGGGTCCGCGAGCGCTTCCGCGCCCATACGGTCCTGCAGTGCAACCTGGAGACCGGCCGCACCCATCAGATCCGCGTGCATATGGCCCATATTGGCCACCCGCTGGTCGGCGACCAGCTTTACGGCAACGGCCTGCGCCTGCCGCGCGGAGCCAGCGATGAGCTGATCGGCGCCCTGCGCGGGTTCAAGCGCCAGGCCCTGCACGCCGAGCAGTTGGCCTTTATCCACCCGGTGACCGGTGAGGAGCTCTCGTTCACCTCGCCGCGCCCGGCCGATCAGGAAGCCCTGATCGAACAGCTCCGGGTCGATACCGCCATCCACCCGATCGAGGACTGAGCCATGGCCGACGCCTGGATCCGGCCCGATTGGGCCGCTCCCGATGGCGTGGAGGCCGCGGTCTCCACTCGCCAGGGGCCGGGCGTCTCGGCTGGCCCCTATGGCCGTTTGAACCTTGGCCTGCGCTCGGGGGATGACGCGGCGGCCGTGCTGGCCAACCGGGCATCGCTCGTCACGGCCCTGGGCCTGCCGGCGGAGCCGCTCTGGCTCCGCCAGGTCCATGGAACCGACGTTGCCGAAGGCCCGGCCGGGGCGGACGAGCCGGTGGCTGATGCCGCGGTGGCCCGGGGCCCGGGCCAGGTGCTGGCCATCCTCACGGCCGATTGCCTGCCGGTGCTGTTTGCTTCGGTCGATGGCCAGACCATCGGGGCCGCCCATGCGGGTTGGCGGGGGCTGGCGGCCGGAGTGCTGGAGAACACGGTGAAGGCGATGGGTGCCGAAGGTATCCGGGCCTGGATGGGGCCTGCGATCGGTGGTGGGTCGTACGAAGTGGGCGAGGAAGTCCGCGAAGCCTTCGTGTCCCAGGATCCGGGTGCTACCGAGGCGTTCCAAGCAACGCGGCCTGGGCATTGGCTATGCGACCTGTACACCCTGGCCCGTCGGCGCCTGGCTGCGGCGGGTGTTACCGAGGTGAGTGGTGGCGGTTTCGATACGCTCACCGATGACCGGCTGTATTCCTACCGGCGCGATGGTGCGCAGAGCGGGCGGTTTGCCAGCCTGGTCTGGACCAGGTAGCCGCTTAACCGCTTCGTAGGCTATCGCGAGCAAGCTCGCTCCTACACAGGACCCAGGCGGGCCCCTGTAGGAGCGCGCTCGCGCGCGATCCGCCGGCAGGCGGCCAATCCACGAACTCACCCGTAGGAGCGCGCTCGCGCGCGATCGGCTTCCCCTCAGGGCGCCGTCATCGGCGTGGGCACGTAAATCTCCGGCTTCACCTTCGGCGGCTCCATCAGCGCATGGAGGAAGTTGTTCCGCCAGGTGGTGATGTCGTTGCGCTCGAGCACATCCATCATGGATTGCCAGCGCATCCGCCGTTCCTTCAGCGGCATTTCCAGCGCGCGCTTCAGCGCCTCGGATACTTCATCCAGATCGGACGGGTTCACCAGCAGCGCCGCATCCAGTTCCTGCGCCGCGCCCGCGAAGCGCGACAGCACCAGTACGCCCGGATCCTGCGGATCCTGGCAAGCCACGTACTCCTTCGCGACCAGGTTCATGCCATCGCGCAGGGGTGTGACCAGGCCCACCTTGGCCACGCGGAAATAGCCCGCCAGCACCTTGTGGCCGAACGACTTGTTGACGTAGCGGATGGGTACCCAGTCCGGTTCGGCGTACTGGCCGTTGATGTGGCCGGCGCTGCGCTCCAGCTCGCGGCGCAACGAGCGGTACTCCGGCACATCGGAACGCGAGGGCGGGGCGATCTGCAGCAGCGATACCCGGCCGCGCATGTCCTTGTGGTCGCGCAGTAACCGGGCGAATCCTTCGAAGCGTTCCGGCAGGCCCTTCGAATAATCCAACCGGTCCACCCCGATGATCAGCGCGCGGTCGTCGATCGAAGCCTTGAGCTTGGAGACCGCGCCACTGTCCTCGGCCCGGTGGGCCAGCTCCACCGCCTCGGCGGTATCGATGCTGATGGGGAACACACCCGCGCGGAAGATCCGGCCGTTGGCGGCGCGGATGCGGCCACCCGTGCGCATGGCGGCGCCCAGTTCGTGCAGGAAATAATCCTCGAGTGCACGCAGGTCGCGCTGGGTATGCAGGCCGACCAGGTCGTACGAGGCCAGCGGTTCAAGTAGCTCGCGGTGCCGAGGCAGGGTAATGAGCAAGCCGGCGGCGGGTAGCGGGGTATGCAGGAAGAAGCCGATGCGGTTTTCCACGCCCAGCTCGCGCAGCATCGCTGCCAGCGGTATCAGGTGGTAATCGTGCACCCACACGATGTCGTCTTTCTTGAGCAGCTTGGCTACGCGCCGGGCGAAGATGCGGTTGACCCGCAGATAGCCCTCGAGATGATCGCGGCGGTAATCGACCAGGTCGGCGCGGTAGTGGAACAGGGGCCAAAGGGCCCGGTTGGCGAAGCCGCTGTAGTAGTCGTCGTGGTCCGCCTTGGACATATCGATGGTGGCGTAGGCGATATTGCCCTCGTCCACCTCGTGCAATTCCTTGCCGGTCTCGGCGGCGATGTTGCCGCTCCAGCCAAACCACAATCCCCCCATTTCCTGCAGCGCCGCGTTCATGGCCGATGCCAGGCCCCCGGTCTGCGTCTGCTTCGGCAGGGCCACGCGGTTCGAAATGACGACCAGTCGGCTCATGTTTGACTTGCGGCTCCCCGTGTCAAAGTGGAATTCAGCTTATCCAGCCAAGCATGGACATCCGCCGGGCTAGACAATGTGAACGCGGCGTGTGACGGCGTTCTTGCACCAATCCGCACTGACATGCCGCCGAGTGCGTTCACCACCACGAAGGCGTGTTCGTCGGTCAGGTCATCGCCCAGGTACACCGGTTTGCGCGCTCGAAATGGCGCTTCGTCAAGAAATTTCGCCACGGCGACGCCCTTGTCCATGCCGCGCGGCTTGAACTCGCACACATGGTTGCCCGGCTGAAGCTCGAAGCCGGGGAAGCTGGCGGCAATGGCTGGGGCAATGCGCTCCACCCGGGCGCCCTGCTCGGGGTGTTCGCGCCAGTGCAGGGCTACGGACCAGCTCTTGTCTTCCACGCGTACGCCGGGAAGGGCGCTGGCGGCCGTGTGCACGGCCTCGCGCAAGCGGGACAGTTCGTCGCCATCGACGGGTACGGTGGTCAGGGTGCCATCGGCGCCACGCCGCTCCAGGCCATGCTGGCCGGCAGCGGCCCAGCCGGGACGGTTGAAAATACGGTCCAGGCCCTCGATGGGTCGTCCGCTCACCAGTGCCAGGGCGCCGCCCAGCGCATCGTGCAGGGCATCCAGCGTGGCCAGCAGGCCGTCCGCCACCACCACGGCTTCCGGGTCATCAGCGAACGGCAGGAGGGTGCCATCGGCATCCAGGAACAGGGCTGCGCCAGCATTCACTCGGTCGGGCGGCGGCGGGGGCAGGGGGGTGCGGCTATCGGTCACGGGGGCTCCTGCAAAGCGGTATTTCCCGAGCATGCCTGCCCGCCCGTGAAAAAAGCGGAGGCGAACACCGCGCCTGCACCGTTGAAGGCGCAAGATCTCACCCGCATCTGTGACACCAGAGGCGGCTGCGGGGAGGGCCCGGGGCGCGCCATAACCTTTGGGAGACACCAAACGATGCGTATGGACAAACTTACGTCGCGTTTCCAGCAGGCGCTGGCCGACGCCCAGTCGCTGGCCGTGGGCCGCGACAACAATATCCTTGAGCCGGTGCACGTGATGCTGGCGCTGCTCGACCAGCAAGGCGGGTCCACCGGCCCACTGCTCACGCAGGCGCAGGTGAACGTGCCCGCGCTGCGCCAGCGCGTGGCCGAAATGGTTGAGCGCCTGCCGCGGGTCAGCGGCCAGGAAGGCAACATCAGCGTCGGCAACGACCTGACCCGCGTGCTCAACCTCACCGACAAGCTGGCCCAGCAGCGTGGCGACCAGTTCATCGCCAGCGAGCTGTTCGTGCTGGCGGCGCTGGATGATCGCGGCGAACTCGGTGGTGCGCTGAAGGGCGCGGGTGCCACCAGGGAGCGGCTTGAGGCCGCTATCGACAAGCTGCGCGGCGGCGAGAAAGTGCAATCGGAAAACGCTGAAGAGCAGCGCCAGGCGCTGGAGAAGTACACGATCGACCTGACCGAGCGCGCGGAGAGCGGCAAGCTCGATCCGGTGATCGGCCGCGATGAAGAGATCCGCCGCACCATCCAGGTCCTGCAGCGCCGTACCAAGAACAACCCCGTGCTGATCGGTGAGCCCGGTGTCGGCAAGACCGCGATCGTGGAAGGCCTGGCCCAGCGCATCGTCAATGGCGAGGTGCCGGAAGGCCTTCGCGACAAGCGCGTGCTCTCGCTCGACATGGGTGCCCTGATCGCCGGCGCCAAGTTCCGTGGCGAGTTCGAAGAGCGCCTGAAGGGCGTCCTCAACGATCTCTCCAAGCAGGAAGGCCGGGTCATCCTGTTCATCGATGAGCTGCACACCATGGTTGGCGCCGGCAAGGCCGATGGCGCCATGGATGCGGGTAACATGCTGAAGCCCGCGCTCGCGCGCGGCGAGTTGCACTGCATTGGCGCCACCACCCTCGACGAGTACCGCAAGTACGTCGAGAAGGATGCCGCGCTGGAGCGCCGCTTCCAGAAGGTATTCGTGGGCGAGCCGAGCGTGGAAGACACCATCGCGATCCTGCGTGGCCTCAAGGAGCGCTACGCCGTGCACCACGGCGTGGAGATCACCGATCCGGCCATCGTCGCCGCCGCCACGCTGTCGTCGCGCTACATCCCCGATCGCCAGCTGCCCGACAAGGCCATCGATTTGATGGACGAAGCGGCGTCGCGTATCCGCATGGAAATCGATTCCAAGCCGGAGGAGCTCGATCGCCTGGAGCGCCGGCTTATCCAGCTCAAGATCCAGCGCGAGATGCTGAAGAAGGAGCAGGACGACGAATCGAAGCAGCGCCTGGCCGCGCTCGAATCGGATATTGAAAAGCTCGACCGCGAGTTCTCCGACCTCAACGAGGTGTGGAAGTCGGAGAAGGCGATGCTGCAGGGCGCGACCAAGATCAAGGAGCAGATCGAAGCGGCCCGCGTGGAGCTCGAAGCCGCGCAGCGCCGGCAGGATTTCGCGAAGATGAGCGAGATCCAGTACGGGCGCCTGCCTGCCCTTGAGCAGCAACTGGCGGATGCACAGAAAGCCGAGCAGCAGGATTTCACCCTGCTGCAGGATCGCGTGACCGCGGAAGAAATCGCCGAGGTCGTGGCGCGCTGGACCGGCATTCCCGTGGCCAAGATGCTTGAAGGCGAGCGCGAGAAACTGCTGCACATGGAAGAGGCGCTGCATGGCCGCGTGGTGGGCCAGGATGAAGCCGTGCGCGCCGTTTCCGATGCGATCCGCCGTGCCCGCGCGGGCCTCTCCGACCCGAACCGCCCCTACGGTTCGTTCCTGTTCCTCGGCCCCACGGGTGTCGGTAAGACCGAGCTGTGCAAGGCGCTGGCCGATTTCCTGTTCGATACGCAGGACGCCACGGTGCGCATCGACATGAGCGAGTTCATGGAGAAGCACTCCGTGAGCCGGCTGGTCGGCGCGCCCCCAGGCTACGTCGGCTACGAAGAAGGCGGTTACCTCACCGAGGCCATCCGCCGCCGCCCGTACAGCGTCATCCTGCTCGACGAAGTGGAGAAGGCACACCCGGATGTGTTCAATATCCTGCTGCAGGTTCTGGATGATGGCCGCCTGACCGATGGCCAGGGTCGCACGGTCGATTTCCGCAACACCGTGATCGTGATGACCTCGAACCTGGGCTCGAACCTGATCCAGGAACAGGCCGGCGATAGCGAAGCGGACTACATGCAAATGAAGGCCTCCGTGCTGGGTGTCGTGCAGGCACACTTCCGCCCGGAGTTCATCAACCGCCTCGATGACCTGGTGGTGTTCCGCCCGCTCGACAAGAAGCAGATCCGCTCCATCGCGCGCATCCAGCTCAACTACCTGGCCAAGCGCCTGGGCGAGCGCCAGCTTGGCCTTGACCTGACCGATGCCGCCCTGGACCTGCTCGGTAGCGCGGGCTTCGACCCGGTGTATGGCGCCCGCCCGCTCAAGCGTGCGATCCAGGTGCAGCTGGAAAACCCGCTGGCGCAGAGCATCCTGCGTGGCGAGTTCTCGCCGGGCCAGACCATCCGGGTGGATTCGGATGGCAACCACCTGCGCTTCAGCGCTGCGTAAAGCATCGCGTGCAAGCACGCTCCTACACCAGCCGTTCCGTAGCGACGAAGCGGGTGGTGTAGGAGCGCGCTTGCGCGCGATGGGTGCTCGCGAACGCCCCAATCAGAACCGGAATCCTGCCTTGGCGTAGTAATACCGCCCGTTGAACCCGAACGGCGACAGCGCCGAATACTGCAGGCCGCTGAAGTAATCCTCACCGGCATCGGTAGGACTAACCCGCGTCGGGTACTGGTTGGTGACGTTATCCACGCCCAGTGTGAAATTCCACTGCTCCAGCGTGTAGCCCACCGACGTGTTCAAAAGCCAGCGCGCCGAAAACTTCTGGTCGGTCGACGGATCCGGCGTCACGCGGGTCACTGAGCCGTAGCGGGTCAGGTCAGCGTGGGCGTTGAAGCCATCCAGTGACCAGTCGCCGCCGAACACGAACTTGGTTCGCGGCGTCGCCTTGGTCAGCAGGCCCTGGCTGGCGCGGCCGAACAACTCGATGGGACCGGAGGCGTTGTCCTGGAGAATGGTCGGCGTAGCGGCCACGTCCAGGATCTTCACCTTGTTGTAATTGCCGCTGGCCATCAGGTTGAACTGCCCCACGTTCGTCGTGGGAATCCGGTAGTTGAAAACCAGGTCGGCCCCGCGCGTGCGCGTGGTCGCCGCGTTGGCGAAGTACTGCACGGCGGTCACCTGCTGCCCGGGAACGACGCTGTTGAAGTACGCCGCAAGGACCGGATCGGTCAGGCTGATGGTGTCGGAGTAGAGGATCTGGTGCCAGATGCGGATCTGGTACACATCGAGCGTGGCGCTGAAGTTGGCGATGGGTTCCCACACCGCACCGATGCCGTAATTCGCCGACTTCTCCGGCTTGAGCGCCTTCGCGCCCAGTGCAATCGCGGCAGGATCCGAGGTGCGATAGGTGCCGGTCTGCGCGAGCTGCCCGGTATTCGGGTCAATGATCGTCACCACCGACTGGTAGTTCTGCTGGGCGAGCGACGGCGCGCGGAAGCCGTTGGAGATCGTGCCGCGCAGCGCGAACGTGGGCGTGAACTGATAGCGCGCGGACAGCTTGCCGGAGCGCGTCGAACCCGAATCGCTGTAGTGCTCGTAGCGGCCGGCGACGCCCGCGGAGAACTTGTCGGTGACATCCGTTTCCAGATCCATGTACGCCGCTTCGCTATGCCGGGTGAAGCTGCCAGCCGCCGAGGGCGAGAGACCGGGGAACACCTGCGCGCCACCGGCGTACGGCGTATCCGTGCCCGGGATCAGGGTGTCCTGGTTGAAGTAGTACGAATCCGGGTCGCCCGCATCGATCTGGTACTTCTCCTTGCGGTACTCGGCGCCGAATGCGAGGGTCAGTGGGTTCGGTAACCAGCCCACGCTGAAGTCCTTGCCGATATCGATATTGGCCAGCGCCTGGGAGTTCTTGAAGGTGCCCGCGTTGAAGTACGTGGGTGAGGCACCGGTGGTGTAGAACAGGTTGGTATTGACGCTGTTGTTTACATCGAACACCAGCGAATTGATGCCGTAATTCCCGGACGCATCCCAGCGCCATCCGCCGTCAGTAACACCTTTGACGCCGAGGATCGCGGTGGTGTCGTTGGTGTGGTTGATGATCTGCGGCAGGAAACCGTCCGGGTAGATTTCGGGCACGTTGCGCGCATTGGTTGCGCCACGGTAGTAGCCGTTCGACGTGACATCACGGCGGCTCATGCTAAGCACCCCGTACAGGTCCACGTTGTGCGCAAGCGAATACTGGAAGTTCGTCAGGGCCTGGTAGGTCTTTACCGCGGGATCGCCATAACGCTGGTGGGCCACGTTGCCATCAGCAGCTTCCTCGGGCGTGAACAGGCTGACGGGCGATGCCCGGTTCGTATTCATCGAGTTCTGGTAATTCCAGGCCACGCGCAACCAGCCTTTCGCGTCGTCGCCCTTGCCGCCAAGGTCGATGCCCATGGAGCCGTCGATACCGTTGGTATCGCCATCGCCCTTGTCCATGGTGCCGCCGTTGACGGTGATGCTGTTGCCGCCCTTGGTGGCGCCATGCTTCAGCACGATGTTAATCACGCCGGCGATGGCATCGGAGCCGTATTGCGCGGCCGCACCATCACGCAGCACCTCGATGTGATCGATGGCCGAGATGGGAATGGAGTTGAGGTCCGCAGGCGCGGAGCCGCGTCCGACCGACGGGTTGTAATTCACCAGGGCGGACGTGTGGTAGCGCTTGCCATCCACCAGCACCAGCGTGGCATCCGGCGACAGCCCGCGCAGGCTGGCCGGGCGGATCGCATCGTTACCGTCGTTGATGGCCGGGCGTGGGAAATCCAGCGAGGGCAGGAGCCGTCCCAGCGCCGTAGCGAGTTCCGTGCTGCCGGTGGAGGTCAGGTCCTTGGGTGTCAGTACGTCGATGGGTGAAAGCGAGCTGGCTTCCGTGCGCGTGGTGGAGCGGGTGCCGGTCACCACGACCTGGTCCAGCTGGCGCGCCTGGCTGGCGTCCGGCGGTGGCGTCGCATCCTGCGCGTAACCGGGGGTTACGATCATGAGGCCAAGGGCCGGCAGCCACAGGCTCCCGGGCTTGCGTCGGAGGGTCGTGCCTTTCGTCATCGATGGGTCCCCAGGGCGAGCTTTTTGGCACACGGGGCGCGGCACGCCCCGCGACACGGCCGGCGGCCGTGTTGGGAACGACGCTAGGCAGGCCTATTGCGGCGCGTCAATGCGACTGTTTCTTTTGCGCCAAGGCGGGGAATGGGGTGGCACTAAAGGCCTTAAATCATGGGTTTGGCACGAAACTGGCTAATTCTCGCTAGTTTGGTGCAATGCCGAATTGGTATGGCGCCGGCGCACGCGCGAGGTGAGCGCAGGCTGGGTCCCCAGCATTGAATTGGGGGCGCGTCCCCCGATAATGACCGGTTGGAGCATCACGAACCCTTTCTATGCCTATCTATGAATTCCAGTGCCAGGCCTGCGGCCACCGCTTCGACCGGTTGCAGAAGATGTCCGACCCGGATCCGGAAACCTGCCCGACCTGCGGCGAGCCCCGCGTGGGCCGCATGCTGAGCGCGCCCCAGTTCCGACTGGCCGGTGGCGGCTGGTACGAAACCGACTTCAAGAAGGATGGCGACAAGAAGCGGAATCTTGCGGAGGGTTCGTCGGGTGCACCGGCTGCGCCGGCTGCCGCCACTCCCGCCCCGGCCCCGGCGCCGGCGCCCGCAGCTAAATCGGGCGACTGAAAACCGCGGCAACGATTTCCTGCGATCCGTTCAATCAGCGTTGCGGATCCTTCCGATAGTTTTTGCGCCACCCCTATCGAAAGGACGTACCGGTTGCCATGAAACGCCTGCTTGGAATGGTTGCAATGCTCGCCGTTGGCGCGGGCCTGTTCATGGCGCCGCCCGCCGCCCACGCCCAGCGTGGCGGCGACACCGTCAATTGCTATAGCGACAACGGCAAGCGTTCGTACTGCCGCGTGCCGTGGCGTGATGCGCGCCTGATCCGCCAGGATTCAAAGACCGCCTGTATCCGCGGCCGCACCTGGGATATGGATCGCGGTGGCCTGTGGGTGGATGACGGTTGCCGCGGCATTTTCCAGGAAGCCGGTGGCTGGGGCGGCGGTGGCCGCCCGGGCTGGGATGATGGCCGGCCGGGCTACGGCGGTGGTCGCCCGGGCTACGGCGGCGGTGGCCAGATCGTCAGCTGCGACAGCAACGATAACAAGCGCGTGTTCTGCCGCTGGCCGATCGGCCGTGGCGCACGCCTGGTAGAGCAGACCTCCAAGACCGATTGCCGCGAGGGTTACACCTACGGGTTTACCCGGGATGGCATCTGGGCGGATCGCGGGTGCCGCGGGCGGTTTGATATCGGCCGGTAAGGCGTAGCGGCGGCCGTTAGGGACCCCGGGTCGTGGTACGATCCGGGGTCTTTTCTTTTGCATTGCACCGCGGAGCCCCAAGCGCATGCGCACCCATTTTTGCGGCCTCATCGACGAGTCCCTGGTCGGCCAGGAAGTCACCCTTTGCGGCTGGGTCAACACCCTGCGCCTGCAGAGCCACGTGGCCTTCGTGGACCTGCGCGACCACGAGGGCATCGCCCAGGTCGTGATCGAGCGTGAGAACGCCGATGCGTTCGCCGTCGCCGGCGAGCTTGGCTACGAGTACGTGGTGAAGGTGACCGGCCAGTTGCGCAAGCGCCTGTCGGTGAACGACAAGCTGAAGACCGGCACGGTCGAACTGCTGGCGGAGAAGGTGGAGATCCTCAACGCGGCCCGCGACCTGCCGTTCGCGCTGCACGAGAATCCCAACGAGGACATGCGGATGACCTACCGCTACCTCGACCTGCGCCGCCCCGAAATGCAGAAGATGATGCGCACGCGTACCAAGCTGGTTCGCGAGCTGCGCCGTTACCTGGATGCCGCTGGTTTCCAGGATATCGAAACCCCGATCCTCACCAAGGCCACGCCGGAAGGCGCGCGCGATTACCTGGTGCCCAGCCGCGTGCACCCGGGGCAGTTCTACGCCCTGCCGCAGTCGCCGCAGCTGTTCAAGCAGATCCTGATGATGGCCGGCTTCGACCGCTACTACCAGATCGCCCGCTGCTTCCGCGACGAGGACCTTCGCGCCGATCGCCAGCCGGAATTCACCCAGCTCGATCTTGAGTTTGCGTTCGTCGAAGAGCGCGACGTGCAGGGTTTCGTCGAAAACATGATCCGCCACGTCTTCCGCGAGGTGCGTGGCGTCGAGCTCGATGCCACTTTCCCGCGCATGACTTACGAAGAGGCCATGCGCCGCTTCGGTTCGGACAAGCCCGACCTGCGTATCGCGCTGGAGCTGGTCGATATCGCCGAGGCAGTGAAGCACGTCGAGTTCAAGGTGTTCGCCGATCCGGCGAACGACCCGG
The DNA here is from genome assembly GCF_050435445.1 of Luteibacter sp. 621. NCBI lineage: Bacteria > Pseudomonadati > Pseudomonadota > Gammaproteobacteria > Lysobacterales > Rhodanobacteraceae > Luteibacter > Luteibacter sp. 621. Next base: position 48,312 of record NZ_JBNDKI010000011.1, on the reverse strand, counting down.
CGGGCCGTGTCGCCGCGCTCCGTGTGCCTGGCGCTGCCGATCTGTCGCGCAAGGATATCGATGGCTTGACCGAGTACGCCTCGCGCTACGGCGCCAAGGGCCTGGCCTGGCTGAAGGTCGATGACCTGGCCAAGGGCCGCGAAGGCATCAACTCGCCGGTGGCCAAGTTCCTCGACGATGCGGCGCTGGGCAAGGTGCTGGAGCTCACCGGCGCCGCTAATGGCGACATCGTGTTCTTTGGCGCGGGTGGCTGGAAGGTCGTGAGCGATTTCATGGGTGCGCTGCGCCTGAAGCTGGGCCGCGACCGCGGCCTGGTGGAAGACAGCTGGAAGCCGCTGTGGGTCACTGATTTCCCGATGTTCGAGTACGACGAGGAAGAAAAGCGCTTCGTGGCGCTCCACCACCCGTTCACCGCGCCGAACATCGATGACATCGCCGACCTTCGCGCCAACGCCGCCGTGGCGTTGAGCCGTGGTTACGACATCGTCCTCAACGGCAGCGAGATTGGCGGTGGTTCCATCCGTATCCACCGCCCCGAGATGCAGAGCGCCGTGTTCGAGCTGCTCGGCATCGGCCCGGACGAAGCCGAGGCCAAGTTCGGCTTCCTTCTGAAGGCGCTGCGCATGGGTGCGCCGCCCCATGGCGGCCTGGCATGCGGTATCGATCGCATCGCCGCCATCATGGCCGGCACCGAATCGATCCGCGATGTCATCGCGTTCCCGAAGACCACCAGCGCGCAGGATCTGATGACCGACGCGCCGTCGCCGGTCTCGGCGCCGCAGCTGAAGGAACTGCACGTGCGCGTGGATGCCGCGGAGCCGCTGAAGGCCTGATCGCCGTAGCACAGCCGATGAATGCCGTATCGCCCGATGTCATCCTGCTCCATGGCCTGTGGATGCGGGGTTTCGCCATGGCGATGCTGCACCGTCGGCTGCGCGAGGAAGGCTTCAACGTCCACCAGTTCGAATACATGAGTGTGGCCGCGCCGCCGGAACAGGCGATAGCGCGGTTGCGCAAGCGGATCCGGGCGCTTGCCCCGGGTCCGGTCCACGTGGTGGGCCACAGCCTGGGCGGCATCCTTGCCCTGCTGGCCTGCCGCGACATGGATGAGCCGGGCGGCCGTATTGTCTGCCTGGGCTCGCCGCTCAACGGCAGCGGCGCGGCCCGCGGCCTTACCCATCATTGGGGTGGGGATGTGCTCCTGGGGCGCTCGCGCGAACTGCTCGCCCACGGCCTGGACCATTGGGATGGCCCGCGCGAAGTGGGCATGATCGCCGGCCGCCAGCAGGTGGGCCTGGGTGCCCTGATCGGCGATGTGGGTCACGAGCATGATGGCTCGGTCGGTGTCGAAGAGACCCGGCTACCCGGGCTGACCGCCCACTGCATCCTGGAAACCAGCCACACCGGCATGCTGGTCTCGGCCGACGTGGCCCGCCAGGCCGCGTATTTCCTCAGGGAAGGCCGCTTCGACGCGCCACTGGTCTGATCCGTCCGGGGAATCGCCGCTACCCCTGTAGGAGCGCGCTTGCGCGCGATAGCCAGGTGGCCGCGGCCCCCATCGCGCGCAAGCGCGCTCCTGCATTGCCCTACGTACATCCCCGTTTTTCCCCAGTTCCGCTAGAATCCCGCCCCTGTCCGTCCGGTATCTCCAGGAAACGCACATGGGTAGAGGCCCGTCCATCGAAGGTCGCAAGAACGCCGAAGACGCCAAGCGCGCCAAGGTGTTCACCAAGCTGATCCGCGAAATCACCATCGCCACCCGTGGCGGCGTGCCCGACCCTAACGGCAACCCGCGCCTGCGCGCGGCTGTCGACAAGGCCCTGGCCGCCAACATGACCAAAGACACCATCGAGCGCGCCATCAAGCGCGGCTCCGGTGCCGATGGCGGCGCCGACATGCACGAGATCCGCTACGAAGGCTACGGCCCGGCGGGTACCGCGCTAATCATCGATTGCGTGACCGACAACCAGACCCGCACCGTGGCCGATGTGCGCGCGGCGCTGACCAAGCTCGGCGGCAACATGGGCACCACCAACTCGGTGGCGTTCCAGTTCACTCGCGTGGGCCAGGTCGTGGTCCACACCGGCGGCGATGCCGAGGTGGAAGCGAAGCTGGAAGAGGCCGCCATCGAGAACAACGCCGAAGACATCGTGATTGCCGACGGCGTGGGCACCGTACTGCTCGCTGCCGATCCGATCGCCGTGGAGGCCATGCGCAAGGCGCTGGCCGCCGCGGGCTTCGATATCGATGGATCCGACGTGGTCATGCACCCGAACGGCCCGCTGGTGACGCCCACGGGCGAAGCCCTGGAGCAGTTCCAGAAGCTGCTGGCGCGCCTGGATAGCCTCGACGACGTGGATGAGGTCTACCACAACGCGGTCCTGCCACAGGAAGCGGACGACGAGTAAGGCCGGCCAGGCCTTGCACGCACCGCAACCCGGCGCCCCACTGTCATGACACGCATCCTCGGCATCGACCCGGGCAGCCAGCGCACGGGCGTCGGGATCATCGACGTGGCCGACAATGGCGCCTTGGCGTACGTGTGGCACGGAGCGCTGGTGGTGGGCGGGGAAGCGACTTTCCCGCTGCGCCTGAAACGCATCTTTGACGAACTCTGCGCCATCATCGGCACGCACGGTCCGGCGGAAGCCGCGATCGAGCGTGTCTTCATGGCGCGTAACGCCGATTCGGCCCTGAAACTGGGCCAGGCGCGTGGCGCGGCCGTGTGTGCCGTGGTCAGCCAGGGAATCGTCGTGCACGAATATGCAGCGACCGAGGTCAAGCAGGCAGTGGTCGGTACCGGCCGCGCCGACAAGACCCAGGTCCAGCACATGATCGGGATGATCCTCGGCCTGAAAGGTCCGCTGCAGGCGGATGCGGCCGATGCCCTGGCGATCGCCATCGCCCATGCGCACACCCGGTCCAGTATTGAACGCGTGGGTATCCCGCGCACGGCTTGGAGACGTCGCCGATGATCGGCCGCCTGCGTGGCACTCTTATCAGCAAGCAGCCGCCGTCGCTTCTTATCGAGGTGGCGGGTGTGGGCTACGAGGTCGATGCGCCCATGTCGACCATTTACGATCTTCCCGCCACGGGCCAGGAAGTGATCCTTCTCACGCACCACGCGGTGAAGGAAGATGGCGTTGCTCTCTACGGTTTCCTGCGCGAGGCCGAGCGGGCCATGTTCCGCAACCTGCTCAAGGTGAGCGGCATTGGCGCGAAGATCGCGCTGGCCGTCTTGTCGGGCGTTTCCACGGAAGAACTCTCGCGCCTGGTGCATGCCGGCGATGTCGTGGCCCTGACCAAGATCCCCGGCATCGGCAAGAAAACCGCCGAACGCATGGTGGTGGAACTGCGTGACCGCGTGGAGGCCACGGGTGTGCGCCTGCCCGCAAGCAGCAACGGGATCGCCGCACCGGTTGATCCGGCCGGCGAAGCCACGGTGGCCCTGCAACAACTCGGCTATAAGCCGCCCGAGGCGACCCGCCTCGTCAGCAAGGTGGCGGCCGAGGGCGATACGGCCGAGGCCATCATCCGCAAGGCGCTCCGCGCCGCCCTGGGAACCTGATCATGGGCATGAGCCACGCCGACGAGTTGCGTAACGCACACGGCAAGAAACTAGCGAAGCTGGCGCTGGGTGCCATTGGTGTCGTGTTCGGCGATATCGGTACGAGCCCGCTGTACACCATGAAGGAAACCCTGGGCACGCACGGCATGACGCCGCAACCGCTCGCGGTGCTGGGCGTGCTGTCGCTGATCTTCTGGTCGCTATTGATGGTGATCTCGCTGAAGTACGTCACCTTCGTGATGCGCGCGGATAACAAGGGCGAGGGCGGCATCATGGCGCTCATGGCCCTGGCGCAGCGCAGTGTCGCGGGTTCGCCGCGTACCCGCTGGGTGCTCGCGGCCATCGGCATCTTCGGCGCATCGTTGTTCTATGGCGATGGCGTGATCACGCCGGCCATGTCGGTGCTTTCGGCGGTGGAAGGCCTCGAAGTGGCCGCGCCGACGCTCGATACCTATGTGCTGCCCATCTGCCTGGTGATCCTGTTCATCCTGTTCGCCATCCAGCGCCACGGCACGGACCTGGTGGGCAAGGCGTTCGCGCCCGTGATGTGCGTGTGGTTCCTCGTGCTTGCCGCGCTGGGCCTCAACCAGATCACGCAGCACCCGCAGGTGTTGTACGCGCTGAACCCGATGTACGCGGTGAAGTTCTTCACCGAGCACGGCAAGCAGGCGTTTATCGCCCTGGGTGGCGTGGTGCTGGCGCTCACCGGCGGCGAAGCGCTGTATGCCGATATGGGCCACTTCGGCAAGAAGCCGATCCGCCTTGCCTGGTTCTTCTTCGTGCTGCCGGCCCTGCTGATCAACTATTTCGGCCAGGGCGCGCTGCTGCTGCATGACCAGACCGCGATCGAAAACCCGTTCTACAAGCTGGTTCCCGAGAACCTGCTCTACCCGATGATCGCGCTCTCCACGGCGGCGGCTGTCATCGCGTCGCAGGCCGTGATTTCGGGCGCGTTCTCGATGACCCGTGAAGCCATGTCGCTGGGCTATTCGCCGCGCATGGCGGTGGTGCACACCTCGCGTGAGATGTCCGGGCAGATCTTCGTGCCGTGGATCAACCGCTTGTTGTTCGTGCTGGTGATCCTGGCCGTGCTGGGCTTCCGCTCGTCGAACAACCTGGGCGCGGCCTACGGCATTGCCGTGACCGGCACCATGACCATGACCACGCTGCTGGCGCTGGTCGTGGCCAAACGCCGCTGGAACTGGCACTGGTCGGCGGTCATCACGGTCGGCGTCATCTTCCTGGTCACCGACCTTTCGTTCTTCGGCGCCAATGCGCTGAAGATTGCGCACGGTGGCTGGTTCCCGCTGGTGCTCGGCGTGGTGATCTTCACCATGATGACCACCTGGCGGCGGGGCAGGGACCTGGTGGTCCGCGAAATCAAGCAATCGGGCCTGGCGCTGGAGCCGTTCGTCGCGAACATCGCCGATCACCCGCCGCTCATCGTGCCGGGCACCGCCGTGTTCCTTACCGCGAACCAGAACAGCGTGCCCCACGCCATGCTGCACAACCTCAAGCACAACAAGGTGCTGCACGAGCGCAACGTGCTGCTTACCGTGGAAATGCTCGAGACGCCGGTGGCGGATTACGAGGAGCGCATGGAAGTGCTCGAGTACGGCAATGGCTTCTTTGGCCTGCAGCTGCGCTACGGCTTTGCCGAGGACCCGAACATCCCGCAGTCGCTGTCCCGCGCCAGCGCGCTGGGCCTGGATTTCGACATGATGGATACGACGTTCTTCCTGTCGCGCGAAACCATCGTGGCCGACGTGCGCCGTCCGGGCATGGCGCTGTGGCGTGACAAGCTGTTCGCTTTCCTTGCCCGCAACGCGCTGCCTGCCACCGCGTTCTTCCAGATCCCGGGCAACCGTTTGATCGAACTGGGTGCGCAAGTAGAGATCTGAACGGGTCGGCCTGGCCCGGATCGCGCGCAAGCGCGCTCCTACATCGTTCGTGGCTGACCCGAGGCGTTCGCCCTGTAGGAGCGCGCTTGCGCGCGATGAGGGCTCGCCGGCCATGCCATAATGCGACCCATGTCCGAGCACCGCATCATTTCCGCCGCCGCCGCCATGGATGATGAGGCGCTGGAAGCCAGCATTCGTCCCAAGCGCCTTGCCGAGTACCTTGGCCAGCCGACGGTGCGTGAGCAGATGGCCATCTATATCGAGGCCGCCCGGCGCCGGCAGGGTGCGCTGGATCACGTGTTGATCTTCGGGCCGCCCGGCCTGGGCAAGACCACGCTCTCACACGTCATCGCCAACGAGCTGGGCGTGAACGTTCGTTCCACCTCGGGGCCCGTCCTCGAGCGCGCCGGTGACCTGGCTGCGCTGCTGACCAACCTCGAGGCCAACGACGTCCTGTTCGTCGATGAAATCCACCGCCTCTCGCCCGTGGTGGAGGAAGTGCTCTACCCGGCGATGGAAGATTTCCAGATCGACATCATGATCGGCGAGGGCCCCGCGGCCCGCTCGATCAAGCTGGACCTGCCACCCTTCACTTTGATCGGCGCCACCACCCGCGCCGGCCTGCTGACAGGGCCGCTGCGCGATCGCTTCGGCATCATCCAGCGCCTGGAGTTCTACAGCGTCGATGAGCTGACCGCGATCGTCCGCCGCGCCGCGAAAATCTTTGGCATCGATTGCGATATCGACGGTGCCATCGAAATCGCCCGCCGCTCGCGCGGCACCCCGCGTATCGCCAACCGGCTGCTGCGCAGGGTGCGCGATTATGCCGAGGTGCGCGGCGATGGCCGCATTACCCATGAGTTGGCCCGAGCCGCCACCGACATGCTCAAGGTGGATGCCCAGGGGTTCGACGACCTGGACCGCCGGCTGCTCAGCACGATTATTGAAAGCTTCGACGGCGGCCCGGTTGGCGTCGAGTCGCTGGCCGCGGCCCTCAGCGAGGACCGCGGTACCCTGGAGGATGTGGTCGAGCCCTACCTCATCCAGCAGGGCTACCTGATCCGCACGGCGCGGGGGCGCATGGCCTCGGCCAAGGCCTGGCGCCACCTGGGGCTGAACCCGCCGCCGCGCCAGGCGGCTACCCCCGACCTGTTCCAGGACAGCCCATGAGCCCGTTTTCGTGGCCGGTGCGGGTGTACTGGGAGGATACGGATGCGGGAGGGGTGGTCTACCACGCCAGCTACGTCCGCTTCATGGAGCGCGGCCGCACTGAGTGGCTGCGCGCCCAGGGCATCGACCAGATGGCGTTCCGGGAAACCACGGCGCTGGGCTTCGTGGTTCGCGAGATGCACCTGGATTTCCTCCGGGCGGCCCGTCTGGATGATGAACTCCTGGTCAGCGTTGCCGTCAAAGAACGTCGTTCAGCAAGTATGCTGTTCGGTCAGGAGATCGTGCGGGGGGATACCACGCTGTTGCGCGCCACGGTGCGCGTGGCCTGCGTCAACCTCGATACGATGCGCCCGGCCCAGATCCCCGCGGATCTGTTTTCCCCCGAATTTCCCCTTACCTAAGCCACAGATACCCGGCGGAGCCTTCAAGCAATGAACGGTGGACTCAACATTTTCAAGCTGGTCACCGAAGCCAGCCTGCCTGTGCAGCTGGTCATGCTGCTCCTCCTGGTCTTCTCGTTCCTGTCGTGGGTGATCATCATCCGCAAGTACACCCAGCTGAAGGAAGCCCACACCAACGCCGAGACCTTCGAGGACCGCTTCTGGTCGGGCGCCGACCTGGCCGCCCTGTTCCGCGAAGTGGGTAACCGCGAAGGCCAGCACGGCATTGAGAACGTGTTCGAGGCCGGCTTCCGCGAGTTCGCCCGCCAGCGCCAGCGCCGTGTCACCGATGCCGACCGCATCATGGAGGGCTCCGAGCGCGCCATGCGCGTGGCCGGCACCCGCGAGATCGGCAAGCTGGAGCAGAACCTGGAATTCCTGGCCAATGTGGGTTCGATCAGCCCGTACATCGGCCTGTTCGGCACCGTGTGGGGCATCATGGGCGCCTTCCAGGGCCTGGGCGAGATGAAGGACGTGACCATCTCGGTGGTCGCCCCGCACATCTCCGAAGCCCTGATCGCCACTGCCATGGGCCTGTTCGCCGCCATCCCGGCCGTGTGGGCGTACAACCGCTTCGCCACCAAGGTGGAGCGCGTGGCGTCGCGTTACGAGGTATTCCAGGAGGAGTTCTCCTCGGTGCTGCAGCGCCAGATCCACGCCGACGACACGGTCTGAGCCACTGCCATGGCTACCCGCAACGTCTACCGCCGTCATAAGCGGAAGCTGAAATCCGAGATCAACGTCGTGCCTTACATCGACGTGATGCTCGTGCTGCTGATCATCTTCATGGTCACTACGCCCATGATGAACCTCGGCGTGGATATCCAGCTGCCGCAGACCAACGCCAAGTCCCTGCAGGACAAGAAAGATCCGGTCGTCGTCTCCGTGGACGAACAGGGCCAGATCTACCTGACCGCCAACGGCACCAAGCGCGAGCCGGTTAGCGTCGATGAGTTCACCAAGAAGGTCACCGCCTTCCACGACGCCAACCCGGAGCTCCAGGTGCTCCTGGCCGGTGATGCGCGCGTGGGTTACGGCAAGGTCTACCAGATCCTCCCGATCCTCCAGGCAGCTGGTATTTCCAAGATCGGCCTGATGAGCCAGCCCCAGTCCGCGCCGAATGGAAAACCGTAACGGTACCCCTCGCGCGGTCGTCCTGGCCGCGCTCCTGCACCTGGGCATCGTGGCCTTCCTGGCCATCGCGGTGATCCCCTGCACGGACTACGAAAAGTGGGCCGAGGCCATTGGCGTGCCCGCGGAATGGAATCCGATGAAGTGTCCGGCGCCCATCCAGCTGCCCGGCCAGATCATCGAGGCCACCATCATTGGCCCGACCGGCTCGCCGCCGCCCAAGGCCACCAAGGTCAAGCCGACGCCGGATACCACCCCGCCGCCGCCGGTCACCCCCGCACCCACCCCTCCGCAGGAGAAGGTGCCGGTGCCGACGCTCCCGCCGCCGCCGAAGCAGCCTGACGTCAAGGATCAGCAGAAGATCGTCGACGACGCCCTGCAGAAGGCCGAAGACGAGAAGAAGCTGCAGGAAGAGAAGCAGCGGCAGCGCCAGGCCGAGCTCGACGCGCAGCAGGAAGAAAAGAAGAAGCAGGATCAGAAGAAGGTGGACGACATCTTCAAGCAGCTCGATATTGCCAAGGCGCAGACGAAGAAGGCCGATTCCAGCAAGAAGCAGGCGGAGCAGCAGCTCAAGGACCTGCAGAACGCCAAGGACGACGGCCTGCCTGACCTGCCGCCGGCCGACCAGAAGCAGACCGGTCAGAACGGCAAGGACAACAGCAAGCAGGCCTTGTACATCGCCGCGATCCAGAACGCGGTGACGCCGAACTGGCTCCGCCCGGATAACACCCCGCCCGCGCCCTGCATGGTGCACATCGTGCAGATCCCGGGTGGCCAGGTGCTGAGTGCCAAGGCGGATGCGAGTTGCCCGTACGATGCCGCCGGCAGGGCGTCCATCGAGAATGCGGTGCTCCGTGCCCAGCCGCTGCCGTATCAGGGCTTCGAGGATGTGTTCCAGCGCAACCTCACCTTCACGTTCCGGCCGCAATGATGTAGCGCGCCTCGCCCGGTCGCCGGGCGGGGCGGTTCAGAAACGGGTCACGCAACTTGCGACCCACGCGTTAAGATTCCGTCGACGTCCCCAGCCCAGGCCATGACCCCACCCATGCGCAGAATGCTTCCCCGCTTTGTCCTTCTCCTGGTGGCCCTGGCCGCCCTCGTGGCTGGCCCGGCCTCGGCCCAGTCCCTCAACGTCGATATCGTCGGCGGCCTGAAGACCGCCACGCCCATCGCGGTCGTGCCGTTCGCCCAGGCTGGCGGGGCACCGTTGCCCACCGACGTCGCCGATGTCATCCGCGCCGATTTCAACCGTTCGGGCAAGTTCCGCTCGCTCGACAAGGCCGATATCGTCGAGACCCCGTCGCAGGGCTCGGATATCAAGTTCGCCACCTGGCGCCTGCTCAAGCAGGATTTCCTGACCATCGGCCGCATCAGCGATGCCGGTGGCGGCATGGTCAAGGTGGATTACGAACTGTGGGACGTGAACCGTCAGCAGAGCCTGCTGGCCCAGTCGTTCACCGCCCCCACGGGTGACCTGCGTGGCGTGGCACACCAGATCGCCGACCAGATCTACGAAAAGATCACCGGCGTGCGTGGCGCCTTCTGGACTCGCATCGCCTATGTCACGGCGGTGGGTACCGGCAACAACTCGACATACTCGCTGATCGTGGCCGACTCCGATGGCTTCAACCCGCAGGTCGTGGCCCGCTCGCGCGAATCGCTGCTTTCGCCGGCCTGGTCGCCGGACGGCAGCAAGCTGGCCTACGTGTCGTTCGAAAGCGGCAATTCGGCCGTGTACGTGCAAAACATCTCCACCGGTTCGCGTAGCCTCGTCGCCTCGCACCCCAAGGGCATCAACTCTGCCCCGGCCTGGTCGCCGGATGGCAGCAAGCTCGCCGTGAGCTTGTCCTACGTGGGTAACCCGGAGATCTTCATCATCGACGTTGCCAGCCGCACCGAAACCCGTGTGACCAACAACTTCGCGATCGATACCGAGCCCACCTTCACCCCGGATGGCCAGAGCCTGATTTTCACCTCGGACCGCTCCGGCAAGCCGCAGCTCTACCAGACCTCGATCTCCGGCGGCAACGCCCAGCGCCTCACCTTCCAGGGCGGCTTCAACGCCAGCGCCTCGGTAAGCTTCGATGGCAAGCAGATTGCGATGGTGCAGGGCAACGGGAACGTGTATCGTATCGCCATCATGGACCGCAGTCTGGGCGGGCAGGTGCGCTTCGTCTCCCCGGGTAACGTGGACGATTCGCCCAGCTTCGCGCCCAACGCCAGCATGCTGCTTTATGCCGCATCGCAGGGTACGCGTGGCGTCCTGTATGCGGTTTCGGCGGATGGCCTTGTGCGTCAGCGTCTCGTCCTTTCGGATGGTGACGTACGCGAGCCGTCCTGGGGACCGTACCGACAGCGTTGATGGCGCGCCCGTCAGGGCTGCGACATCAACACCGTCCCGGGAGGGCGCGGCTAGTCCGCGCCTTTCCTGCGGGCGAAGAATTAGGAACACCCGGCGATCGCCCACAAGCGGCCGACGGAGCGAAGGCGTAGGGTGCGGGACAGCGCCCCGTCTGCGTGGATGTAAGTAGAAAAACAGCCGGCCAACCGGCGGTGTCTGTCCCGAAACCGTAAAAGACTGTCGGAACTCAACTGTTGAAGGAACGTCCCATGAATAAGACCGTTACCGTCACCCTGGCCGCTCTGCTCTGCGTGGGCGCGGCCGCGTGCGCCAAGAAGAACACCAAGCCGGCTCCCATGCCGGAACAGCAGCCGGTCGCCACGACCCAGGCCCCGACCAACGATGGCAAGTACAAGCCGGAAGATCTCGACACCGACGCATGCCTGCGTCAGCGCGTCGTGTACTTCGACTTCGACAAGAACGATGTGAAGCCGGAATTCCAGCAGATCATCGCTTGCCACGCCAAGTACCTGCAGGACCGTCCGCAGTCGGCCATGACCCTCGAGGGTAACACCGACGAGCGCGGCACCCGCGAGTACAACCTGGGCCTCGGCGAGCGCCGTGGCAATGCCGTCTCCAGCGCCCTCCAGGCCGCTGGTGGTTCGGCTGGCCAGGTCAACGTGACCTCGTACGGCAAGGAAAAGCCGGTGTGCAAAGAGCACAACGAAGACTGCTGGGCCAAGAACCGTCGCGTTGAGATCGTCTACACCGCGAAGTAATGAAGAAGTCTCTGGCTAAAAGTTTCACGGCCAGGCTTGGCGTGGCGGGCGCAATTGCGTCCGCCACGCTTTTTGCGTCTGTGGCCCCCGCGCAGGATCGCCTGAGCCTTGCCGACCGCGTTGCGCGGCTCGAGCAGCAGAACCAGGCCAACTCGGGCACGACGCAACTGGTGAACCAGGTCAACGACCTGCAGCAGCAGGTGGCCCAGCTCCAGGGCCAGATCGAAGAGCTGCAGCACCAGAACCAGCAACTCCAGGATTCCCAGAAGGCACAGTACGCGGACATGGATTCGCGGCTGGGCCGTATCGAAAAGGGTGGTGCGCCAGCCGGCCAGCCGGCCGCGGCAGCTCCCGGCCCACAGCAGCCTGCGCCCGCCGCAGGCGCGCCGCAGCAAGCGGCCGCCCCGGCGCCGGCCGCGAGCACCGGTGGCAACAACCCGGGCGCCGCATCGCCGGCCGAGCAGGCCGCCTACGATGCCGCGTTCAAGTCGCTTCGCGCGGGCGACTACGTCACCGCCTCGCGTGGCTTCCGCGATTTCCTCGTGAAGTACCCGGATAGCCCGCTCGCGCCCAATGCCTATTACTGGCTGGGCGAGTCGTACTACGTCACCATGAATTACCAGGTGGCCATCGAGGCGTTCCAGCGCCTGGTGAAGAACTACCCGCAGAGCGACAAGGTTTCCGATGGCCTGCTCAAGGTCGGCTATTGCCAGATCGAGCTGAAGCAGCAGGATGCCGCCATCGCCACGCTGAAGCAGGTTTCGGCGAAGTACCCGGGCACGAAGGCCGCTGGCCTCGCACAGGAACGCCTGCGCCGCCTGCAGCGCCAGACGGCCAACTGATCCCATGAACGGCAGCACCGCAATCCCGACGGATGTCTCGCCGGCGGCTCCTGTCCGGGAGCGCCTGCGGATCACCGAGATCTTCCACTCCGTGCAGGGCGAGGCCGATGCCATCGGCTGGCCCACCGTGTTCGTGCGCCTTACCGGCTGCCCGCTGCGCTGCGTGTGGTGCGATACCGAATACTCGTTCCATGGCGGCCAGTGGCATGATATCGATGCGATCGTCGAGCACGTTGCCAGCTTTGGCGCGAAACACGTCTGCGTCACCGGCGGTGAGCCGCTGGCGCAAAAGCGCTGCCAGATCCTGTTGCGCAAGCTGTGTGATGCCGGCCATGAGGTCTCCCTGGAAACCTCCGGCGCGCTGGATGTCTCGCAGGTGGATCCGCGCGTCCGCAAGGTCATGGACCTCAAGGCCCCCGACTCAGGCGAGAGCGCGCGCAACCTGTGGTCCAACCTCGATCACCTGCTGCCCCACGACCAGGTGAAGTTCGTCATCGCCAGCCGCGGCGATTTCGAATGGTCGCGCGATGTGGTGCGCGAGCACAGCCTGGACAGCAAGGCGATGGTGCTGTTCTCCCCGGTGTGGGGCAACGTCGAGCCGCGCGAGCTCGCCGAATGGATCCTCGCCGACCGCCTGCCGGTGCGCTTCCAGCTGCAGCTGCACAAGCTGCTGTGGAACGACGCCCAGGGCCATTGAACCCCAAGGTAATTGCATGAACGCTTCGAACTCCCCCCGCAAGGCCGTCATCCTCGTATCGGGCGGCATGGATTCCGCCGTGACGATTGCGATGGCCCGCGAACAGGGCTTCGACGTGCACGCCCTCAGCGTGGCGTACGGCCAGCGCCACAGCTCCGAGCTCGAAGCCTCCGAGCGTGTCTCGAAGATGCTGGGTGCCGTCGAGCATAAGACCGTGCACGTGGACCTGCGCAGCATCGGCGGCTCCGCGCTCACCGCGGATATCGATGTGCCGGAAGATGGCGGTGAAGGCATCCCGGTCACCTACGTGCCGGCACGCAACACCATCATGCTCTCCATCGCGCTGGGCTGGGCTGAAGTGCTCGGCTCCACGGATATCTTCTGCGGCGTCAACGCCGTGGATTACTCCGGCTACCCCGATTGCCGACCCGCTTTCATCGAGGCGTTCGAGACCCTCGCGAACGTCGCCACCAAGGCCGGCGTCGAAGGCGCGGGCATCCGCATCCATGCGCCGCTCATGCAGATGGGCAAGGGCGACATCGTGACGGAAGGCATTCGCCTCGGCGTCGATTTCTCGGAGACCGTGAGCTGCTACCAGGCCGATACGCAGGGCCGCGCCTGTGGCCATTGCGACGCCTGCCGCCTGCGCGCGGAAGGCTTCGCCAAGGCGGGCGTACCGGATACGACGCGTTACGTCTGATCCCAACCGCGTTGCGGTGGGCATGAGGCAGTCCGTTACGCGGGCTGCCTTTTTTCTTTGTACCGCTGCGGCAATAGTCGGCGATGCTTACAGCGCGCCGGGTCGCAGCAGTTGGATCACCGCAGGTTGGATCATGCCCCACATGACGCCGAGAAGACCGAGCACCATGGCGAGGGCCAGCCAGAGCACCCAAGACTTGGTGGCGAAGGTGGACATGCGCGCGTCGAGTCGGCCGACTGCCTCGGCGAGCGCGGCGAGTGTGTGGTCGATGCGGGTAAAGCGCGCATCGAGCCGTTCCTCGAGTTTCGCAAAACGGTCGTCCATGCGATCAAGCCGAATGTCGATGCGATCGAATCGTTCATCCACCTGCTTGAAACGTTTGTCGACTTGTTCGAACCGCTTGTCGACCTGCTCAAACCGAATATCGACGGACGCGAAGCGATCGTCCATGCGCATGGCGAGTGCGTTGAGCTCGGCCTGAGTCGCGAGGCCGCGCAGCCCGGAAGTGAACTCGCGGGACGAAAGAATGGATTCTCTGTGCTTCATATTGCTCTCCGGGACGGGGGAGAGCAGCGTAGCCGGAGCGGTTGGCGCGAAGCATGAGAATCACGCCCAACAACGCTCAGCGAATGCCGACACGTCGCGTAGGCGGAAGGGAAGCCGGGAGGGCGCGATGGTGGGTCGTGACGGACTCGAACCGTCGACCTACGGATTAAAAGTCCGCTGCTCTACCGACTGAGCTAACGACCCATGCGCACGAAGCCGACTAGTTTAGTGCCCGGGGCGGGGTGGCACAAGCCAACGAGCCGCCTGGCCCGTTCAGGTGGCCAGGATAATAGCCTCAACGTCGCGACCGGCATCGCGCCAGGCCGAGATCCCGCCCGTGAGCGGGCGGACGTTGGCGAAGCCCAGCTTGGTCAGCCGCTCGGCCACCTTGGCCGCCGAGACCTCGTTCGGGCAGGAGCAATAGATCACCACGGCGGTGTTCCGCGGCAGCTCGGAGAGCTCGGCGCTGGCCGTGGTCAGGTCGAACAGGCGCGAGCCGGGGATGACGAAGGGATCGTCCTTGCGGTTCGAGATACTGCGGACATCCACGATGAGCGCGCCGGGATCGTTAGCCAGGAGAACGGCCAGCTCATCGACCGAAATGCGGCTCTTGCGTAGCCGCGCGATGAGCAACGTGCGGCGGATATAGCGAAAGGCGATCCACACGACCAGGCTGACGGCGGCCAGCGTGGCCAGGCCAAACCCGAACTGTTTCAGGAAGGCCAGAACGGCATCGATCTGCCGGTAAAACAGCATGCCGGCCGAGAGGCCCACGGAGATCCACAGCGCCGCGCCCGCCAGGTCGTAGACGGTGAAGCGGCTGAAACGGGTATCCCCGGCGCCTGCGATGGGAATGGCCACCAGCGACAGGCCGGGGATGAATCGCGACACCAGCAGCAACTTCACCCCGCGCTTCTCGAAGAACCCGCTCGCACGGCGTACGCAGGTGTCCGGCGACAGGGAGATGCGGCACAGGCTATCGAGCACGCGGTAACCGAAGCGGCGCCCGGTGAGGAACCAGGCAGTATCCCCGGCAAAGGCCCCCGCAAGCGCACCCAGGAAGGTGGCGAGGATAAGGACGGGGTCGCGCGCCAGCACCAGCGTGCTGCCCACGACGATAAGGGTGGGCATGGCGGGAACGGGCAGGCCGATGGCACCGGCAAATACGCCAAGAAACGCCACTACCGGCGCGGTATCCGACCAGTTGACGCTCGCCACGACCGTACCCTCGGATGCTCGGTTTCAGTGGCGCAAGGGTACGCCGGTCCCTGTTGCAATCACAGGGGCCGCATGCGCATTTTTTAATGCGCCGGATGGTGGCTGAGCAGGCTCGCCGGCCGCACGGCGGGGCCCACGGCGGCGCCCTCCAGTTGCACCCAGAAAAGCGAGCCACGACCGGGGCTGGAGCGGACGCCAATCGTCCCGCCGAGCAGGTCGGCGATGCGCCGGGCTACCGCCAGGCCAAGGCCGTAACCAGGGTGGCCCGGGAGCCGCGTGAAATCGTCAAACAGGCGTTCCTGCTGGCGCGGTTCTAATCCCATGCCGTTGTCGCGAACTTCCAGGCGCACCGCGCTGCCATGTCGGCGCATGGCGACCAGCACGCGGCCGTGCGGCGTGCTGATCACCGCGTTGGCTACCAGCCGGTGGATCAGCTCGGAAAGCAGGTTGGGATCGCTGCGCATGGCCAGCCGGCCACCGCGCCAGTGAATGTTGACGCTAAGGCGCTCCGCATCATTCGCAATGGCATCGCGCTCGCGCACGAACAGGTCGGCCGCGATGACTTCGCTGCTGGTGGGTTCGATGGCGCCGGCGTCGAAACGGGCGAGGTCCAGCAAGCCATCGAGCAGTTCATTCAGGCGTGTGACATTCGTACGCATCTGCCCTTGCACCGCGCGCTGGCGCAGGTCATCGCCAGGCTGCATGCCACCGACGAACAACGACAGGGCCTGCAAGGGCTGGCGGAAATGATCGCCCAGCTGTTCGATGAAACGCGTCTGCCGGGCCATCTCCTGCATGCGTTGCCGGAACGCATCGGCGAGTGCCGCATCGTGGCGGGCGCGCAGTTCACGCAATTCGCCAAGCAGGCGGCTCACCGCAATTTCCAGCGATTCCGTGTCACCCAGCCCACGGTCGGTGCGGGCGCGCAGATCCGTATCGATACGTGCCTTGATGGCGTCGACACCGTCGACCAGTTCACGCTCCATGAGGCGTTTGCTGGCGATATATACGGCGACGATGCCCGCGCCCAGCAACAGCACCATGAGTGTGCCGGCCAGGCGGCGTTCGCGCAGCGCGGAGGTATCCGAGATGGTTTCCAGCTCACCCAGCGGTGTTGCCACGGTCACGCGCAACTGATGGCCGTCACGCAGCGGCCGCCCGCTATCGAGCAGCATCTGGGTGCCTTCGTTGCGGTGAAGAATGACGCGCCCCGTGGGCGAGCTTCGCGACAACGTGCGCGAAAGCGCATCACGTGCCGCATCATCTCCCATGGTGGGCGTCACGACGCCGGCAAGGCGCACTGCCTGGATCCGCGCCACGTTGCGCGCTTCCAGGGTGATGCCGCGCAGATGCATCACGCCCAGCGTTCCCGTCAGCGCGAGCGCGACCGCCGCCATCGGCAGCAGGCCCTTGCGGACCCGCCGCTCGCTCGGCGGCAATGACCGGCCGGGGAGGGTGGTAGACGCGATCATGGAAACGCCTTGGACGAAATCTATGACGAATCTATGAAACGCCCGGGCGCCGCGCGATAGACAAGGGGAGCTAAGACTTGCGGCGTATCCCTTTCGGCCGATGGCCTATTTGCCACGCAGGCGTGCCACCAGCCCGTCGTGATCGGTCTGGATTTTCTTGAAACGTGCCTCGCGCGCGTCCTCGCTGACCCACTGGGCCGTGGTGGCACGGCGCTTCTCCAGGGTGTATTCGATATCCGCGAAGGGCACCAGGCAGGCATTCGTGGCCGGCGCAAAGCCGCTGATATCGTGGATCAGCTTCAGGTTGGCTTCCTCGCGGGCGCCATCCTTGCCCTTGCCGTACCCGGTAATGAACGCGGCAACCTTCTCGCGCAGGACGGGCGGCAGGTCATTGCGAATGACGATCACCGCGTGGGGAATAAGCGAGGACTTCCAGAGCACGCGTAGCCGCGCATACTGATCGGGAAAGTGCTGCTGGAAGCGTTCCATGTCGGCGGTGTTGTTCGTCGCCACGTCCGCTTCGCCGTTGGCAACGGCAAGCGCGTTGTTCTGGTGATTATCGACATGAACCTTGGCAAAGAACGTATCGGAATCCACGCCGCGCGCCGCGAACAGCTGGGTTTCGGGAACGAGGTAGCCTGACACCGACAAGGCCTCGCCCCTGGCGAAACGCCATTGGCCGGGGCGGGCGAACAACTGGTCGAGATTCGCGATCCGTGAATCGGTGGCGACGAGCAACACCGCGTAATAGCCCTTGGAACCATCCCCGCGGGTGAGCTGGCCGATCACCTGCATGTTCTGGCCCATCACGGCATCCAGCGCGAGGCGGCCAGACAGGAACGCGATATCGACGCGCTGCTCACTGATGGCCTGGGCGATGCCCTCGTACGTGGTGACTGATACGGCCCGCACCGGGCGCCCCAGCGCCGTGTGCAGGTCATCGAGCATGGGCCGCCAGGCCTCGAGTGATTCAGCCGGGCCGCCAATGGGGAGGATGCCGAAGGTGAGCGGTGCGTTCGGGTCGATATCCGTGCCGCGGGCCCCGCCGGTGCCCGCAACGATGGTCAGGAGTGCCAGCAGCGCCGTGCCGAGCCAGCCACGGTGGCGCACTCCGGTCGTGCCTGCCCTGCCTGCCTGCATGCGCCTGCCCCGCGTCGTTTGACTTGTCGTCCCCCGGCGGTCCCTGCCCACACGGGCGCCAGCTTACGCCGGCCCCGTGGCAAAACCGTGTCCCGTGTTTCAGTCCCCGAGGTGCTGCGCGGCCACCAAAGCCTCGAGCCGGTTGCGCACGTGCAGTGCGCGGAATATGGCCGCAAGGTGGATTTTGACGGTGCCCTCGCTGATACCCAGTTCACGGGCGATCAGCTTGTTGGGGCGGCCCTTGGCCAGCAACTTGAGCACGTCGATCTGGCGGTCCGTCAGTACCGTGGCCAGGCGTTCCTTGGTGGTCAGGCCATCGCCGCCAGCCAGCGCGAACGCCGGGGTCAGTGTCGTGGTGGAAGCGGCCTTCATGGCCTCGGGCGGGACATAGATACCGCCCCCTACCACCAGCCTTACCGCGTTCAGGATGACATCGGGCGGGGAAGATTTCGGGATGTAGCCCTGCACGCCCAGGTCAAGCACGTGGCGGATCGCGGCGGGGTCTTCCGTGCCCGAAAGCACGATCACCGGGCGCGCCCGGTCGACGGCCACGACATGCTGCTCAGGGTGGTCCTTGTCTTCAAAGTTATCCCGCGAAGGATCCTTGAGCGCAGCCACGGCTTCCTTGATGTGCTCGACCCCGTCGGCACCAGGCATGG
Organism: Luteibacter sp. 621; assembly: GCF_050435445.1. Lineage (NCBI taxonomy): Bacteria > Pseudomonadati > Pseudomonadota > Gammaproteobacteria > Lysobacterales > Rhodanobacteraceae > Luteibacter > Luteibacter sp. 621. The sequence goes on along the minus strand of NZ_JBNDKI010000011.1, from coordinate 29,708 downwards.
CCATATCGATAAGTGCGATATCAGGGAGGGGGTGTCTTCCCAGGTGGGCACGCAACTGCGCCACCGTTTCAGCTTCGACGAATTCAACGGAATCGTCGAGCTCGCGAAGCTTCAGCTTCACGCCCTCGATGATGAGCCGATGATCGTCCGCGATCAGAACACGCATGCCACTCCTCCGCCCGCACTGCCACGAGCATCCCCGTTCGAAGGACCATAGCCCTCCCGGGTCCCGGCGGCAAGCAGGCCATTTGCATCAGACGGCCGCATGATGGACAGACCATGCGGAAACCATTACATCGTGGAGCCGTTCGGGGGAAACCGGCTTGTACAGGACCTGCGTCGTTGTCGTATCCACGCTTGCCAGGTAGTCGCTGCGCGTTTCGCCCGTGATCAGTACCCGGGCGAATGGCGGCGGGTCGCCCGGCCGGCGCCGGTAGTAACGATCGAGCAGGGCCAGCACGTCCAGCCCGGTGCCCTCGCGCAGGCGCAGGTCGGAGATGACCAGGTCCGGTGGCTGCATCCACAGGTGCACCGCCTCCATGGCTTGCTGGGCGTCCTCGGCGGTCATCACCTCGCAGCCCCAGCTACCCAGCAGGTAGCTGATGCCTGCCAGGATGCTGGGTTCATCATCGATCACCAGTACGCGCATGCCCGCCACATCGCGCGGCATGCCTGGATCGGGCGTGGGCGCCGCCGGCGCCTCCGGCACCGGGTTGGCGGCCACCTCGGGCAGGGTGATCGAGAACACGCTGCCCCTCCCCGGTTTCGAGGTTACCGTGGCCTTCGTGTTGAGTAGCCCCGCCAGGCGCTGGACGGTGGAAAGGCCCAGGCCAAGGCCGCGTCGCGTGCCCTCGGGGCGGCCGGCCTCAGGGCCGCTCTCCACGCGGTAGAACTCATCGAAAATGTGCGCCACATGTTCGCGCGGGATGCCCAGGCCGGTATCCCACACATCAATGCGAACGGTGCCATCCCCGCGGCGCCGAGCGCCCACGAGCACCCCGCCGCAGCGCGTGTAGCGCAACGCGTTGCTCACGAGGTTGTTGAGGATGCGCGCCAGCATGGTGCGGTCGGTGCGCACCCATACGCCAGTGGTGCGCACGACCAGGCGCAGGTCGTGCTGCTCGGCCACCATCCGGAAGTTCACGCTCACTTCCTCGAATACCTCGTCCAGCGCCATATCGCGTGGCGCCGGTTTCATGCCACCGGTATCCAGTCGCGAAAGGTCCAGCAGCTCGCTGAACAGGTGATCGAGTGACTCGACGCATTCCTGGATGTGAGCAATGCGGTTCAGGCGTACCGGGTCGAACTCATCCACGGCCAGGCCAGACGAGAAGAGTGTCAGTGCGTAGAGTGGCTGGCGAAGATCGTGCGAGGCGGCGGCAAGGAAACGCGCTTTCGCCACGCTCGCGGCCTCCAGCGCCGCGTTCTTGCGGGCCAGTTCGTCGGTCGCGGTGGCAATCTCGCGCTCCATGCCGATCTGCGCATGCAACAGCTTGGATGCCGCGCCGTTGAAGCCACGCTGCAGGTCGCCGATCTCCGTGTCATCGGTGACAGGTACGACCACGGTGCGGTCGCCCAGGCCGAGCTGGCGCACGGCAATGGCCAGGTTGCGAAGCGGCGCGCTCATCCAGCGTGCGGCCGACCAGCCGATCATCACGGCAATCAGCAAGCTCAATGACAGCCAGATCAGCGCGTTGTGGACGCTCGCCCGCTGGGCGGCCACCGCATCCTCCACGCTGACATCCACGGTGACCGAACCGACCACGCGGCGGCTCACCGGATCGAGCACATCACGCGATACGGTGAGGTTGTCGTCATCCTCGACCGCGCCGTTAACGCGATCCGCCAGGATTTCGCCATCGCGATCGGCAATACGTACACGCGACACCTGCGGTAACTGCACGATGGATTGCGCGATGCGGCCGAGCTCTCGCCGCTGTTCGCCGCGTAGCGCATCGCCGGAGACGGTGGCCGCCTGCTGGGCGATGGCATCCGCAGTGGAGCGGCCCATCTCGTGCAGGGTATCCATCTGGTGCCGGGTGAGCAGGGTGACGAGCAGGACGGCGCTGATGGCGGTAGGGGCAAGCGCGACGCAGGTCAGGCGTTGCACGAGCGACGTGCGCCGCCAAACCTTTTCAAGCCAAGAAGCCGATCCATCCCGCATGCCTTGTCCCCTGGCGCCGCATTGGCCGGCGCGAGCCATTAGCCTAGCGCAGTTTGCCGGGGGTGCGTGTCAGCCGCGGCGCCGGTCCTGCCACGCCTTCACCGCGGGTGGCAGGGCCGCGATAAGCACGAACACGGCAAGCGGCACGAGCAGACGCGCATTGGCGAGCGTCGCCGCGGTGACAGGGCCCTGGCCCAGGGTATCCGCCAGCCCCGCGCCGATCGCACTTTCCACGGCGATGGAAACGGTCCCGCCCAGCCAGGTCGCCGCGATGAACAGGCCCGGCGGGCAGCCCAGCCAGGCCAGCGCCACGGTCATGGCGCCCAACGGCACGACCGGGACGAAGCGCAGGGCGAAGGTATGCCGCACGGGGTGGCGCGCATACCGCTCACGCAGGCGCATGGCGAAGGCGGGTGGCTTACGCGAGCCCGCGGCAAAGGCGTGGCGGCTGGCCGCGTATAGGGCCAGGGAACCCGCCACCAGGGCGACGGAGCCGAAGAGGGTGGCCTCGACCGTACCGAACAGCAGACCGCCGGCGAGCACCAGCACGATCGTCCCGGGCACCCCGGTAGCAATCGCGGCGGCGAGGGCGGCGGTAAACGCCGCACGGGATGCGATGGGATGGACGGCCACGAAGGCGCGGAGCGAACCTTCGCCATGGACCCGTTGCGAGGCATCCAGGTGTTCCAGGGCGCCGCTGGCGACCAGGCCGATGCCCAGTGCCAGCAACAACACGAGCGGCAGCGCAGCGCGCCATGCGCGCCGGCTGCCAGGCTTGCCCTCAGTAGGCGGCGCCGATCTCGCCATAGTGACGTAACACCGCGCGCGCCTCATCACGCAGGATATCGCGGCGCACCCCGATGCCGCGGCGCTCAAGTTCGCCCACCCAGTCGGCGGGCAAGGGGCCTTCGTCGAACGGGGTGAGTTCTTCCACGTCGCTGGCGCGTGCGCCGATCAGCAGGGTATCCACGCCGGCCCACACGGTGGCGCCATAGCACTGGCAGCAGGGCTGTGAGCTGGTGGCGAGCGTGAACTGCCCACCATCCTCGTTCAGGCGGAAACGCTGCATGCGCTGTTGCGCGAGCATGTAGGCCATCATCTCGGCGTGGGCCACCGAACAGCTGTGCGGTACGACACGGTTCACGCCCACGGCCACGATGCGATCGTTGCCATCGAATACGGCCGCGCCGAACGGGCCGCCCGTCACGCTATCGACGTTGTGGGCGGAGAGATCGATAGCGAGCTTCACCTTGGCGTCGTCGCCCACGTACGGCTTCGATGCATCGACGAACTCGTGCACCCAGGCGGGCAGGGTGAGATGGACTTGTGCGTATAACATCAGCCTTGCTTCGCCCACGAATCACGCAGCGTCACGACGCGGTTGAACACGGGCGCATCGTGCGTGTGGTCGTGCATGTCGGCTACGAAGAAGCCGAGACGCTCGAACTGCACGCGATCCTCGCGTTCCGCACCCGCGGCGGCGGGCTCGACATAGCCGTGCACCACGCGGCGCGACTCCGGGTTCAGGTGATCCTTGTACGTCTTGCCGTCGGTATCGTCGTCCGGGTCGTTTACATCGAACAGGCGATCGTACAGACGCACTACCGCGGGCACGGCATCGCGCGCGCTCACCCAGTGGATGGTGCCCTTTACCTTGCGATCGGCGCCGGGCATGCCGCTGCGCGATTCGAGATCCAGCGTGCAACGCAGCTCGGTGATGTCGCCTGCGTCGTTCTTGACCACTTCGTCGCAACGCACGATGCCGACGCCGCGCAGGCGCACTTCGCCTTCGGGCTTCAGGCGGTGGAAGCCCTTGGGCGGCACTTCGGCGAAATCCTCGCGCTCGATCCACAGCGCCGGCGAGAACGGCACGCTGCGCGTACCGAAGCTCTCGTCCTTCGGGTGGTTCGAGAACGTGAGCGTCTCGGCGTGATCGGCCGGCAGGTTGGTGATCACCAGCTTCACCGGATCGATGACGGCGAGGCGGCGCGGAGCCTTCGCATCCAGGTCCTCGCGAATGCAGCCTTCCAGCACGCTCATGTCGATCACGCTGTTCTGCTTGCTCACGCCGATGCGCTCCCAGAACAGGCGGATGCCTGCCGGGGTGAAGCCGCGGCGGCGCACGCCGGCAATGGTGGGCATACGCGGATCATCCCAGCCATCGACCAGGTTTTCGGAGACGAGCGTGATCAGCTTGCGCTTGCTCATCACCGTGTAATTCAGGTTGCCGCGCGAGAACTCGATCTGGCGGGGCTTGCTCGGCGTGGTCGGCAGGCCGGCGGCCACCAGCGATTCCCACAGTGCGGGATCGTTGGCCAGGTCCACCTTGTCCACGCACCAGTCGTACAGCGGGCGGTGGTCTTCGAATTCCAGCGTGCACAGCGAATGGGTGATGCCTTCCACTGCATCCGAGAGGGAATGCGCGAAGTCGTACATCGGGTAGATCGGCCACGCATCGCCGGTGTTCTGGTGGTGCACCTTGCGGATGCGGTACAGCGCCGGGTCGCGCAGGTTGATGTTGCCCGAGGCCATGTCCATTTTCGCGCGCAGCGTCTTGCTGCCATCGGCGAACTCGCCCGCGCGCATGCGCTGGAACAGGTCGAGGTTTTCCTCCACCGAGCGATCGCGATACGGCGAGTTCCGGCCCGGCTCGGTCAGGGTGCCGCGGTACTCGCGCACTTCCTCCGCCGACAGGTCATCCACATAGGCCAGGCCCAGGCGGATCAGCTTCAGCGCCGAACGATAGAACACCTCGAAGTAATCCGAGGCGTGGCGCAGCTCGGCCCATTCAAAGCCCAGCCACTTCACATCGCGCTGGATCGCATCGACGTACTCCACGTCTTCCTTCGACGGGTTGGTATCGTCGAAACGCAGGTTGCAGGTGCCCGTGAATTCCCCGGCCAGGCCGAAATTCAGGCAGATGGACTTGGCGTGGCCCAGGTGCAGGTAGCCGTTCGGCTCCGGCGGGAAGCGGGTGTGGATGACCTTGTGCTTGCCGGAGGCCAGGTCGTCGCGGACGATCTGGCGGATGAAATGCTGCTGCAGGACGGGCGTTTCGGTGGACATCGTCGAGTGACTCTGGGGTGGGTGCGGCGCAAACGTCCGAGTTTACCTTCCCTGCGCTCGCGATGCTTGCCGTAGGCACGGCGGCCGGGGTAGCTTGCCCCCATGCGGATCGCTTACCACGCCCAGAGCCTCATCGACGCCCACCTCGTACGGGACGCGCTGGAGCAGGGTGGGATCCCCGCATTCGTTTCCGGCGAGTACCTCACCGGCGCCATGGGCGAGCTACCTGTCATGGGCCTGGTCTCGGTCATGGTGCCCGATAGCGCGGCGGAAGCCGCCGAGGGCATCGTTCGCGCGGTAGACGCGCGGCTGGCCGAGGCTCGCGCCGCGGCCGCCGAGGGCGATTTCGACGCCGGAATCCTGCCGGCCTGAGGCCGGCACTCCCACAGGACGACCCATGCAGGCCATTTTCGACCTTGTCCGCGACGTGCCGGATTTCCCGCGCCCGGGAATCATGTTCAAGGACATCACGCCGTTGCTGGCGGATGCCTCCGCCTTCGCCGAATGCATCGAGGCGCTGTGCGCCCCGTGGCGCGGGCAAGGTATCGGTGCCGTGTGCGGCATTGAATCCCGCGGATTCATCTTCGGCGCCGCCATGGCGCAATCGCTCGCGGCGGGGTTCGTGCCCCTGCGCAAGGCCGGCAAGCTGCCCCCGCCGGTCGTCGGCATGGATTACGGCCTGGAATACGGGCTGGACCGCCTGGAAATCGGCACGGATGCGATCAAGCCGGGCGAACGGGTCATCATTGTCGATGACGTGCTGGCCACGGGCGGCACGCTGGATGCCGGACGCCGGCTGGTCGAGCGGCTAGGCGCCGAGGTGTTGGGTGCCAGCGTGGCCATCGAACTGGCCGGCCTGAACGGGCGTGCCCGCTGGGGCGGCAGCGCGCCGTTACACGCACTGGTTACTTACTGACCGCCGCGGGCTTTTCTTCGGAAATGCTCTCGACCAGCACGATCTCGCAACCACCCGCGCCAGTATCTTCGCGGGTGAGCGAGGTATCCCAGTGCCAGCCATCGTCACGCTTCACATCGACCAGGAACCCCTCGAAGTGCACCACTTCGCCCTGGCGCACGTTGCGCAGCTCGCTGGCCGCCGTGTCATTCGCGGGGATCATGTGCATGTTGGCGCTGGAATCCTCGATCTCATGGCGCGGGATCGGGAAGTGGTCGGTGTACCAGAAGTAGAAGCGGTTCGATTGCGAGATACGGATCTTGTCCAGCACGGAGGAATCCGACATCCGGCCCCAGCCCATGGCCAGGTCGGTCGGCGCGATCGGCGCCAGGTCATCCAACTGGTAGTCCTCGCGGGAAAGCACCCGCCCGGTCATGGCGAACCTGGCCCGCGGCTCCAGCTTGAAGCGGCCCCGGGCCAGCTCGGTGCCGCGGCGGATATCTTCCTGGTCGGGCACATCGCCCGCGACAATGCCCGGCGCATTGTGCACCGGCCTGTGCCGCCACCAGTTGTAGCCGCCCCAGCCGCACAGGACGACCAGCAGGACGACAAGCCATGAACGCATCGGGAAAAACCGTCAGGGGGTCGGGTGGGCAACGTTTGAAGGCTTGCCCGGTTGACCGGTGGCGCAGCCCTGGGTGTTGAACAGCTCGGCCGGAACGCCACGGACGACCTCGGCCAGTGCCTCGAAGAACGGGGTCATGGCCGAACTCTTGCGCCACAGCATGGCGATGCGCCGGCTGGGTGCGGGTGCCTCGAACTCGATCAGTTCGACGTTGGATGACTGGGCCACTGGCGGCTTCACCGCCAGGCTGGGGAGCAGGGTAATACCGACGTTGGCCGACACCATCTGCCGTAGCGTTTCCAGACTGGTGGCCCGGAAGCCCGACTTTTCGCCGGCCCCGGCCATGTGGCACACCTCAAGGGCCTGGTCGCGCAGGCAATGGCCATCCTCAAGCAGCAGCAGGTTTTGCTCGGCCAGGTCATCCATGCGTAGGCGCGAGCGACCGGACAGTGGGTGTCCGCTGGGTACGGCCAGTACGAAGGGTTCTTCGAACAGGAACTCGGTATGCAGCGAATCGTCGTGCACCGGCAGGGCAAGGATGCCGGCATCCAGCGTGCCCTCGCGCAACATATGCAGCACCTGTTCGGTCTTTTCCTCGCGCAGCAGCAGCTCCAGCCGCGGGAAGCGCTCGCGCAGGCGCGGGATCACGTGCGGAAGCAGGTAGGGGCCGAGGGTAGGGAAGATGCCCAGGCGGATCGTGCCCGACTCGGGGTCGCGCGTGCGCTGGGCGATCGCCTTGATCTCTTCGACCTGGGAAAGCACGCCGCGGGCGCGGCGGGCGATCTCGCGGCCGGTTTCGGTAAGCAGGACCTTGCGCGGGGTTCGCTCGACCAGCGCCACCCCCAGCTCATCCTCGAGCTTGCGGATTTGGGTGGAAAGCGTGGGCTGGCTCACGAAACTGGCTTCGGCCGCGCGACCGAAGTGGCGATGCTCGGCCAGGGCCACCAGATAGGATAGGTCTCGGAGGTTCATGGGACGTCTCGAGAGGCATTGCGATAGCCTAAGACTATCACATTCATGCCTACAATCGATTTGAGATATATGTATCCCTTCGTTAACCTTGCTCCATCGCTCGCTTCCCCAGGCGGGCAACCCTTGTAAACCAACCCTCACTCTGGAGAGTCGATCCATGCTGACCATTGGCGATAAGTTCCCCGAATTCAACCTGCTGGCCGTCGACGGTGGCCCGCTGGCTAACAAGATCGAAGACGCTTTCACCACGATCTCCGACAAGTCGTACGAGGGTAAGTGGAAGCTCGTGTTCTTCTACCCGAAGGATTTCACCTTCGTGTGCCCGACCGAGATCAAGGGCTTCAGCGACCTGAACGAGCAGTTCGCCGATCGTGACTGCCAGATCCTGGCCGCCTCGACCGACAGCGAGTTCGTCCACCGTGCATGGCGCATGGACCACGCTGACCTGAAGGACCTCAAGTTCCCGATGCTCGCGGACATCAAGAAGGAGCTGACCTCGGCTCTCGGCATCCTGACCAACGACGGCGTCGCCCAGCGCGCCACCTTCCTGGTCGATCCGAACAACGAGATCCAGTTCGCCTACGTCACCGCCGGTTCGGTCGGCCGCAACCCGGACGAAGTGCTGCGCGTCCTCGACGCCCTGCAGACCGACGAGCTGTGCGCCTGCAACTGGAAGGCCGGCGACGAGACCCTGAAGGTCGCCTAAGCCTTACGCGTTAAAAGTCCCGCGCCGCACCCCTCCCTCCCCCGCGCGGCGCGGGCACTTTGTAGGAGCGCGCTTGCGCGCGATCGGGGTTGCAGCAAGCACCCATCGCGTGCAAGCACGCTCCTACAACCCTATTCGTAACACCCCTTCTTCTTCTGGAGCACCAGCCGGCGCTCCCCGCGTGAACCGGTGCTTTCGCTCCGAGCCATTCCGCGCCTGATTCCCTTTGTCCTTCTCTACTATCTGGAGCACACCGATGAGCATTGCCGATCTTCGCAGCCAGCTGCCCGAATACGCCAAGGACCTTAAGCTCAACCTCGATTCCGTGCTGAGCGAAGCCGGCGCGCCGGGCCTCAACAAGGCGCAGATCGCCATGATCGCCCTGGGCGCCGCGTACTCCGCGCGCTTCAAGCCGTTGACCGAAGCCGTTGCCGCGTTCGCCGCGGAGCATGCCAGCACCGAGCAGCTGACCGCCGCCAAGGGTTCGGCTGCGATCATGGGCATGAACAACATCTATTACCGCTTCCAGCACCTGGTCTCGCACCCCGAGTACGAAACCATGCCGGCCAAGCTGCGCATGAACGTGATCGGCGCCTACAAGGGCGATGCCAAGAACGATTTCGAACTTGTTTCGCTGGCCGTCTCGGCCGTGAACGGCTGCGGTATGTGCATCGATTCGCACGACCGCGTGCTGCGCGAGGGTGGTGTCACGGTCCAGGCAATCCAGAGCGCGGTGCGCATTGCCTCGGTGATCCATGCCGTGGCCGTGGTGCTCGAGCAGGCTGACGCTGCGGGCTGAGATCTTTCGTAAAGTCTGTCGCAGTCTCATCGCGCGCGATGCTTTTGACGCCGCCTTAGCGCCCCCCGGCCCATCCTCCGCCCACCACTAAGCGGAGGGTGTGCCATGAGCTATGTCGATGGTTTCGTCATGCCGGTGCCGGAAGACCGCCTGGCCGATTACAAGAAAATGGCCAGGGTGGGCGCGAAGGTGTGGATGGACCACGGAGCGCTGGCCTACACCGAATGCGTGGCCGATGACGTCAAACCCGGCAAAGTGACCTCCTTCCCCCAGGCCGTGAAGCTCAAGCCAGGCGAGGTCGTGGTGTTCTCCTGGATCGTCTACAAGAACCGCCGCGAGCGCGACCGGATCATGAAGAAAGTGATGGAAGATCCGCGACTTGCGAAGTACATGGACGCGAAGAACATGCCCTTCGACGGCAAGCGGATGTTCTGGGGCGGGTTCAAGCCCATCGTCGAGGCGTGACGCACTGCGGTAAGCGAGGGGTGCCTTCCGGCACTGTGTCAAAGGTCACCCCTCTACGCAGGATGGGCGGGATTATCCACAGGGAGTCCCACCCGTCATGCGTCGTTTCGTCCGTCCCCTTGTTCTCACCGCGCTCGCCGCCTGCTGTGGCGCCGTGCTCGCCGCCGGCACGGACGCCGCGCCGCCGCTTGGCCACCTGCCTGAGTGGGCCCAGCCCGAGAGCTACAAGCTCGCCTTCAAGGTCGACCCCAAGCAGGAAGACTATTCCGGTTCCACCACGATCAAGATCAAGCTTACCCAGCCGTCCGACTTTGTCTGGATCCACGGCAAGGAGCTGAAGGTATCCAAGGTGGTCGTCACCGACGCCGCCGGCAAGAAGCACAACGGCAAGTACACCGTCGCCGCCGAGAAGGAAGGCGTCGCCCGCCTTGACCTGGGTGGCAAGCTCGAAGGCGAGATTACCGTCGCCATCGACTTCAGCGCGCCGCTGAACAAGCAGCTGCAGGGCCTGTACAAGGTCTCGCACGAAGGCATCCCGTACGCCATGACGCAGATGGAGCCGGTATCGGCCCGTTATGCGTTCCCGGGCTTCGACGAGCCGCGCTTCAAGACCACCTATGACATCAGCCTGACCATCCCCGCCGATGACCAGGGTGTGGCGAACACCGCGCAGGTGAAGGAAGAGAAGGCCGGCGCCGGCTGGAAGACCCTGACCTTCTCCACCACCAAGCCGCTGCCGACCTACCTGGTCGCGTTCGCTGTCGGCCCGTGGGATGTGGTGAAGGGCCCGGATATCTCGCCGACCGAATACCGCACCACGGCCACCCCGCTGCGCGGCATCGCCGCCAAGGGCGAAGGCCACCGCATGCAGCACGTGCTGGGCGAAACCAACTCGATCATCCACACGCTCGAGGACTACTACGGTTTCGGCTACCCGTTCGACAAGCTGGACCTGCTCGCCGCGCCGGACTTCAGCGCCGGCGCCATGGAGAACGCCGGCCTGGTCACGTTCCGCGACTGGCTGCTGTTGATCGATCCGGATTCGGCCGCGAATTACGTGCGTGGTTCGTTCAACGTCAACGCGCATGAGCTGGCCCACCAGTGGACCGGCGATACCGTGACGATGGCCTGGTGGAACGACCTGTGGCTCAACGAAGCCTTCGCCACCTGGATGCAGCAGAAGGTGACGCAGAAGGTGCACCCGGAATACCGCGCCGACCTGGACCGCGTTCGTGGTGCGCAGGGTGCGATGAACAACGACAGCCTGGTCAGCGCCCGCAAGATCCGCCAGGAAATCACCGGCAACGGCGATATCGAAACCGCGTTCGATGGCATCACCTACCAGAAGGGTGCGGCGGTGCTGGGCATGTTCGAAGGCTACGTGTCCGAGCCCACGTTCCAGAAGGGCATGCGCGCCTACATCCAGAAACACAAGTTCGCCAACGCCACCGCCGATGACCTGGTCGATTCGATCGCCGAAGCCGCAGGCCAGGGCGAGCAGTTCAAGAAGGCGTTCAACACCTTCCTCGACCAGTCGGGCGTGCCGTACGTCAGCACCGAAGTGAAGACGGAAGGCGGCAAGACCGTGCTGCACGTGAAGCAGAGCCGTTACCTGCCGCTGGGCAGCACGGGTGATGCGAACCGCGTGTGGGGCGTGCCGATGTGCGTGCGCTACGCCGCGACCACCGGCGACAAGGTGAAGTGCGAGATCTTCGATACCGCCGAAGGCAGCATCGTGCTCGACGGCGCCGCCAAGAACGCCTGGGTCATGCCCAACGCGAACGGCCGCGGTTACTACCGCTTTGCCCAGAGCAAGGCCGACCTCGCCAACTTGGCCAAGGTCGTTACCAAGCTGACCGATGCCGAGCAGCTGGCGTATGCCGACGCCGTTCGTGCGGGCTTCCAGCATGGCGACATCAACGCGGGCGATGCACTGGCTGCACTGAAGCCGATCACCGCTTCGGAAACGCGTGAAGTGTTCACCGCGCCGCTTTCCACCTTCACCTGGATCATGGACCGCGAAGCGACCACGGATGCCCAGCGCACCGTGCTGCGCAAGTGGGCCATCGATGCGTACAAGCCGAAGCTGGTGCCCCTGGGCTACCGCAAGAAGGCCGGCGAGAAGGACAACGACACGCTGACCCGTAACGCCCTCGTCGCGCTGCTGGCCGACAAGGACATCGCGGACAAGGACGTGCGCGCCGAGATGCTGAAGCAGGGCGATGCCGCGCTGAAGCTGAAGGATGGCCGCCTGGATCTCGACGCCGCCGATCCGGATCTGCTCGCCACCGCCCTGGGCGTGGCCGTGCAGGAACGCGGTGCGCCGGCTCTCGATGCGCTGATGACGGAAATCCCGAAGACCTCGGACCCGGCGAAGCGCAACGCCATGCTGTCCGCGCTGGGTGATGCGCCTACCACCGATCTTGCCAACAAGGCACGCGACTTTGCCCTGGGCAAGGACGTGAAGGTGGGTGAGATGGCCATGGTGCTGATGGGTGGCCGCGATAACGAGAAGTCGCGCGACGACCTGTGGCAGTGGTTCACCACCAACTACGACAAGATCGTGGCCCGCACCGGCAGCTTCGCCGGCGGCAAGCTCCCGGCGCTCGCATCGCAGGGTGGTTGCTCCAAGGCCGAAGCCGACCGCCTCAGCGCGTTCTTCAAGCCGCGCATGGCCCAGGTGAGCGGCGCCGAGCGTGGCCTCGCCCAGACCAGCGAATCGATCCTGCTGTGCTCGGCACTGAAGGACAAGCAGGACCCGAAGACGATTAAGTAATCCTTCGGTGTAAAACGACGAAAGGGCCAGGTTTCCCCTGGCCCTTTTTTTGTGCGCTACGCTAGGGCATGCACAGCCGCACCACCACCGCTCGTGACGTGGCCGAACTCGCCGGGGTTTCGATCTCGGCGGTGTCGCGCACCTTTACGCCGGGTGCCAGCGTGTCGGCGAAGACCAGGGAGAAGGTGCTGGCTGCCGCAGAGTCGCTCGGCTACCGGCCCAACCAGCTCGCCCGCAGCCTGATGACCGGCCGCACAGCCCTCATCGGGCTGGTCTCCAACCACTTCGCGAACCCCACCTTCATGGAGGTGTTCGATCTGTTCACCCGCGAGCTCCAGTCGCGCGGCCTGCGCCCCTTGCTGGCGAACCTGGGTGAGGACGAGGACGGCAGCCAGGCGCTGGACATGATGCGACAGTACAGCGTGGATGCCGTGCTCATCGCCACGTCGGCACCACCCGCCGGGTTTGCCGCCTCGTGCCGGGCGGCGGGCATGCCGGTGATCCACGTGTTCGGACGGGCAGGGCGGGGCTCGCCCGTGCCTGTGGCGACGGTCGATAACGTTGCTGGTGGAAGGCTTGTCGGTGAAGCCATGCGCCAACGCGGGCTGAAGAAGCTCGTGTTCCTCGGCGGTTCGCCGCACGACGCATCGTCCATCGATCGCGCCAACGGCTTTGCCGAGGCGGCAGGCAAGGCGCTGCGCCGAACGGTCTTCGCCGGTAACTACACACACGATCACGGCCGCGACGCCATGCTGGCGCTGCTCGATGACGACGCAAGCATCGACGGCGTGTTCTGCGGCGATGATGTGCTCGCCATGGGCGCCATCGATGCCTGCCGCGAGCGTGGCGTGGAGGTGCCGGGCCAGATCAGCATCGTTGGCTTCGACGACATGCCCCTCGCCGCGTGGTCGTCGTATTCGCTCACCACCGTCCGCCAGCCCATCCGCGCGATGATCCTGCATGCCATCGACCGCATCGCCGTATGGATGGAGGATGCCAACGCGGTCCCGCGCAGCAAGCTCTTTCCCTGCGAACTCATCGAGCGCACCAGCCTGCGCTAGCCTTCACACATCAACCCAGCGGCGCTCGCGCGCCGACACCAACGCCGCCGCGACCACCTTATCCACCTCGTACCCGTCCCGGAACGTCGGCCACACCGCCTCACCCGTCTCCACCGCCCGCAGGAAGTCGCGTATCTCGATCACGATCTGGTCGTTGTAGCCCGTGCCGTGCCCGAAGCCCTGGTTGAACGCGAGGTAATCCGGATGCGGCGGCCCCATCAGCAGCTTCTGGAAGCCACGCCGCGCGGGCTCGCGTGAGGCGTCGTACAGCCACAGCGCGTTCTGGTCTTCCTGATCGAAATGCAGGGCGCCCTTGGTGCCAGTGATTCGATAGGTGTAGCCCATCTTGCGCCCCGCGGCCACGCGGCTGAAGCTGAGGCTGCCGCTGGCGCCGTTGGTGAAGCGCAGCAGCATCTGGCCCTGGTCGTCGTTCTCGATGGCCTCGTCGCCAGTAGGGCCGGGGCGCGTTGCGTGGATGATCTGCGTGTCGGCAATCAGGCGGCTTATTGGCCCGACGAGGCGCAGGCACGCGTTGACGATATGCGGCGCGACATCGGCGAGCGCGCCGGCTTCCGTACCCGTACTGATCCGTGTGCGCCATGAAGCGGGCACGGCGGGATCATGCAGATAGTCTTCCACATGTTCCGCGGTCACCTGGATCACGTCGCCGATTTCACCCGACGCGATGATCTGCTTCGCCAGCTGGCTGGCCGGTGTGCGGATGTAATTGAACCCCACCATGTTGGCGAGGCCAGCGTGTTCGATCGCTTCGACCATGCGTAGCGATTCAGCAGGATCGCAACCAAGGGGTTTCTCGCACAGCACGGGTTTACCCGCGGCAACGCAAGCCAGCACCATCTCCAGATGCGTGCGTGGCGGCGTGGCGATGATCACCGCATCCACGTCAGGATCGGCGACTAGTGCGCGCCAATCCCCTGTAGACCGTCGCCATCCCCACCGGGCGGCATGTGCGGCCGCGCCCTCGGCGCTCGATGTAGCGATCATCTCGCACACCGGCTTCAACCCGGTCTCGAAGATCGCGCCTACCGACTGCAGGGCGATGGTATGCGCCTTGCCCATGTACCCCGCGCCCACCAGCCCGATTCGAAGCTCACTCATGCCTGCCTTCCTGTCGAGGTGTCCCGGTCGATACTGCCGATGCTGCACTGCAATTTGCAAGCGCTTGCAAAACGGCCTAGCGTAAGCGCCATCAACCGCCCTGCAGCCGCCCCTGGCGGCCGGAGACCACGCCATGAACGCCGTCCGCCAGCCCGCTGTCGTCCCGCCCGTCTTCACCGAAGCCAGCCTCGACACCGACGCCATCGTGAGGGAGCTGCTGGAAGGTGCCGGCGCCGTCACCCTGCGCGGCTTGTTCACCAAGGCGGAGATCGCCGAAGCCCGCGAGATCGTCATGCGCGAATCCAATGCGGACGATCGCGGCGCCAAGGTCACCCACTTCCAGGGCGATGCCGAGAAGGCCGGGCGGATCAACCTGCAGCGCCGCGTGTGGAATCTGCTGGCCAAGGGCGACATCTTCTCGCGCATGGCGGCGCACCCGACGATCATGAAAGTAATGCGCGCCTTCCTCGGCTCCGAGTTCATCATGGGCTCCATCGCCGCGAACCGCATCCTGCCTGGCGGACCGGGGCAGGAGCCGCATATCGATTACCCGTACTGGGATTTCCATTCGCCCGAGACGCATCCGGTGCGGATCAACTCATCGTTTCCGTTGAACGGCCAGGTCACGATCATGCTGGATCCATTCACTGAGGAAACCGGCGCGACCGCTTACGTTCCGGGGTCGCAACGCGAACTGCGTTACCCGGATGAAGGCGATGGCTTCTTCGATCGTTGCGAGCGGATGCTGGGTGAGGCGGGCGATACCGTCGTGTTCTTCGGCGCGGTATGGCATTGCGCCATGCCCAACCGCAGCACGATCGATCGTTCCGCGATCATCACCCAGTACCTGCCGAAGTTCATCAAGCCGATGGAAGATTTGCCGGCGGCACTTCCCGAGGCCTTCGTGAAAGCGGCCAGCCCGGACATCAGGCAACTACTCGGTTTGAACTACCCGTACCCCGAAGTGCTCGATGCTGCACGCGGCGGCAACGCGGAAGGACGCAAAAGGTATTAACGCTCGTGTAGGAGCGCGCTCGCGCGCGATGGACCTTGCGACAAGCACCTGTCGCGCGCAAGCGCGCTCCTACAGGAGCGGTGCACCCACGAAATGCGCGACGTCATCGAGCACTGGCGCCTTGTCCTTCGAGGGCCCCAGTGCGAACAGGATGCTCATGTGGGTTACGCCAGGGTAGAGCCGCAGCGTGACGGGTTCGCCCCTGGCCTGGTAGCGCTGGGCCAGCGATACGGCGTTGGCGGCTTTCACGGTGGTATCGGCATCGCCCTGCAGGATGAGCGCGGGTGGCTCATCCCCGTCAACGAAATTGACCGGCTGCGACCGGGCCTGCGCTTGGGGAGTGCTACCGAACATATCGATGAAGCTACGGTTCGTCAGCGGCAGGAAATCGTAAGGGCCAGCCAACCCGATAAAGCCGGCCAGATCGCGGGGCTGCATGCCCACGCGGTTCAGCCATGCCTTGTCGGTGGCGAGCAGGGACGCGATATGCGCGCCTGCCGAATGGCCCATCACGAACAGCCGGGCCGGGTTGCCGCCGTATCGCGCGGCGTTCGCCTTCGCCCAGGCGGTCGCATGCGCGGCATCGTCCATGAAGCCATCTAGCTTCGCCTTTGGCCAGGTGCGGTAATCGGGAATCACGACCACGATGCCGCGGGCGGCTAGCGATTCGCCCACCCAGCGGTACCACTGCCGCTTTCCGCTCTTCCAGCTGCCGCCGTAGAAGAAGACCACCACGGGTGCTTTGGTGGCGCCCTTGGGGGCGTACACGTCGAGCGATAACGCGCCATCGAAGGCGATATCTCGGTGTGCGACGGTATCACCCGCGGGCTGGCGGGCATTAACGACCCCGAACAGGGCGGACTGGCAGCCTGCGAGGAGCAGGGCGGCGAGCGAAGCAAGCAGGAGTCGGGTCATACCCAAGGTTTACGTAGCTGGCGTGAAGATGGATGCAGCTTTCCGCGGGCCCGGGGCCCCGATTGCAGTGCGGCCAGCCCTTACTGGCCCCTCAGGGCCGCGTCGACCTGATGGAACAGTGGCCGGTCGAAGGGCGACCATGCCGGTACGCGTACGCCGCTCACGCTGAGCGCATCGCGCGCCCATTGGTTGCAGGTAACGAACAGGCTGTAGTGCCCGGTCCCTTCGTAGAAGGCATCTCTGTCGCCATAGGCGTGGCCGTTGATCCACACGGCGCGGCCATCCTGTCCAACCTGGGTGCTGGCGCGAATGTAAGCGACGAGGCGCACATACTGCTCGTGGGTTAGCACCAGGCGGCGCGCGTTCGCGCCTTCGATGGGCGGCGGCCCGTACTCCACGTGCATGGCCGTCTGGTCGAGTCCGCTCAGTGCGTAGAGCGCCGTCGATGCCTTGAGGTCGCCCCAGGTCGGTACGTTGAGGAAGAAGGTGCGGTCGCCCCAGCCGATGTGGGCCACGTCACCGGCGCGGAGTTCGCGCGGCGCACGTGCATGCGTGGGCGGAAAGAAGCCTGTCCAGTCCATGGCCAGGTCCCGCGCCGGCACCGCGAAGCCGGCATGCACGCCGTTGGTGGTCAACCATACGACCGTACCATTCAGGGGCGGTCGCCAGTCCCGATTAACGGGGATGAGGGCGAGCAGCAGGGCGGCGAGCAGGTAGGTGAGCGGAACCGCAATGACACCAACGGCGAGGACAAACAGCCAGCGCAAGACGCGGCGTCCGCGGGTCATGCTGCCTCCGTTGCGCGTCATGGCGAGGTCACGCGTCCATGTTCAATGGCTAGGATATCGGTGGATGAAATCGATCGTATCCACCAACACGCTGGCGCGTTGCTTCATGGGGCCAAACGCCAGTAGCAGGGCTTCGTGGCCTACGCCGGGATAGAGCCGTAACTCCGCAGGTTCGCCGGCATCGTCGTAGCGCGATGCCATCGAAATCGCCTCGGCCGGGAAGACTTCGGTATCGTCCTCGCCCTGCAGCAGCAACGCGGGTGGCGCACCGGGTGTCACGAAATTCACCGGCTGTGACGCGGCTTGTTGCTCTGGCGTGCTGCCGAACATGCCCACGTAATCGGCGTCATCGTCGATCGGCAGGAAATCGTACGTGCCGGCCACACCGATCCAGCCCGACAGGTCCCTCGGTTGCATGTCCACGATCGCCAGCCACTGGCGATCGGTCGCCAGCATCGCGGCCACGTGGCCACCAGAGGAATGGCCCATCAGGAAGAGGTTGTTGGGTGCGCCACCGAACTCGGCAGCGTGATCGCGCGCCCAGCGCACGGCGTTGGCCGCATCGGTGAGAAAGCCCGCCATACCTACGACGGGCCAGAGCCGGTAATCAGGCACCACGGCGACAACACCCTGCTTTGCCAGCGCTTCGCCCATCCAGCGATCCCACTGGCGCTTCCCTTCCTGCCAGTCGCCGCCGAAGAAGTAGACGACCACTGGCGCATGCTCGGCGTGTGCCGGAGCGTAGACGTCAAGCGCCAGATGGTGCGCCGGGTCGTAGATAAGGCCGTCGTGTGCGATCACGCCTTCCCCCGATTGAGTCGCGTTGATACTCGCAAAGAACGTAGCCCGGCAAGCCGTCAGGCACAGGAGGGTGACAGTGATGAGCAGAATGCGCATCGGTTCATTGTAGGATGGCTGGCGCCGCTTGACGGCATCGCAAGAAGTTGCGTAGTGTTTCGCGAGCCGAGGCGCCCGGCCACGGGATCTCCGAGATAGCCATATCGCACCATTCAAAAGAATGGAGGACTGCCGTGTCTGCAAGTCAAAGGAAGGCCTTTGGCCTACGCGTGCTTGTTCTGGCAGCGCTCGCACTGCCCGCGTGCTCAATGTCCGTCTACGCGCGGGATGTCACGTACTACTACACAGACCAGAACGGCACCGTACTGGCCGAGACCGACGCAGTCGGCAATGTCGTCGCAGTGAGCGACCGGCGTCCCTATGGCCGGGAGGTCATCGGAGCGCTGCCCGATGGGCCCGGCTACACCGGCCACGTAGGTGACACCGAGTCCGCCCTCATTTGTATGCAAGCGCGATACTACGATCCGGAAATCGCGCGTTTTCTCTCGATTGATCCCGACCCGGTCAAACCGGGTGACATCTTCAGCTTCTCACGTACCGCTTATGTGAATGCCAACCCTGTAGGCCATGTCGACCCGGATGGACGCGCATGCATCACGGCAACGAAGGAAGGTGGAAAATCGGGTTGCTACGTCACGCCCGAAGAAAAGGACCTGGCGAACAAGGGGGACTGGAAGGGGTACTACGACCTGGCAGGCGGAAAAGGCAACGATCCTTACGCGCGTCGAGCGGGGGGAAGTCGCGAGCCAGAAGGGATCGACCCCGTTCCTGGACGCGCTGACTACCATCACCACGGTGCGGTTGGTGAAATCGATCGTAGAGAACACAGCCAATACCCCTGCGAAGTCTGAGATCGTCAACGTCTCCATGGAAAACATACGCGTTGCCTTGGCGCGTGCGCATGTCGACGCACTAGAGTCGAGGGGTGCGACGCCGAACAACCCGGTACAGCTGAAGCGTGATGACATCGTGAAGTTTCACGAAACCGTCTTCAGTGACAATAACGCCGGTAACGTATTCGGAGGCAAGACCTGGGATAGTTTCCCCGGATCCCGGGCGCTATACGACTGGTGCCCTGCACCAAGTTGTTCGGATTGAGACGCGTCATGGCGCCAAAACTTCCGGTTTTCACAATCTGCCTCGCGGTTGCGGGCTGCTCAGATTCGTCGCGATTTTCCTTCGACCACGCAAGCACGGGATTTTGCGTGCCGCATGCATACGTCATCGAAGCGCCACTTTGGCTAACCCACGACGTTGCTTCGGATAACGGCGGCTTTGCCTTTCGTGGTTGCGGCAAATCCGATGTTGCCGGGTGTTTGCTACCACCGGAGCTGGTGGCTGGCACGGTGGGACCACGGCGCGATGCGCGGGGGAGTCGCTGGGCTGATTTCCCCGCGGGCAGCACTTATCACGACGTCGTTACGCGTGCGCTCGCACGGCACGAATACACGGCGTTTCCCGATCCGCAAGGTGGGCATGGCCAGATCCTTTCGATCCGCGAGGCAAGTGGGGGTAGTGCTGCGGTCATGTACTGGCGCACTGCCGCCGATAACCCCCCGAGCCTGCATCCTGGCGATGAACTGCTGGCGCGATGCAAAGGCGTCAACGCCCAGCGATCAGCGAGCGGGGCTGAGGTGGCTTTTGGGTGCTCGCGTACGGTCCAGTTACCAGACGCAGCAATAGATTACGATTTCTTCAGTGGCACCATCACTGCGGCATTCGTCGAGGACCTGGACAGTCGCGTGATCAGCGCAGTGGGGAAGTGGCGCTGCCCCTAGGGGCCTCGGCGCCCGGCCGCTAGAATGCGACCATGACCGATATCCGCACGATCCTGCGCACTGCCAGCCACGCCCTGGGCGATCGCTTCGAGGCCGAGCTGTTGCTGGCGTACGCCCTGGGGGTGAACCGGGCCTGGTTCTTCGCCCATGCAGAGGATGCGCTGCCCGCCGCGGACGAGATCACCTTCAACGAACTGGTGGCCCGCCGGGCGAGGGGCGAGCCCGTGGCCTACATCACCGGCCACCGGGACTTCTGGTCGTTGCCGCTCGAAGTCACCCCGGCGACGCTGATCCCGCGCCCGGAGACGGAGCTGCTGGTCGAACTTGCGCTGGCCCGCCTGCCGGAAGGCGGCCGCCTGCTCGACCTGGGCACGGGCAGCGGCGCCATTGCCCTGGCCATCGCGAAGGAACGGCCGGATGCCACAGTACACGCCGTCGACGCCAGCGAGGCGGCGTTAAAGGTGGCGCAACGCAATGCGCGTGCGCTCGGGCTGAAGGTCGCCTTCTTTCATGGCGACTGGTTCGCCCCCGTTGCTGGCGAGACCTACGACGTCGTCGTCAGCAATCCCCCGTATATCGAAGACACCGATGCGCACCTGGGCCAGGGCGATCTACGCTTCGAACCCATGAGTGCGCTGGCCTCAGGCAAGGATGGGCTGGACGATCTCCGCAAAATCATCGATGGCGCGCCGGCACACCTGGCAGATGCTGGTTGGCTGCTTTTCGAGCACGGCTGGAACCAGGGCGAGGCGTTGCGAGCACTGCTCAATCCGCCCCGATGGTTCGAAGTCGCCACTATCCGCGATCTGGAAGAGCGCGAGCGTGTTACCGGTGCGCGTGGATCGCAGGAAGGGTGATTGACCGGATCGCAATATATTGCGCATCGTCGCCAAGGCACGGATAGGCAGTAGGTAAGGGGAGCCCAGGAAGCGTCAGGCTTGCTGCAGGGCTGTTGAGGGGTAACCAGTGCGAGGTCGTCTTCATGCCGGGCATGCTCGGTGTGGCGAACACATATGGCACGGGGCTCATCAGGCGCCGATGTCTACGTCGGATGGGAAGCGCATCGGAGGCAAGCCGTATGACTCGGTACGTGAAGCTGCTGATTTGTCTTTTATGCCTCTGTTTCAGTATGCGAGCCGCGCCACAGACGAAAGTGGTGACGTACTACTACACCGATCACGCCGGATCTGTGCTCGCCGTGACCGACGCTTCAGGGGCCATCATTGCGAGCAGGGAGTACCGCCCATACGGTGCACCGTTTATCGCGCAGGGCGATATGGAACGGTCTTTCGGCGGGCACGTTGAAGATAGCGAAGTGGGTCTTGTTTATATGCAGGCTCGTTTCTATGACCCGCAAGTTGGCCGGTTCCTCAGTATTGATCCCTTTGACCTGAGGGAGGGCGAGGTCAGGCAAGCTGGCCACTACCACTTCGGGCTGAACAACCCCCTGTCATATACCGACCCGACGGGCATGTCGGCCTGCAGCATGTTCGAAGCCCTTAAGTGGAACGCCGACGGCGGAGAAAGGCGAATGCAGGACGGCCGTGATCGAACGCGCGAGTTTGTGGCGCTTGATCAGACCCAGGGCGGAGGCGACTCTCACCGGCCCGGCTGCGACACCATTGCGAAAGAGCTTAACCAGCGCCCTCGGCAGACCCTGGACTTCCAGACCCCGGCCGAGGTGCTCAATCAAAACGTTGCATCGACCGGTTGAGATCGCCGTGCGCTTCCTCGCGAGTGGCGGCCGCATGAATGATCCGGCGACAGCCTATTACAGCCGTTCTGGAGGATATGTGGTGAGGAATGATGTAACTGGGGACATCGTCCAGATCTCGAACCGCAACGATCCAGGCTGGAAGGCACCATGGGGACCTTGAACGCACTTCTTGAGCACGAAGGCATCGTCGTGATTGAGCGAGCCGGAGCGGTACTTTTGGACACGGCTAATTTGCTCAGGGCCCTGGCGCTGATTCAGGAGCGCAACATTTTCCTTGCCGGTCTTGAAGGGTTTCACCTCAATGGCGATCAGCTCACGCCGGTCATGGATATGATCGTTGACACATCGGGCGCCGCGACGGTGGCAGAGGCCGTTGACTGCATAAAACGGGTGGTTTCGGCCGAGGGCTGCAACGATATGCTCTACGAGCTGATTTCTCTCTGAGGTCGACATCCGGCGAGTTCGGCCGGCCAGCCTACATCGGCGGCGATACACACCGAAATCGAACGCTTGCTGGAACGCCTCGCGGCCCGTTGTTCGGGGGCGACATGGGACGATATCGCTGCGCAGTTGAACCGCTTCGGCCAATGGGAGTTCGATGAATACCAGGGTGTGCGGCTTGAGCGCGGTTAACCCGCGCTAGCCACTGCCGTCGCCACATACTGCGGGAACCGCCCACGAATCGCCGCGCGGATCTGCGGCAGGTCCAGACCGGCCATCGTCAGCACTTCCTCGCGGCTGCCGTGCTCGAGGTATTCATCGGGCAGGCCCAGGTGGAAGATGGGAATCGTGATGCCCTTCGCGGCTAGGAACTCGGCCACGCCCGCACCGGCACCGCCGGCGATGGCGTTGTCTTCAATGGTGACGAACGCCTCGTGCGTGCGCGCCAGTTCCAGGATCAGCTCTTCATCCAGCGGCTTCACGAAACGCATGTTCGCGAGCGTCGCATCCACTTCGGCGGCGATGATGGCCGCGGGGGCCAGCATGGTCCCGAACGACAGGATGGCCAGGCCGTGGTGGCCGCGGCGGCGGATTTCGCCCTTGCCGATCGGCAGGGTTTCCAGGCCTTCGGCAATCTTGGCGCCCGGGCCGGTACCGCGCGGGTAGCGGATGGCGGCGGGGCCGTTATACGCATAGCCCGTGCTCAGCATCATGCGGCATTCGTTCTCGTCGGCTGGCGCCATGATCACCATGTTCGGTAGCACGCGCAGGAACGACATATCGAAACTGCCGCAGTGGGTGGCACCGTCGGGGCCGACCACGCCGGCGCGATCGATCGCGTAGGTGACATCGAGGTTCTGCAGCGCCACGTCGTGGATAGCCTGGTCGTAAGCGCGCTGCAGGAACGTCGAGTAGATCGCGACGACCGGCTTGGCGCCTTCCACGGCCATGCCGGCGGCCAGGGTGACCGCGTGCTGCTCGGCGATCGCCACATCGAAGTAGCGCTGCGGGTATTCCTTGGAGAAACGCACCAGGCCCGAGCCCTCGCGCATGGCGGGGGTGATGCCGAGCAGGCGTTCATCGGCGGCCGCCTGGTCGCACAGCCAGTCGCTGAAGATGTCGGTGTAGGTCGGCTTGGCCGGTGCACCCTTCTTCACCAGCCCGGCGACCGGATCGAACGGGCCCACGGCGTGGTAATCGATCTGTGCTTTTTCGGCAGGTTCGTAACCCTTGCCCTTCGTCGTCATGACGTGGAGCAGCTGCGGGCCCGGCAAGTCCTTCACCATTTCCAGCGCCTGCACCAACTGGCCGATGTTGTGGCCATCGATGGGGCCGGTGTAGTGGAAGCCCAGCTCCTCGAACAGGGTGGAGGGCACGAACATGCCCTTGGCGTGCTCTTCCCAGCGCTTGAAGAAGCGGCCGAAGAACGATTCACGCGGCATGGCCTTCTTGGCACGCTCGCGCCAGGCGTTGAGCGTGCGGCTGGACATGGCGCGGGCGGCCATCTTGGTCATGGCGCCCACGTTCTCGCTGATCGACATGCCGTTATCGTTGAGGATCACCAGCATGTTCGGCTCGACATCGCCGCCGTGGTTCATGGCCTCGAAGGCCATGCCGGCGGTGAAGGCGCCATCGCCGATGACGGCAACGACCTTGCGGTTATCGCCACGGCGCTGCAGGGCGATAGCCATGCCAAGCGCGGCCGAGATCGACGTGGAGGAGTGGCCGACGCCGAAGGTGTCGTACTCGCTCTCGTCGCGGCGCGGGAAGGGGGCCAGGCCATCCTTCTTCTTGATCGTGGTGATGCGGTCGCGGCGGCCGGTGAGAATCTTGTGCGGGTAGCACTGGTGGCCCACATCCCAGACCAGGCGGTCCTTCGGGGTCTCGAACACGTGGTGCAGGGCCACGGTGAGTTCCAGCACGCCCAGCCCCGAACTGAAATGGCCGCCCGACGAGGCCACGGCCTCGATCAGGTAACGGCGCAGCTCATCGGCGATCGCCGGCAGCTCCTCCGCCGGGAAACGGCGGAGATCCTCCGGCGATTCGATCTGCGCCAGATAGGGGTAGTGGGAGAGGTCGTTCATACCCGTATTGTTCGCCCTGAGCGGGGCCGGGGCAAGGGACGGGGTGTGAATCCTTGCGGGCAAAAGCCGGGCAGGGTTCAGCCGGGCCTGCGGTCCCGCGGTAAGTGGCTGACCAGGAACTCCATCTGGTCGGCCAGGATGTTGCGGTTGGAGAGGATAAGGTGCTCCACCCAGCTGGGCCGGTAGGGCACGGCCAGCAGGGGCATGTTGGCCTGCTGCGGGGTGCGGTTGCTCTTGCGCAGGTTGCAGGCCAGGCAGGCGCTGACCACGTTCTCCCACTCGTCCGCGCCGCGCTTGGAGATCGGCACCACATGATCGCGGGTGAGTTCGTGGCGAGTGTACTGGTGCCCGCAATACAGGCAGATATGCCGGTCGCGGGCGAACAGGGCGGTATTGGTGAGGGCCGGGGCCGGGTCGATGGCGTGTTCCCGGCAGTGGCCGGTGCTGGCCACGATCGGGTGCAGTTCCAGGCTGCTGCGCAGGCCGGAGGCCCGGCTGATGCCGCCGCGGACGGTGACGCAGGGATCGCCCAGGGTCCAGGCGACCACGCCCCGGACATACAGACAAACGGCATCTTGCCAGCTGATCCAGTCCAGGATGCGCCCTGATGCGTCGAGCGAAAGGACCCGGGTGGCATGCAATGCCGCCACCTTGGGTAGGTCCTCTTGGAGCACTTCCATCGTCATCTAGTCTCGTCCTTCACGTGCGCGAAAGAGCGTTCCAGCAAGCCGAACTCCGTGCGGGCCAGGGTGTTGGCCCCGCCCCACAAGGGGCGTTGACCCGAGCATAGCCCATTATTGCTACAGAAAAGCACGGCGGCGGTACGCTTCTTGCGGGGCTTTTCCTGTCACCCGGCGCTGATATAGTGGGCGTTCGATAAGAGCCCGCAGGGTTTGGAAGGGGGGCCGGGGTGGCTTCCCAGGCCTGGCGGGTCCCAGAGGGAATGAAAGTGGCTGAAGTGCTTTTCTACGAGCGTCCGGTTGCGCTGAACCGTACGACCCATCGCGACCTTCGCCTGAAGGCCGTCAACAACATCCATTTCGCCGCCAAGGCCCACTCCGTCCCGCTCACGGGCGTCGAGTTCGCCCCGGCCGCGCGCGATTTCCCCATCCTGTTCGCTGGCAACAGCATCGAGGACGCGGGCCCGATGGCGCTGCTCGGCCTGCGCCAGGGTGAAAACCTGCTGGTTGGCGAGAACGGTTTCTGGGAGCAGGGCATCTACATCCCGGCGTTCGTCCGCCGCTACCCGTTCGTGCTGGCCGAGAAGCCGGCCGGTACCGAGGGCGATGATTTCACCGTGTTCCTCGATGAGGCCTACGAAGGCTTCAACGAGACCGAAGGCGAGCGCCTCTTCAACGAAGACGGCACCGATGCCCCGGCCCTCACCAATGCCGTGAACTTCCTGGGCGAGTTCCAGGATCACGTGGCCCGCACCCAGTGGTTCATGGGCAAGCTGCGCGAGCACGACCTGCTCGAGCCGCGCACCATCACCCTGCAGAAGGAAGGCCGCGGTATCAATCTCAACGGCCTGTTCGTGATCAACGAAGAGAAGCTGCGCAAGCTCGACGAGAAGGTCGCTGGCGAGTTCCTGCGCGAAGGCGCGTTCGGCTGGATCTACGCGCACCTGGTGTCGCTGGCGAACATCGACCGCATGGCGGCTCGCCTGGACAAGCGCGAGACGGTGGAAGACGGCGCGAAGGTCAACGCCTGATCGCTGCTTTGCTGTAACGCTCGACGGAAAGGCCGCCCACGAGGCGGCCTTTTTTTATGGCTTATTGCGTTCGTTGCCGATTGCGAAGCACGACGCATGGGCGCCGCGCGAATGCCCGCTCTTCAGCGAACCGGACGGGCCATGCGCACCAAATCGGTATCGAAGCCGTGCTTCACGTACAGGTCCCGCGCCCGCTCGTTGCCGGGGAACACGGCCAGGGTCACGAACTGGCAGCGGTGCTCCTTCGCCCACCCGTAGGCGTGATCGAGCAGCACCTTGCCCACCCCTGAGCCTTCGTACTTCTCATGCACCGCGATATCCGAGATGTGGCAGTTATCCCGGTGGGTGAAGAAATCCTTGGTCTTCTGCAGGTGGATGAACCCGACCGCGTCGCCGTCTTCGTTCTCGGCCACGAAGATATAGCTATTCGACGGCTGCTCATCGAGGTGCCTCACCAGGTCGGTCTCGATGCCTTTCAGGCAATCGGACTTGGTGCGGCCGTTGGGCAGCGGGAAGTGGATGAACCGGTGGACCAAACCGAGGATGAATTCATCGTCGTCGCTCTCAGCGAGACGAATCAGGAACGCTGGGTCGCTCATCGTTTCGGGAACCGTGGTTGGCTTGGGAGGTCCGGGCCCGATTAGTTCTACACCTGAACGGGAGCCGGGAAAAGTCCCGGCTCCCGTGTTTTTGTTACAGCAGCTCGGGCAGGGTCACGACGCCCGCATCGATCGCGGCCTTGTGCAAGTGGATGCGCGGCAGGATACGGGCGAAATAGAAGTTCGCCGTATCGCGCTTGGCCTGCTTGCCCTCGGCGTTGAGCAGGCTGCTGCCCTCGGCGGCCAGCACGCTGCGGGCCAGGAAGTAGGCCAGGGTGATGTAGCCGGAGTAGTAGAGGTAATCCACCGCCGCTGCGCCCAGTTCTTCCGGGTTGGCCTGGGCCTTGCCGGCGATCTCCAGGGTCAGGTCGCCCCAGGCCTTCGCGGCCGTGGCGAGCGGCCCGATGTAGGCCTTCACCGTGTCGTTGCCCGCGTTGGCGTGGCAGAAGGCTGAAATCTCGCCCAGGAAGTGCTTCAGGCCAGCGCCCTGCAGTTGCACGATCTTGCGGCCCAGCAGGTCCAGCGCCTGGATCTGGGTGGTCCCTTCGTACAACGTGATGATGCGGGCATCGCGGACGAACTGTTCCATGCCGTGTTCGGCGATAAAACCATGGCCGCCGAAGATCTGTAGCGCTTCCTTGGTGCATTCCTGCGCGGCCTCGGTAAGCAGGCCCTTGGCGATGGGGATCAGGAACGAGAGCAGCTCGCCGGCCTGCTTGCGTGCCTGCGGGTCGGTGTCACGCGATTCGATATCGCTCTGCAGCGCGGCGTAGGCGGCCAGCACGCGGCCACCCTCCACGAACGCACGCTGGGTGAGCAGCATGCGGCGTACATCGGGGTGCACGGTGAGCGGATCGGCCGGCTTATCGGGCAGCTTCGGGCCGGAAAGAGCGCGCATCTGCAGGCGCTCGCGGGCATAGTTCAGGCTGTTCTGCAGGGCGCGCTCGGAGACGGCGAGGCCCTGGATGCCCACGGCCAGGCGCGCCGCGTTCATCATGGTGAACATGGCCATCAGGCCCTTGTGCGCCGGGCCGATCAGCCAGCCCTGTGCGCCATCGAAGTTCATGACGCAGGTGGCCGAGCCCTTGATGCCCATCTTGTGTTCGATCGCGCCGGCGGCGGCGCCGTTGCGCTCGCCCAGCGAACCATCCGCGTTCACCTTGAACTTGGGCACCACCAGCATGGAGATGCCGCGGCTGCCAGCCGGCGCATCGGGCAGGCGGGCCAGCACGAGGTGGATGATGTTCTCGGCGAAATCATGCTCGCCGGCGCTGATGAAGATCTTGGTGCCGGTCACGCTGTAGCTGCCATCGCCGTTGGGCTCGGCGCGGGTCTTCAGCAGGCCCAGGTCGGAGCCGGCCTGCGGCTCGGTCAGGCACATGGTGCCAGTCCAGCGGCCTTCCACCAGCGGCTTCAGGAAGGTTTCCTGCTGCCACTCATCGCCATGGTGCTCGAGCGCATCCGTGGCGCCGTGCGACAGCAGCGGGTAGATGCCCCAGGCCAGGTTGGCCGAATCGATCATTTCCTTCGTGAGCGCACCCAGCACCGCCGGCAGCGCCTGGCCGCCGAACTTTTCGTGTGCCGTGAGGCCGGCCCAGCCGCCCTCGGCGTACTGGCGGTAGGCTTCCTTGAAGCCCTTCGGCGTGGTGACCGACGCGGTGGCCTTGTCGTAGTGGCAGCCCTCGGCATCGCCAGATGCGTTCAGCGGTGCCAGCACCTGCTCGTTGAAGCGGGCGGCTTCATCCAGCACGGCATCGAACAGTTCGCGGTTGTGGCCCTCGCCGCCCTCGAGGCGGGCGAGTACGGCTTCGGCGCCGAGCACGTCGTAGAGCGCGAAGCGCATGTCATTGAGCGGGGCTTTGTAGATCGTCATGGTGGATCCTGGCGAATGGGGGCTGGGAAATGAATCAGGGCGAGCGGTAGGTATCGGGGATGCCGGGCACCGGCGATAGCCAGCTCTTGCCGTACACCGGGAAGGTGCGCGGCTTGTCTTCTTTTTCTGGGGTGCCAGTGACCTGGCCATTGATCACGTAGGGCAGGGCGCCGGAGCTGCCCTTGGCGGCCAGTTCGGCCAGGGCTTTCGACATCTCGGGCGTGGGCAGGATGTCGATGCGCGTAACATCGGCGGCGAACGAAGGGATGTCCTGGCTGATGTTGGCATCGAGCAGCACGCCGCCGAGCGTGCCCACCTGCAAGGTGCCCTGGATGCGATCGAACGCCATGCCGCCGTAGCTGTTGTTTCGCACACGCAGGGTCACGTGCCAGGTACCGCCGGGCTTCGCGGAAACCTCCTGCAGGGTAACGGCGGGCGGGAATACGCTCTTCTTCGGCGGGCCGCAGGCGGCAAGCAGGGCTACACCGGCGAGGGCCATTACGCGGAGGATCGGAAAGCGTCGCATCAAGGTCATTCCCTGGGCTTGGGGCATCGAACACTCGTTTGATGGTAGCGCCGCGCGGGCTTCCAGCGCGAGACAGCGTTTGAAACGCGGTTCCCAAGCGCGGGGCAAGCAGGCATCATCCGTGTTTGCCTTCCATGACGACTATTTACCCATGACCCGACGCATTGTTGCGCGCCGCTCCCCCATCCATGGCAATGGCGTTTTCGCCACCGCGCCCATCAAGGCCGGCGAAGATGTCGTCGAATACAAGGGCGACCGCATTACCCATGCCCAGGCCGACAAGAAGTACGGCGATGGCGGCGAAACCGGCCATACCTTCCTGTTCACGCTGAACGACAAGTGGATCGTCGACGGCAACAGCCACGGCAATACCGCGCGCTGGATCAACTACGGCTGCGACCCGAACTGCCAGGCCGTGATCGTGGAAGACGAGCCGGGCAAGGATTCGAAGAAAGACAAGGTGATGATCGAGGCCATCCGCGATATCGCCCCGGGTGAAGAGCTGACCTACGATTACGGCATCACCATCGATATGCCTTACACGGCGCGCCTGAAGAAGATCTGGGCCTGCCATTGCGGCTCGCCCAAGTGCATCGGCACCATGCTGAAGCCCAAGCGCAAGGCCGCGTAAGCCCACGTCTCCGGCGCCATGTAGGAGCGGGGGGGGGGGGGGGGGGGGGGGGGGGGGGGGGGGGGGGGGCGGGGGGGGGGGGGGGCGCGCGCGGGCGGGGGGGGGGGGGTGGGGGGGGAGGAGG
>NZ_JBNDKI010000010.1:0-170183 GCF_050435445.1 Luteibacter sp. 621 | reverse complement strand
CGCGCTTGCGCGCGATGGGTGCTTGCGGCAGGGCCCATCGCGCGCAAGCGCGCTCCTACAGGGGACTCAGCCGCCCGGTTAAGAGGGCGGCTGAGCCGCCCGGTTCACAGGGCAGCGGGTTAGGCCACCCGCTCGGCGCGGCGTTCCACGGCGGCTTCCAGGGCCTTGCTGACCCGGTCGCGTTCGGCCTTCAGGCGTTCGGGCATGCGGGTGCCGAAGCCATCCAGGTAGGTGCCGATGGCGTTCAGTTCCTCGACCCAGCCATCGATATCGACGTGGAGCAGTTCGTCGACGGTGGTGGGCGCGATATCCATGCCGGCGGTGTTGAGTTCGCCGGCGGCGGGCACGATACCGATCGGGGTTTCATGGCCGCTCGCCAGGCCTTCCACGCGCTGGATCATCCAGTCGAGCACGCGCAGGTTTTCGCCGTAGCCGGGCCACATGAAGCGGCCATCGGCATCCTTGCGGAACCAGTTCACGTGGAAGATGCGCGGCAGCTTCGCGCCGGGCTTGTCGAACGACAGCCAGTGCGCGAAGTAGTCGGCGAAGTTGTAGCCGCAGAACGGCTTCATCGCCATGGAATCGCGGCGGAGCACGCCCACGGCACCGGTGGCCGCCGCGGTCGTTTCCGAACCCATGGCGGCGCCCACCAATACGCCGTGCGCCCAGTCCTTCGCCTCGAACACCAGCGGCACCAACGAAGGCCGGCGGCCACCGAAGACGATGGCCGAGATGGGCACGCCGGCGGCGTCTTCCGATTCCGGCGCCCAGCTGGGGCACTGCTTCGCCGACACGGTGAAGCGCGAGTTCGGGTGAGCGGCGGGGCCATTGGCGGCGTCGAACGGGCGGCCCTGCCAGTCGGTCACCGGCTCGCCTTCGCCCAGGCCTTCCCACCACGGGCGACCATCCGCGGTGATCGCGGTGTTGGTGAAGATGGCATCGTGGCCGAGCGTCGCCAGTGCAGCCGGGTTGGTGTTCGCGCCGGTGCCCGGGGCCACGCCGAAGTAGCCGGCTTCCGGATTGATCGCCCACAGGCGGCCATCGGCACCCGGCGTCATCCAGCAGATATCGTCGCCGACGGTCCACACCTTCCAGCCCGCCTTGCGGTAACCCTCGGTGGGGATGAGCATGGCCAGGTTGGTCTTGCCGCATGCCGACGGGAACGCGGCAGCGATGTAATGCTTCTCACCCTTCGGGTTCTCGATGCCGACGATGAGCATGTGCTCGGCGAGCCAACCTTCGCGGCGCGCCTGGTGGCTGGCGATGCGCAGCGCATGGCACTTCTTGCCGAGCAGGGCGTTGCCGCCGTAACCGGAGCCGATGGACTTGATGGCCAGCTCATCGGGGAAATGCATGATGAAGCGGCGCTCGGGGTCCAGGTCGCCCGTGGAGTGCAGGCCCTTCACGAACACGCCTTCGCGTTCGATGCGCGTCAGCGCCTGCGTGCCCATGCGCGTCATGATGCGCATGTTGGCTACGACGTACGGGCTATCGGTGATCTCGACGCCGCAACGGGCGATCGGCGAATCGATGGGGCCCATGCAGTACGGGATGACGTACATGGTGCGGCCACGCATCGCGCCTTCGAACAGCGCATCGATTTTGGCGTGGGCCTCGGCCGGCGCCATCCAGTGGTTGTTCGGGCCGGCGTCTTCTTCCTCGGGCGTGCACACGAAGGTGAGGTGCTCCACGCGGGCCACATCCGACGGATGTGAGCGGTGCAGGTAGCTACGCGGGTTGGTCTTCTCGTTTAGCGGGAGAAGATCACCGCTGGCGAGCATGGTCTCGACAAGCCGCGCATATTCCGCGTCAGAGCCATCACACCACACGACGGAGGCGGGCTCCGTCAGGCGGGCGACATCATCTACCCATCGATTCAGTGCTTCCAACGAACTGCCGTGCGAACCCATCCGGTGTGGTCTCCAGGTAATTGCCTGTAGAGACAGTAGTTTGCGGATCGTGGTATTTACAAGGCACGGCGCAGCAATTTGCAGGCGCCGTTCAGGTCATTCCTCGGGCTTGGCCGGCGTGAGCGTGGTGATCACGTGCTCCACGTAGGCATCGAACTCGTCGTGCGAGAGGCGCGGCAGGCCCAGAGTGAAGTTCAGCTGGAGGAAGCCGACGTACGCGGCGTAGGTAAGGCGTGCGCGGTGCAGCGCCACGATCGGCTCCAGCCCGGCTTCTTTGTACATGCGGGTCAGGAAATCCATGCGCCGCTGGGAAACGCGTGCCATGACCGGTACCACCTGTGGGTGGTCCAGCGCTTTCAGCAGCGCGGCATACACGCGGTGCGGCTGCAGCTCATGGGCCACGCGGCGGAACAGTTCGGGCAGGCGCTTGCGCGGATCGGCGATACGCTCGATCTCGGCCAGCACTTCGCGCTCGCCGTATTCTTCCCAGCGCTCCAGCGCGGCCTGCAGCAGCGCCTCGCGGGTACGGAAATGCCAGTAAAAGCTGCCCTTGGTCACGCCAAGGCGGCGGGCGAGGGCTTCAACAGCCAGCGCGCCTACGCCCTGCTCGGCGATCAACGCGAGCGCACCGTCCTCCCAATCCTCGGCAGAAAGGCGGACTCGTTCATTCTTGGCATCGTTCATCGGCGCATGGTAGCTGGAATGCGCCCGTTTGCAATCCATCCGCTGCCGTACGTGTTGCGTAAGACCTTGACTTTCCGGCTGTTACGTGACCGTACGCTGCCGTATTGACGCAGGCTTTCCAGGCACACATACTCGCCCGTATGGTTGTCGAGCCCACTACCGCTATTTCCACGCCCTTCCGCCTTACCGCGCTGGATGGCCTGTTGCTGGCCGGTGAACGCTGGGAAGGCGAGAACCAGCCCGCGCTCTTGTTCGCCCACGGCTTCGGCCAGACTCGCAACGCCTGGACGGGCAGTGCGCGTGCGCTCGCCGCGCAGGGCCTTCCCGCAGTGACATTCGATGCGCGCGGCCACGGCGAAAGCGAACGCGTGCCGCGTGGCGAATACCACATGGAACAGTTTGTGGCCGATCTGACCGCCATGGCTGAGGCGGCGACGCCCCCGGGCGGCCCACGGCCCGTGGTGGTCGGCGCCTCGATGGGCGGCCTGCTGGCGCTGGTCGCCGCGGGTGAGGCCGAAGGTGCATGCCCGTTCTCGGCACTGATCCTGGTGGATATCACCCCGCGGTGGGAAACCCAGGGCGTGGAACGTATCCTCGGCTTCATGCGCGCCCACCCCCACGGCTTTGCGAGCTACGACGAGGCGGCCTCGGCTATCGAGGCGTACCTGCCGCAGCGCCGCGAGCGCAAGACCGAAAGCCAGCTGAAGCCCCTGCTGCGCCAGGGCGATGATGGCCGTCTTCGCTGGCACTGGGATCCGGCGCTGCTCGATGGCCTGGTCGAAGAGAGCGAGCGCTACCAGCCGCGCCTGTTCGCCGCCGCGGCGAAGGTACAGGTGCCGGTGCTGCTTCTTTCCGGTGCCCGCAGCGATGTGGTCTCCAGCCACACGGTCGATGAATTTCTCCGCCTTGTTCCCCATGCGCGCCACGTATCGCTCGCCGATGCCACGCACATGGTGGCGGGCGATGCGAACGACGCTTTCACGCGCGAAATCGCAGCGTTCATGCAAACCCTTTGAGCAACACCCCTTAAGCACTACGACGTTACGAGGTGATACCCATGTCTGCGATCCTGGTTGTACTGGCGGCACTGATTGCCTCTGGTGCATGTGCTTACCACCGCACGTCCCTGAAGACGTGGGCCATCGCCACGGCGGCCACGACGCTCGTCGTCGGCTTCCTCGCGGGTGCCCCGGTGACCACCGTCATCCTGCTGGTGCTGCTGGCGCTGGTCGCCGTGCCGTTGCTGATGGTGGATTTCCGCCGCAAGAAGATCAGCGCGCCGCTGCTCTCCATGTTTGCCAAGGTCACGCCCAAGCTCAGCGAAACCGAGCAGACCGCTTTGGAAGCCGGCACCGTCGGTTTCGAAGGCGAGCTGTTCTCGGGCATGCCGCGCTGGTCGGAGCTGTTGAAGCAGCCGAAGCCGGAACTGTCGGTCGAAGAGCAGGCGTTCCTCGACGGCCCCGTCGAAGAATTGTGCGGCATGATCGACGATTGGAAGATCACCCACGAACTGGCCGACCTGCCGCCGGACGTCTGGGACTTCATCAAGAAGAACAAGTTCTTCGGCATGATCATCCCGAAGAGCTACGGCGGCCTCGGCTTCTCCGCGCTGGCCCATTCGGCCGTGCTGCAGAAGCTTTCCAGCATGTCGCAGACGCTGGCCTCCACCGTTGCCGTGCCTAACTCGCTTGGCCCAGGCGAGCTGCTCATGCATTACGGCAGCGACGAGCAGAAGAACCACTTCCTGCCGCGCCTGGCTGATGGCCGTGAGGTGCCGTGTTTCGCGCTGACTGGCCCGTACGCCGGCTCGGATGCCACCTCGATCCCGGACTTCGGCATCGTCACGAAGGGGATGTGGAACGGCGAAGAAACCGTCGGCATTCGCCTTACCTTCGATAAGCGCTACATCACGCTGGCCCCGATCGCCACGATCGTCGGCCTGGCGTTCCGCATGTACGACCCGGACAAGCTGCTGGGTGACAAGGAAGACCTGGGCATCACGCTGGCATTGCTGCCGCGCGAAACCCCGGGGATGGAAATCGGCCGTCGCCATTTCCCGCTGAACACGCCGTTCCAGAACGGCCCGATCCACGCGAAGGACATGTTCGTTCCGCTTTCGGTGCTGATCGGTGGCCCGCATATGGCGGGGCAGGGCTGGCGCATGCTGGTCGAGTGCCTGTCGGTGGGCCGTGCCATTTCGCTGCCGTCCAACGCGACCGGTGCGTCGCGCATGGCGGTCGCCGCCACGGGCGCCTACGCCCGCATGCGCAAGCAGTTCGGCCTGGCCATCGGCCGCTTCGAGGGCGTGGAAGAAGCCCTGGCCCGCATTGGCGGCCTGACCTATGCCACGCAGGCACTGTCGCGCGCCACGGCCGCAGCGGTCGATCGCGGTGAGAAGCCGGCGGTGCCGTCGGCCATCGCCAAGTACCACGCCACCGAATGGTGCCGCCAGATCGCCTCCGATGCGATGGACGTTCACGGCGGCAAGGGCGTGATCCTGGGCCCGAAGAACTACATGGGCCGCGGCTGGCAGAGCGTGCCGATCGCGATCACCGTGGAAGGCGCGAACATCATGACGCGCAGCCTCATGATCTTCGGCCAGGGTGCGATCCGCTGCCATCCTTACGTGCTGAAGGAAATGCAGGCGCTGACCATCACGGATTACCGTGAGCGCCTGAAGACCTTTGACAAGGCGCTGTTCGGCCACATCGGCTTTGGCTTCTCCAACGCGGTGCGCAGCTTCGTGCTGGGCCTCACGGCGGCGCGCATCGGCGATGCCCCGGGCGATGCGTATACGCGCCGCTACTACCGCAAGCTCAATCGTTACTCGGCCGCGCTGGCACTGTGTGCCGACGTGTCGATGGGCGTGCTGGGCGGCAAGCTGAAGTTCAAGGAAAAGCTCTCGGCCCGCCTGGGCGATACGCTGTCGTTCCTGTATATCGCCAGCGCCATGCTGAAGCGTTATGAGGATACGGGCCGTCCGGAAGCGGATCGTCCGTTGCTGGCCTGGGCGTTCCACGAGTGCGTCTGGCGTATGCAGATGGCGCTGGATGGCGTGATCCGTAACTTCCCGGTGCGCCCGGTGGCGTGGCTGCTCCGCGCGCTGGTGTTCCCGTTCGGCCGCCGCGAAGTGCCGCCGTCGGATCGCCTGGGTCGCCGCGTGGCCGCGCTGATCACGGCCCCGAGCGAGGCGCGCGATCGCCTGACCACGTGGACCTACCTGACGCCGACGGCGAACAACACCGTGGGCCGCATGAATGCGGTGTTGCCGGATGTGATTGCCGCGGAACCGGTGGAGCGAAAGTTCCTCAAGGCGTTCAAGGGCGGCCAGCTGCACGCGCATACGTATAACGAGCAGCTGGCGGAAGCCGAGAAGCTCGGCGCCATTACTTCGGCCGAGCGCGAGCTGCTGCAGCGCGTGCGTGATGCTGTCGCGGAGTTCATCTCGGTGGATGACTTCGATAGCGATGAGCTGAAGGCTGGCGTGGCCGCGAAGGCGGAGAAGATGGAAGCGTCGCGGGCGGCTTGATGGCCTGCGATGGTTGAACGATGAAAGGGCCGGCATGATTGCCGGCCCTTTTTCTTTGCGGCTCGCCTTCGGCATCGCGCTAAATGATGGCGTGCACAACGACACCTACACACGATGTCCGTTGTTCTTACAGACATCGGCGGATCATTTTGATACGGTCGTTTCCGTTGCCCGCACGCACGTTGACGTACACCGTGCAGGCAACCACCGCTGTGTGCGGTGAGAGTCGCGAGCCGGGCGTGGTTGCACACACCCGACTCGCTATCCACAACCAACTAATCTGGAGTTGATCATGGGTACCCCCGATCATACGGTAGTCGCACGCCCGCCGAATCCCCCCGGCGGCATCTCATCGACTAACGGGCCGCCTGTATAAGCCGCAGGCGCGGTTGAAGAACCGCGGCGGCGACCATCTTTGAGGTAATTCTTGATCGAATGAGGCAGGCGTTCTCGCCTGGCATGCCTCACGGGCGGTCGTCGTCGCCATCCACTTCGTCAATCAAGCCACCCGGCGCCCGGTCACGGGCGAACGGTGAACCCGCGATCGTATGGTCCGTGGCATGGCAGGTCGTGATGACTGTCGTGCCACGTTAGCGCTGCGCGGGGCGGTATTGAATATGGAAGCGAGTAATGAATCTGGTGAACGAAACCTGGCCTGTTCGGCACGCGGGTGATAACGCAGCGTGTGAGCCCACGGCACACGAGTTGTTGAACGATGCGACGCAATGGCTGCAGTACGCGCGTGGCGTGACCAGCCTCCTGGCTGACCTGATCCACGAAGCCGATGCGGTGGACTGCAAGCAGGTCGCCCTGTCGATGGAAGCGATCGCCGCCATGACCCGGTTGGGCACCGAACGCGTCGGCCAGGCGCACGCCGAATGGCACGCGCGCTCCCTGTAGGAGCGCGCTCGCGCGCGATGCACGACCTCCGGCACATCGCATGAAGCGATTGACATCGCAAGAATCTGTGTAGGGGAACGCCTACAGCTTTTCTCGAACCGCCGGCATAGCATGCGCGCTGACTTCTACGGCGGCGGCAAATCGGGGGGGCGCATGCACAAGGCTAAGCACGGGTTACTTCGATCGGCGTTGACGATGATTATCCTCGTGCCGCTGGCGGTCGGGGCCGAAGAGCTGCATTGGTCAACGGCCAAGAGGACCAGCGCTTTCACGGTCACAGGATCGGGCGATGCATGCCTCGCCGGCGGCGCGAGCGTTACCCTCAGTAGGGTGGACAATGCCAATGACCAAGCGGGTATCGCTGGCTCCCAGATAGACGCCCACCTAGCGGCCGGAAAGATCGTTGAACTGACGGGACTCATCGAGACCACCGGTTCAGCGGCTAACGCCGCGTTATGGATGTCCGCCGACGGTCCCACCCGCGCCGAGCACGTGTTCCAGACGACCGAGCCGTATCCCATCGCCAGCGGCGGTGTTCCAGCCATGCGGCGCATTCGTATCACGGTGCCGGCAAACGCGACCTCGGTTGTAGTCGGTGTTGCGCTAATGGGCGGCGGTACCGCGCATGTTACTCACCTCAACCTTGTCTTCCGGGAACCGCCCACGCATGTGGGGGCAGACGCACTGCTTCATCAGGCCGTGGCGGCTTTGCGCGAGAACGCTCTCGCCGCCGGTAAGGTCGATTGGGATTCGTTCGAGCGTGAGGCCCAGTCACACCTCTCGGCAGGGCAGCCAGCCAGCGCCGCGTATCCCACCATCCGCGATGCCGTGCGCAGGCTTGACGATGGGCACAGCCGTTTCATCGACGCTGATTCAGCGTGGGCTCAGTCGCTCAACGACGGCACACAATCGATCCCGGATGTGCACCTGCTCCCCGATGGCATCGGCTACGTCGCGTTGCCGGGTTTCACGGGCCCCGCGGATGCGGAGACGCGCTACATACAAGCCATTGCACTGGCTATGAGCCGTTTGGCGCCCGAGGTGAAGCATGGGTGGGTCGTCGACCTACGCCAGGATTCGGGCGGCACGATGTGGCCTATGTTCGCTGCGGTGCATTCGCTGTTGGGCGACGGTGAGATCGGCGCCTTCCGGAAGCCGGGCGCGGATGACGCGCATTGGTACGCGGGTGTCGGTCTTTCGATGCCCGCAAAACCCATCTCACTGGATCTCAGCGCTTCGCCCGTCGCGGTTCTCCTTGGTCCGCACACATCCAGTGCGGGCGAAGCCGTTGCTGTGGCGTTCCATGGCCGCCCTGCGACGCGCTCGTTTGGTTCGCCCACATCGGGCCAGGCGAACAGCAACGAGACCATGCCCCTCAAGGACGGCAGCCTCCTCGTGGTAAAGGCTTTCATCGATGTCGATCGCCACGGCGTAGCCTTCGGCCAGCAGGTAGATCCCGACGACCGCGTCGATGACGCGGCCGTGCTGGACCACGCCACCGCGTGGCTAGCGCAACAACCAACGCTGTAGAAGCGCGCTTGCGCGCGATCCCCGTCCGCGCAAAGCGCTAGGCTGCCCCCGCGCAGCCATCCTGCTTCGCCACCACCGCCATCAAGCGCTCTTCCACCTGATCGCGCGTATGCGCACGGAACAGATGCGGCGCGGCGCGGCGCAGTGCGGCGCAATCCAGCTGGGTCAGCCGGTCGCGTACCTGCAGCAGCTGGCCCGGGTGCATCGAGAACTCCTCGAGGCCCATGGCGAGCAGCAGGGCGGTGAATTGCGTATCGCCGGCGATTTCGCCGCAGAGGCTTACCGGCTTCTTGGCGCGGCGGGCGGCGGCGATGACGTGGGCGATGAGGCGTAGGAAGGCAGGTTGCAGCGGGTCGTAGATGCCTTCCAGCGCATCGTTGTTGCGGTCGGCGGCCAGCGTGTACTGGGCGAGGTCGTTGGTGCCGATGGCGAGGAAGTCGGCCTTTTGCAGGATCGACGCGACGCCGATGGCGGCGGCGGGGACTTCGATCATGGCGCCGACATCCAGGCGCTCGGGCAACTCCTGGCCCTCGAGCGACAGTTGTTCGCGGGCCTTCTTCAGCAGCCGGCGTACCTCGGTGAGCTCGCCCATGTGCGTGATCATCGGCACGAGCACGCGGACCGGGCCGTAGCAGGCGGCACGCAGGATCGCGCGCAGCTGCACGAGGAAAATATCGGGGTAGCGCAGCGACAGGCGGATGCCGCGCACGCCCAGCGCAGGGTTATCTTCACCGCGGATGGCAAGGCCGGCGGAATCGGCTTTGTCGGCGCCAAGGTCCAGCGTGCGGATGGTGACCGGCAGGCCACCCATGCCGAGGACGACATCGCGGTACGCCGCGAACTGTTCGTCTTCGCTGGGCAGGCCGCGCTGGCGCAGGAACAGGAATTCGGAACGATACAGGCCCACGCCGTCTGCACCACGCGCGCGGGCCAGCGTGACATCGCCGGCCAGCTCCGCGTTGGCGAACAGGCGCACGTGGAAGCCATCGCGCGTGTGCGTGGGTGCGGAGGCCAGTGCGGCCAGGCGGCGGCCTTCCGCGGCGGCCTGGCGCTGCCACTGGCGGTAGCGGGCGAGGTCCTGTGCGGTGGGGTGGACGATGACCTCGCCGTGTTCGGCGTCGATCAACACCAGGTCATCATCGTTGATGGTGGCCAACGCATCCTTCGTACCTACCAGCATCGGCAGGTTGAAGCTGCGCGCCAGGATGGCGCTGTGCGAGTACACGCTGCCGGCGCTGGCGACCACGCCGAGCATGCCCTGGCCGGCCAGGCTGGCCATGTCCGCGGGTGCCACGGTATCGCTGACGATGATCTCGCCCACGCGTGCGGCGAGCTTGCGCTCCTCGCGGCTGGAATGCTGGAAGAGGGCGGACATGACCCGGCCGATGACCTGGTCGATATCTTCGCCGCGGCTCTTCAGGTACGGGTCGTTCATCGCATCGAACACGGCGGCCAGGCGATCGCGCTGCATCTTCAGCGCGGCA
Organism: Luteibacter sp. 621; assembly: GCF_050435445.1. Classification (NCBI taxonomy): domain Bacteria; kingdom Pseudomonadati; phylum Pseudomonadota; class Gammaproteobacteria; order Lysobacterales; family Rhodanobacteraceae; genus Luteibacter; species Luteibacter sp. 621. The sequence goes on along the minus strand of NZ_JBNDKI010000010.1, from coordinate 160,146 downwards.
CTGGCGGTGTAGTGGCCGACCGAAATCAGTTCATCGAGGCCGCGCAGCAGTTCTTCGTCATCGAGCAGCAGGCTGTGCGCATCGATGAAGTCGCCCACTTCGCGGGCCAGTGCGCCGTGCAGCTTGCCGCGTAGTTCGCGCAGCTCGGCGCGGGCATGGTCCAGGGCTTTGTGCAGGCGGTCGAGCTCGGGGCCGATCTCGGCATCCTCGAGCATGCGCATGTCAGCCGTGTACAGGCTGGGCTGGACCAGACGCGCCCGCCCGAGGGCCATGCCCCGGGATGCGGCTGTGCCGGTCAGCTGGTACCTCATGCGTGACTCGCCCCCCTGGCGCCCATGCGTTACTGCCCTTCGTCGAACTTGCGGTTGAAGAGATCGATGACGGCCGCCACGGCGGCCTGTTCATCCTCGCCCTCGGCGCGGACCACCAGGCTGGTGCCCATGCCGGCGGCCAGCATCATGACCCCCATGATGCTTTGCGCGTTCACTTCGCGTCCCTTGCTCACCAGGTGCACGGTGGCCTTGAAGGTGGACACCAGCTGGACCAGCTTGGCTGACGCGCGGGCGTGCAGCCCAAGGCGGTTCGAGACCGTGATTTCCTGTTCAAGCATGATCGATGAAGATCCCTCCGCGGCCCCCGGTGGCGGCGATTTCCGCCAGTTCGGGCAACGATTTTTCTGAATAGTTGAGGACACGCAACAGCATCGGCAGGTTCAGGCCGGATACGCAGCGGAGCTTCACGCCCAGCGCACCCAGCGATAGCCCGATGTTGCACGGCGTGGCGCCATAAAGGTCGGCGAGCACGAGTACACCCTCGCCCTGGTCCAGATCGCGCGCGTGCTTCGCGGTGAGCGAGCGCATCACGTCGGGATCGGCGCCGGGGGGTACCTCCACGGCATCCACCGTGAGCGGCAACTTGGGCATGACATGGCGCGCGGCCGAAACCAGCGCCTGGCCAACGGCCTCGTGCGTCATCAGGAGCACGCCAACACTCATGGCAGGCTCCGCAGGTGGGTGGATCGGGTCTGGGTGCTCATTCGAGCTCACGGTGGAATGTCAGTACGTTGCCGCGTTCCTTGCGAAAGTGCCGGGCAAGGCGCTCCACCAGGTACACCGAGCGGTGGCGACCGCCCGTGCAACCGATGGAGACCGTGACGTAGCTGCGGTCCTCGCCTTCGAAGCGCGGCAGCCAGGTATCCAGCCAGCGCGCGACGTCGTCATAGTATTCGCCCACGACGGGCTGCGCGTCGAGGTATTCGCGCACCGGCTGGTCCTTGCCCGAGAACGGGCGCAGGCGCGGGTCCCAGTGCGGGTTGGGCAGGCAGCGGGCATCGAACACGAAATCCGCATCCGAGGGCAGGCCGCGGCGGTAGGCGAACGACTCGAACAGCAGCGTGGTGCCATCGCTGGCGGCGGCGTAGCCGGTGGCGAAGAGGCGGCGCAGCTGGTGCACGTTGAGATCGGAGCTATCGATCACCTTTTCGGCGATGGATACCAGCGGGCGCAGCAGGCGGCGTTCTTCGGCGATCGAATCGGCCAGGGAAAGCCGCTCGGCAGCCAGCGGGTGGCGGCGCCGGGTTTCCGAATAGCGCTTGATCAGGACGTCGTCGCGGCTATCCAGGAAGATGAGGTGTACGTGGACGCCAGCGCTGGAGAGCTCGGACAAGACGTGCGGCATGCGCTCCAGGTCGGAGCGGCGGTTGCGCACATCCACGCCCACCGCGATGCGCCGGCGCGGGCCGTGCTCACCCTGGCTCACCGCGGCGACCAGCTGCGGGATGAGCTCCGCCGGCATGTTATCGACGCAGTAGAACTCCAGGTCCTCGAGCGCGCGCAGGGCCACGGTCTTGCCGCCACCGGACATGCCGGTGAGCACGACCAGGTGGATGGCATCGGGTTCGATGATGGGGCTGATAAGAAGGTCGTCGTTCACCGGGTCACCATGGGGAGAACCGGCGCATCTGGTGCGCCTGGCGGTCGATGAAAGTCTGCGCAGGGTCGATACCCTTGCTCTTCAGTACATGGTTGCGCACCGCCGCTTCCACAAGGACCGCCAGGTTGCGGCCCGGGGCGACGGGGATGGTGATCTTGGGCACATCCACGTCCAGCACGTTACGTCGGCTGACATCGCCGGTCAGGCGGGTCATGGCATCCGTTTCCTCGCCATCCTTGAGCGGCTTCAGGTGGATGACCAGGCGCAGGTACTTCGACGGTTTGACCGCCGTGTGGCCGAACATCTCGCGGATGTTGAGCACGCCCAGGCCGCGTACCTCGAGCAGATCCTGCAGGAGCTCGGGGCAGGCGCCGTCGATCACATCCGGGGCGATCAGGGTGAACTCGGTGGCGTCATCGGCCACCAGGCGGTGGCCGCGGCTGATCAGTTCCAGGGCCAGCTCGCTTTTGCCGGAGCCGGGATCGCCGGTGATCAGCACGCCGATGGAGAACACCTCGAGGAACACGCCGTGCAGGGTTACCCGCGGCGCAAGCGTACGCGCCAGGTGGTACTGCAGGTAGGTGAGCAGCTCGTGGCCGCGCTTGGTGCTCTGCCACAGCGGGGTATCGGTTTCCTCGGCCACCTCACGAAGGTCGGGCGGGATGGCCTGGTCCTTGGTGACGATGAGCGCGGCCGGCTGGTAGGCGGCGATCTTGTGGATGGCCTCCCAGCGCTGGCGCGAATCCAGGCCGTCGAGGAAATTGAGCTCCTCGGTGCCGATGATCTGGATCTTGTTGGGGTAGATGACGTTGAGGTAGCCCACCAGCGACGGGCGGCGGCTCTGCTTGGCGTTGGGCTCCAGGACACGGGCTTCGCCACGCATGCCTGCGATCCAGCGCAGGGCCATCCGTTCATGGACACCGTCGAAGAGTTGTCGGGCAGTGAGCCGATCCACGCGGGGGTTCCTGTCAAGAAAAAAGCCGGCACACGGATGTGCCGGCTTGCTTATATTGTGCCACAGGCCCGATGGGGGGCTTTAGCTGCTGGCAGTGCGGGCCTCGCGGACCTCGCTGTTGTGGTGGTCCTTGATCTTTTCCTTATGCTTACGCAGCTGGTCGGCCAGTTTGGTAATCATCTCGTCGATCGCGGCATACATGCGGTCGTTGATCGTGCCGTCCTGCAAGCGGGCAAGGCCTTCGGCATGGAGCCGGGTGCCCGAACAGTGCAGGGTGCCGCCCGCTTTGTGCTCGGCCTTGTCCACCGATAGCACGACATCCAGGGCCATTATGTTGTCGAAAAGGCGTTCGAAGCGGCCGATTTGCTGTTCCACGCGTTCGCGCAGGGCAGGGGTGACCTGGATGTGCTGGCCGCTGATCTGGATTTGCATGACGCCTCCTTCTTGCTGAGGGTGCCGCCGTTCGGTGGCGGCGAGATGGGAATGGCCGGTTGCCACTCCTGAACCGTTGTACGTGGGACCGTGATCCTCCACCGGGGTTCCGCACTGTTTCAGCTGGCGCGGACGCGCTCGCTGGAGCTGGGAATGCGCATGGCTTCCCGGTACTTGGCTACCGTACGTCGGGCTACCTGAATACCGCGTCGATGGAGTTCCTCCGCGAGGGCCTGGTCGGACAGCGGGCGACGCGGGTCTTCCGCCGTGATCAGTTTGCGCAACATGGCCTGGATGGCCGTCGCGGACGCGCTGCCGCCGTCTTCCGTGGCCACGCCGCTCGAGAAAAAGTGCTTCAGCTCGAAGGTACCGCGCGGCGTGTGCATGTACTTGCGCGTGGTAACCCTGGAAATAGTCGATTCATGCATACCCACCTCCTCGGCCACTTCGCGCAGGACCAGGGGGTGCATGGCCTCGGGGCCGTAATCGAGGAAGGCGCTCTGCCGGCGGACGATCACCTCGGCGACCTTGGTCAGGGTCTCCGCGCGGGATTGCAGGCTCTTCAGGAGCCAGCGGGCCTCCTGCAGCTGGCCCTTCATCCAGGTGGCGTCATCGCCGCGCGCGCGGGCAATGAGGTTGCAGTAGTGCTGGTTCAGGCCCAGCCGGGGCTGGGCATCCGGGTTCAGGCTCACCTTCCAGCGGCCGCTCTCACGGCGGGCGTAGACATCGGGGGCCACGTATTCCACCGGGGTGGCATCCAGGGCCGCGCCGGGGCGGGGATCCAGGCTGCGGATGAGCGATGCGGCCACGGCCACGTCGGTCTCGGCCGCCTTCAGCCGCCGGGCGATCTTGCTGGTGTCATTGCGGGCCAGCAGTTCGATTTCATCCGTAACAATGCGGATGGCCAGCCCGCGTTGCGGGGTGTCCTCCGCGAACTGGCTCAACTGGCACAGCAGGCAATCGCGCAGGTCCAGACTGGCGATGCCGGTGGGATCAAACCGCTGGATGCGCTTGCGAACCGCCTCGATCTCGTCGAGATCGGCCTGGAACTCCCGCAGGGCGGCCTGCACCGCCTCGAGGCCGTCGCGCAGGTAACCATCTTCATCGAGCACATGGATGATGGCCGTGGCGATGGCATGGTCGCGCGGCGTGAACTGGGAGAGGTTGAGCTGCCACTCAAGGTGCTGCTGCAGGCTTTCCGGTGCGGCGTTCTGCGGCTCGAAGCCGTCTTCGTCGCCGCCACCGTTGCGCGAGGGGCCACCGGCGTAGTCGCCGGCCTCACCGTGGAAGCGGTCATCGTCCCACTCGGGAGCCAGGTCCTCGGAGGGCGAGGCGGTGGATTCCTCTTCGCGCGTGGCCTTGGTGGGCTGCTCGTCGCGTGCGCGGAACTCCATGGCCTCGTCGAAGCTGGTGCTTTCCTCGGCCGTATCTGGCTCGGATTCGGCATCTTCGGCGAACTCGAGCAGCGGATTGCTTTCCGCTATCTGGCGGAGCTCGGCCTCGAGCTCCAGCTGCGACAACTGCAGCAGGCGGATGGCCTGCTGGAGCTGGGGCGTCAGCGTGAGCTGCTGATGCAGGCGAAACTGAAGTCCGGGTTTCATTACCTTCGCAAGATCGGGTTACCGGGCCATCCTAACCCCACGCGGGCCCCGTAAACCAGCGGGCCGGATGCCTAGGCCGGCTGGCCGATTTCGTATAGGACCTTAGATCCGGAATTCACGGCCCAGGTACACCTCGCGAACCTTTTCATCAGCAAGGATGTGCTGCGGGGTACCGCGCGAGAGCACTTCGCCATCGTTGAGGATGTAGGCGCGGTCGCAGATACCCAGCGTCTCGCGCACGTTGTGGTCGGTGATGAGCACGCCGATGCCACGCTCCTTCAGGTGCCGCACGATGCGCTGGATCTCGCCAACCGAGATGGGATCGACGCCGGCGAACGGCTCATCGAGCAGCATGTAGCGGGGGCGGGCGGCGAGGGCGCGTGCGATCTCGACGCGGCGGCGTTCGCCACCGGAAAGGCTGATGCCCTTCTGCTCGGCGATGTGCGAGATCTTGAGTTCATCCAGCAGGCTTTCGAGTTCGTCCTCGCGCTGCTTCTGCGTCATGTTCTCGCGCAGTTCGAGCACGGCAAGGATGTTGTCGGAGACGCTGAGGCGGCGGAACACCGAGGCTTCCTGCGGCAGGTAGCCGATGCCGAGCTTGGCGCGCGCATGCATGGGTAGGCCGGTGATGTCCTGCTGGTCGAGCTTGATCTGGCCGCCATCGGCGGGGATCAGGCCTACCACCATGTAGAAGCAGGTGGTTTTGCCGGCACCGTTCGGGCCGAGCAGGCCAACCACCTCACCTTCGCGGATGGAGAACGCGAAATCACGCACTACCTGGCGGGCGCGGAACCGCTTCTGCAGGCCTTGGGCTGAAAGCATCGTGTCAGGGCTTCTTCGGGGTGGGGGCCGGCTGGGCCGGCGTCGCCGGAGCCGCCGGCTTGCCCGCGGGAGCGGCGCCTGGCTGGTTCTTCGGCTGGAAGGTCATGTGCACGGTGGCGTCGCCATTGCTCTCGCCGGTCATCGTGCTGTCGTTGGTGTTGTAGGTGAGCTTGTCGCCATCGGCCGTGCCCTTGGTGGGCTGGTCGATGTGGGCATTGCCGGTGAGGATCGCGATGCTCGTATCGTTGTGGTAATCGATGTTCTTGGCGTGGCCGTGCATCCAGTTGCCGTCATCGTCCTGCTGCTGCATGGTCGCCGGGCCGCCATCGATGACCGCGCGGGTGACCTGCTGCTGGTCATCGAAGTAGATCGTGGCCTTGCTGCCCGTGATCTTCAGCGTGCCCTGGGTGATGACGACATTGGTGGTGTAGATCGCAATGCCCTGCGGCTGCTGCCTGCCATCGAAGCTCTTGGACGTGACATCGACGACCTGGTTGCGATCGTCCTGTTTCGCCATGGCTGGGGTGGCGGCGGCAAGGAGCGCCACGCCGCAGGCCGCGATCAGTGCCTTAGCGCTTGCGGGGCAGATACTGGGTGTGGACTGCATCGAGGAGCTCCAGGTGCTTGGTGTCGAGATTGGCACGCATGCCGATGCCGTTCATTGTAGAGGTTCCCTGAACGATCCGGGCTGCCTCGGCGGTTTCCAGGCGGTTCTCCTTGGGCCAGGCGGTGACCTCGGAGGTATCGATGCTGGCCGGCGGGTTGGTATCGAACGCGATGCGGTCCATGTGCACCATGCCCTGCAGCTTCAGCATCGTGCCGTCCTTGTTTACCCAGCCGTACTCGGAGTGCCCGGTCCACGGCGGGACATCGGTCTCCTTCGTGGAGGGCAACACGAAATTCGGGGCATTGATGTACAGCGATTCATCGCCCTCGCGCCGCTCCAGGTGCGGTGCGATGAGCTTGAACGCGGGCTTGCCCTGCTCGTTGTACGAATCGAGGTCGAACGTGGTGAGCACGTAGCCGGAGCGGGGCGGACCGATGAAGTCCTCGACCTTCTTTTCTGGGGCGACCCAGTAGTAGAGCAGGGTGCTCGCGCCCAGGGCGACTGCCAGGATGCCGATCACGCCGGCGGTACTGCGGTCCTTGAACAGGTTGAAGACGCTCACAGCCAGCGGTCCCGCTCGGCTTCGGCCTTGCCCTGCGCGGCCAGGATCAGGTCAGCCACTTCGCGGGCGGCACCGTAGCCGCCGGTAAGGCGGGTGCGCCAATGGGCGCGCTCGGCCACCCAGGGGTGGGCGTTGGCCACGGCCACGGCCAGGCCACTGATACCCATGGCGGGGAGATCGGGCAGGTCATCGCCGACGAAGGCGGCCTGTTCCGGTTCCAGGTGCAGGGCCTCGAGCAGCGCGTTGAGGGTGGCGCGCTTGTCCTTCTGGCCCTGATACACGTGCTGGATGCCGAGTTCCTCGGCGCGCAGCGAAACGGGGTGGCTGATCCGCGCCGTGATGATGGCGACCTTGATGCCGTTCTCCTGCAGGCGCTTCAGGCCAAGCCCGTCATGCACATGGAACACCTTGGTCTCGCGGCCATCTTCGCCATACCAAAGGCGCCCGTCGGTAAGCGTGCCATCCACGTCGAAGACGACCACGCGAATGCGTGCGGCGCGCTCGGCAACGTCGGCGGGGATCTCGGTGTAGTGCGTATAGGCCATGGTCTAAGGATTTGGGGGCGATTCCGGCGCGGTGGGGGCGCGCCAGCGGGGCGCGTTCAGACGACGCGCGCGCGGAGCAGGTCGTGGATGTTCAAGGCGCCGACCACGCGCCCCTCGGTGTCGGTGACCAGCAGGGCATGGATCTGGTGCTTTTCCATCAACTGGGCGGCCTCGACAGCCAGTTTGTCCGAACCAATGGTCTTGGGGCCCCGGGTCATCAGTTGGGCCACCGTGGCGCCACGCAGGTCCACGCCATCGTCATCCAGCGCGCGGCGGAGATCGCCGTCGGTGAACACGCCCACCAGGCCGCCATCCGGTTCGACCACCGCGGTCATGCCCAGGTGCTTGCGGGTCATTTCCACCAGCGCCTCACTCAGCGTGGCGGTGACCGGCACGCGGGGTACATCATCGCCGCTGTGCATGACATCGGCGATATGCAGCAGGAGGCGACGGCCCAGGCTGCCGGCCGGGTGCGAGCGGGCGAAATCATCCGGGGTGAAGCCACGGGCCTCCAGCAGCGCGATGGCCAGGGCATCGCCCATGACCAGAGCGGCCGTGGTGCTGGTGGTGGGCGCCAGCCCATGCGGGCAGGCCTCGGAGGCGACGTTGCCGTCGATATTCACATCGGCCTGGCTGGCCAGGGACGATTTGGGGTTGCCCGTAATCGAGATCAGCCGGATACCCTGGCGCTTGATGGCCGGCAGGATAAACAGCAGCTCGTCGGTCTCGCCCGAGTAGGAAATGGCCAGCACGATATCGTCGGGCTGGATCATGCCGAGGTCGCCGTGGCTTGCCTCGCCCGGGTGGACAAAGAAGGACGGGGTGCCGGTGGAGGCCAGGGTGGCCGCGATCTTGCGCGCAATGTGGCCCGATTTGCCCATGCCCGAAACCACGACCCGGCCCTTGCAGGCCAGGATCATCTGGCAGGCCTGGACAAAGGTGGCATCGACACGGCTCTCCAGCGCCCGGATGGCGGCGGCCTCGGTGGCGATGACGGTGCGCGCGCTGCGCACGACGGCATCGGCGTTCACTAAGGCAGGGCTGGTGGGCGGAGCGGTGCGGGCGTTCATTCGGCCTTGGGTCCGGGCTGGGGGCTGTCCCTGGGCAACCCGGAATGTCCATTTCTGCGACACCGGATTTCCATTACCATTACATATTCTCATTTTATCGTCGCTGGCATCGACCAGTGGTTCAGGGACCGTTTCGGAACCCCTGGCCCGCGACGACCCCTTCCCCACGGAGAACCCATGGACGCTGCCCGCATCCAGGCATTGATCGAAGCCGGCCTGCCCGGCGCCCGGGTGGACGTGCGCGGCGATGACGGCGTTCATTTTGAAGCCGAGGTCATCTCGGCACAGTTCGCCGGCAAGCTGCCGCTCGCCCGCCACCGCCTTGTTTACGCCACCCTTGGCGATCTCATGGGCGGGGCCATCCACGCGCTGGGCCTGAAAACCCTTACCCCGGAAGAAGCCGCCGGCCGCCCCTGATCGCGCCGCGCTTCCCCTTTTAGAAAGGCAAACCATTCCATGGCAAAGATCCTTATCAGCGGCGGCCAGCCGCTTAACGGTGAGGTGAGCATCAGCGGCGCGAAGAACGCCGTGCTCCCCATCCTCGCTTCCTGCCTGCTGGCCGATGAGCCGGTCAGCATCGGCAACGTGCCGCACCTGCACGATGTCACCACCTTTATTGAACTGCTGGGCCGCATGGGTGTGCGCGTTGTCCTCGATGACCGCATGAAAATGCACATCGACCCGCGCCCGGAAAATTCCTGCGTGGCGCCGTACGAGCTGGTGCGCACCATGCGCGCCTCGATCCTCGTGCTCGGCCCGCTGGTGGCGCGCTATGGCAAGGCCGAGGTTTCCCTGCCGGGTGGCTGCGCCATTGGCTCGCGTCCGGTCGACCAGCATATCCGCGGCCTGCAGGCGCTGGGCGCCGAGATCACGGTCGAGAACGGCTTCATCAAGGCGAAGGCCGGCCGCCTGAAGGGCGCCCGCATCGTCATGGATATGGTGACCGTCACTGGCACGGAGAACATCCTGATGGCGGCGACGCTCGCCTCGGGCACCACCATTATCGAAAACGCGGCCCAGGAACCGGAAGTGGTCGACCTGGCCCACTGCCTGATCGCCATGGGCGCGAAGATCGACGGCATCGGCACCTCCACGCTGATCGTGGAAGGCGTGGAGCGCCTGCACGGCGCGCACTACGAAGTGCTGCCCGACCGCATTGAAACCGGCACGTTCCTGGTCGGCGCCGCCATGACCGGCGGCAAGGTGCGTGCGCGCGGCGCGCGTGCCGATACGCTGGATGCGGTGCTGCAGAAGCTGGAAGAATCCGGCGCGCACATCAGCACCGGCAAGGACTGGATCGAGCTGGACATGCAGGGCCGCCGCCCGAAGGCCGTTAATCTGGTGACCGCCCCGTACCCGGCGTTCCCCACCGACATGCAGGCGCAGTTCACCGCGCTCAACTGCGTGGCCGAGGGCGTGGGCGTCATCACCGAGACCGTGTTCGAGAACCGCTTCATGCACGCGCTGGAACTGCAGCGCCTGGGTGCCGATATTCGCCTGGAAGGCAACACCGCGATCATCACCGGCGTGCCGAAGATGAGTGGCGCGCCGATCATGGCGACCGACCTGCGTGCTTCCGCGTGCCTGGTGCTGGCCGGCCTGGTCGCCGAAGGCGACACCACCGTGGATCGCGTGTACCACATTGATCGTGGCTACGAGAACATCGAGGAAAAGCTCGGCGTGCTCGGTGCCCGCATCCGCCGCCTGCCGAGCTAAGCCAGGTAGCGGCAACGCGCCTGCCGGCTCCTAAGGGGACGACAACAAAAACCCGCCTTCGAGGCGGGTTTTTTTTGGCTGGCTTATTTGCCTTCGAACTTCACCAGCTCGAGCGTCAGGTCACCGCCATCCTTCTGCGCCAGCTTCACCGGCACCGGATACTTGGCGGGCACATACCACGCGCTGAAGCCACGATCCTGGTCGGTGCGATCGACTCGCGTAGCCTGGAACGTACCGGCAGGAACGGTGACCTTTTCGTTCGCGGCGACCTTGAACGACTGCGTTTCCACCGCCTGCTTCACGCCGACGGGGAAGGTGGCTTCCTTCGCGCCGCCGTGCAGCGCCACGCCAAGGGCCAGCGGCAGTGTGTTGCGCTCGACCATGCCGGCCGGGGCGGTGTAGTTGAAGGTCTTGCTGCCGTTATCGACGACGGTGACGGCATTGCCGTTTACCGTGAGGTCGCGCGTTTTTTCCTTGAACGCGCTCAGCTTGTACTTGTAGGACACGGCCTGCGGCACCTTGCCGGCCCAGGTGAAACGCGACACTTCGGAGCTGTTGGCACCGAGCGCGGCAGCAAGGCCCGCGGTGCCCTGGGTCGTATTGGAGTACTCGAACTGCCCATTGCCGGCTGGCTTGAGCGTGAGCGTGGCGTTGCCTAGTGGCGAACCGCCCTGCAGCACGTTGTAGGTGGCGGTGAACGACTGCGGCACATCCGCGGCGAACGCGGCGGCGGGCAGGGCGAGGGCCAGGCCAAGGCTGGCGCGGAGGAGGGTGGTCTTCATGCCCCGAGTTTAAACCGGGCGGCTGAACGACGGATCACCTGAACTCGCCATGCGGCATTCTCCGTGTAGGAGCGCGCTTGCGCGCGATGGGTGCTGCGGCCACGTGGATCGCGCGCAAGCGCGCTCCTACAGGTGCGTGATGTCCAGCGGGCAGGTGAGCGGGGTGCCGTCGAAGAGGGGCTGGCCGTTCCAGCGCAGGCGGCCGGTGGCAATGGCGCCGACGACGGCCGGCAGCAACTTGTGTTCTTCGACCAGCAGGCGTTGCGCGAGGGTTTCTTCCGTATCCGCAGGGCCGACGGCAATGCGCGCCTGTGCCACGACAGGGCCGCCATCCAGCTCGGCAGTGACGTAATGCACGCTGGCGCCGTGCTCCGTATCGCCGGCCTCAAGGCAGCGGCGGTGCGTGTGCAGGCCCTGGTACTTCGGCAGCAGGGAAGGGTGGATGTTGATCGCACGGCCGGCCCAATCGGCCACCACGGCGGCATCGATGATGCGCATGTAGCCGGCGAGCACGAGCAGGTCAGGCTGGGCGTCGGCCACGGCGCCGAACAGCGCGCGGTCGAAGGCCGCGCGGTCCGCATAATCCTTTGGGCTAAACGCCACCGTGGGAATGCCCGCATCGCGGGCCACCTGCAACGCGCCGGCTTTCGCCTTGTCGCTGCCGACCAGCACCATGTCTATCGGCAAGCGTGCCGCGATGAGCGCGGCCAGGTTGCTGCCGCGCCCGGAGACGAGCGCGGCGACGCGCAAAGGGCGATCCACGGACTTGCTCAGGCGATATGGACGCGCTCGTCGCCGCTGGCGGCAACGACCGAGCCGATGACCCAGGATGCCAGGCCATGGGCTTCAAGCGCGGCCTTGGCGGCCTCCACCTGGCCCTTGTCGAGCAGCACGGTGAAGCCGATGCCGCAGTTGAACGTGCGCCACATTTCTTCGCGGGCCACGTTGCCTTCGCGCTGCAGCCACTGGAACACGGGCGGCAGTTCCCACGCGCTGGCATCGATGGACAGGCCAAGGCCGTCCGGTACCACGCGAATGATGTTTTCCTTCAGGCCGCCACCGGTGATGTGGGCCATGCCATGCACATCCACCTTGCCGATGAGTTCCAGGATCGGCTTGACGTAGAGCGTGGTCGGCGCCATCAGCGCATCGGCCAGTGTTACGCCACCCACGTCGGTATCCAGCGGTGAACCGGCGCGCTCAAGGATGCGGCGGATGAGCGAGTAGCCGTTCGAGTGGGGGCCCGACGAGGCCACGCCGAGGATCACGTCGCCTGCCACGATGTTCGAGCCGTCGTTCATGGCGGACTTTTCGACCGCGGCGACGGTGAAGCCAGCCAGGTCGTATTCGCCCGGCGCGTACATGTCCGGCATTTCGGCGGTCTCGCCGCCGATCAGCGCGCAGCCTGCCAGCTCGCAACCGCGGGCGATACCGCCGACGACCGCTGCGGCGGTATCCACATCGAGCTTGCCGGTGGCGAAATAATCGAGGAAGAACAGCGGCTCGGCGCCCTGGACCAGCACATCGTTGACGCACATGCCGACCAGGTCGATGCCGATGGTGTCATGGCGGCCCAGTTGATGAGCCAGCTTGAGCTTGGTGCCCACGCCATCGGTACCCGAGACCAGCACCGGTTCCTTATAGCGGCCGGAAAGGTCGAACAGGCCGCCAAAGCCGCCCAGCCCGCCCATCACTTCCGGGCGGAAGGTGCGCTTGACCATCGGCTTGATGCGCTCGACGAGGGCATTACCGGCGTCGATATCGACGCCCGCGTCGCGGTAGGTGAGGGAGCCCTGGTCGGAGGACATAAGCGGTTCCGGCACTGATGGAAACGCGCAATGATAGCAGCAAGCCGGCCACCGGATTGGGGCCTGCACGCGCTTTGGATGGACGCCATGCCAAGGTTTGGGCAGACTTCCCGCCTCCCCAGCAGCGATGCCATGACTATGCGCGCAGCCCGTTCACTCGCCTTCCTGATGCTTTTCCTGCTGGCCGCCGTGGGTCCGGCAGTGGCTCAGACCGCGATGTATACGGTATCGGTGCCCGTGCCGGATACCAGCGCGGCGGTGCGCGACCAGGCCTTCGGCAACGGCCTGACCCAGGTGTTGGCCCGGGCTACCAACGGCGCTGACCCGCGTACCAAGCCGGGCTATGCCGATGCCATGAAGCAGCCGGGCGGCCTGGTGCAGCAGTACCAGTACCAGCGCACGGGCGGCGCCAACGGTGCCCCGCTCGCCCTGGAGATCACCTTTGACCCGGGCGCGATCCGCCGGGTGCTGGCCGTGGGCGACGCCGCGGCCGCCGCGCCCAAGCCCCCGGTCCTGGTCATTGCCCACGACGCAGCAGGCAAGCCCCTGAACATGCAGGACCTGGCGCCGCTGGCCCAGATGGCCGACGCGCGCGGTTACCAGATCGTCACGCCCAAGGCCGATACGCCGGTGGATGCCAAGGCGATCGCCGCCGGCGATACCTCCGCGGTGGCCGGGGTGGCTCGCCAGTACAACACCGCGACGGTGCTGGTGGGTACGGTGCGTGACGACGGGACGGACTGGACCCTGGTGAACGCCGGCCGTGTTTCCAGCTGGGCCGATAGCGGTGAAGCGCGCGCCGCCCTGTTGACCAACGGGGCCAACGCCATGGCCGATAAGCTCGATCGCTCGTTCGCGGCCGCCGCGGGTGGCAGCACCAGCGGCAAGGTGTGGGTATCCGGCCTTCGTTCGGCTACCGATTACGCGGGCCTGCTGGCTACGTTCGAGAACGATCCTTCGGTGAAGACCGTGGTGCCGGTAGGCGCAACGGCGGATGGCGTGCTCTTCAGCGTCAACGCGAGCGCACCGCTGGCCCGCCTGGTGGCCGGTTACGCCGCCGGCGGCCATGTGCTGGCGGCCGATGCGCACGACGGCGCCGACCTTGCCGTCCGCTGGGTACCCTGACCGATGACCCACGATAATTCACGCCGCTGGCAGATGCTGGCGCTGGTTGGCCTCGTCATTTTCGTGATCTGGCTGCTCGCGCCGGTGCTCATGCCGTTTGCCCTGGCCGCCATGCTGGCCTACCTGGGCGATCCGCTGGCGGATCGCCTGCAGCGGCTTGGCATGGGCCGCACCTGGGCGGTGAGCATCGTGTTCACCGTGATCATCATTATTTTCGTTGGCGTGCTGCTGTTGCTGGTGCCATTGATCCAGCACCAGGTCTCCAACCTTATCGATAACCTGCCGCATTACGTGGAGTGGGCACGCAGTGTGGCGCTGCCGTGGGTGCAGCAGCGCCTGCACCTGGAGGCGGATACCTTCGATAGCGACAAGGTGCTGGCCGCCATCAAGGAGCACATCGGCTCCATCGGCAGCATCGCGGCCGCCACGATCACCAAGGTGACCCAGTCCGGCATGGGCGTCATCACGTGGATGACCAACGCCGTGCTGATTCCCGTGGTGGCGTTCTACCTGTTGCGCGACTGGGACACGATGATCGCGCACATCCAGCGCCTCATCCCGCGGTCGGTCGAGCCCACCGTGGTTCGTCTCTCGCGTGAATCCGACCAGGTGCTCGGCGCCTTCGTGCGCGGCCAGTTGCTGGTGATGCTCGCCCTGGGTGTGTTCTACGGCCTGGGCCTCACGCTCGTGGGCATCTCCATCGGCCCGCTCATCGGCATGGTCGCGGGCCTGCTCAGCTTCGTGCCCTACCTTGGCTTCATGATCGGTTTCGTGGCCGCGCTGGTGGCTGCGCTGGTGCAGTACGGCGACTGGACCCACGTGATCCTCGTGGGCGTGGTGTTCACCATCGGCCAGCTGTTGGAAGGCTACGTGCTGGTCCCCCGCCTGGTTGGTGGGAAGATCGGCCTGCACCCCGTGGCGGTCATCTTCGCCGTACTGGCCGGTGGTCATCTGTTCGGCTTCCTTGGCGTGCTGCTGGCGCTGCCTGCGGCCTCGGTGGTTGTCGTGTTGCTGCGCTACGTATTCGCCCGGTACCGCGAAAGCGATCTGTACATGGAGCCGGCATCCGGCCGCGATGAGCGAGCACTCGATGTCGAAGTGGATGTCGATGTGGTCGTGAACGAGCACCGCGGCAAGCCACCGTTACCTGACGACAGCCCATGAGTACGCAGTTGCCCCTCGCGCTGCGCTGGCCACGTCGCCAGCGCTTTGAACATTTCCACGCCGGCGAAAACGCCGTGGCGGTGGAGGCTGTGCGTGACGCGGCCCTGAGTGCTACGGCACCCTGGGTCTATGTTTCCGGCACGCTGGGCAGCGGGCGCACGCACCTGTTGGTGGCCGCCTGCCAGGCCGCGATCGATGCGGGCAGGAGCGCCCAGTACCTGCCGCTCGCCGGCCTGCGCGGCACGCGTGCGGCGGCCATTCGTGGGATGGCCGGCAGCGATCTGCTGGCGATCGACGACCTGGATTCCATCGCGGGTGACCCGGATGGCGAGCACGCCCTGTTCGATA
The DNA here is from genome assembly GCF_050435445.1 of Luteibacter sp. 621. Lineage (NCBI taxonomy): Bacteria > Pseudomonadati > Pseudomonadota > Gammaproteobacteria > Lysobacterales > Rhodanobacteraceae > Luteibacter > Luteibacter sp. 621. The sequence goes on along the minus strand of NZ_JBNDKI010000010.1, from coordinate 144,677 downwards.
CGTTCAACAGTTACAAGGCGGATGGCTGCACGTTGTTGTTTGCGGCCAACGTGGCGCCTGCCGCGCTGGACATTGCGCTGCCCGATCTTCGCTCCCGGCTGGGCTCGTTGACGCAGGCAGTGCTGAAGCCGCTGAGCGATGCCGAACGACGCCAGGTGCTTCGTGATCACGCGGCTGGCCGCGCCATCGAGCTTGACGACACGGTGCTCGACTGGTTGTTCGCGCACCACCCGCGCGATCTGGGCGCTCTGCTGGATCTGCTCGATACGCTCGACCGGGCGACGCTGGCGGCCCAGCGCCGCGTGACCGTGCCGTTCCTGCGCAACCTGCTGAAATCCGACTAGACCCCGATCTCCTGCAGCAGCTGCATGTGTTGCCAGTCGTTGTTGCGCACGCCATAGACTTTGAGCAAGCGCGATTCGGGCCAGTGCTCAACGATCAGGTAAGTGCGTTGCGATGCGGACCCGCTGATGAAAACCGGCACATCGCCCCACTGATCACGGGCGTATTCCACGCCCATATCGCGGTGGAAATGCCCGGCAAATACCGCCTTAACCCGGTGCTTCCCCACCAGTGCCCGCAACGCATCGGATGGGCCGTTGGTCCAGGCGTAAGGCTTGTGCGTGTGGAGCAGTACGAAGTCGGCCGCCAATGGTTGATCCCACTCTGCAAGCTTCTGCTCGAGCCAGGGTAGCGATGAGGTCACGTGGTACTCGTACCGTGCGGAGAAAATATCCGCGGTGAACGTGGGTGAATTATTGAGCTGGATGTTCACGGTGCGTCGCCAGCCGTCGGCCAGGAAACCGTAGGCCCAGCTTCCCGACTTCCCGACGGCATGTCCCCATCCGTACGTGCGCTGGTCCATGCCCAGGATGCGGTTCTTTTGCTGGTGGCCGCGCACATGCGCGGAAAGAAGATCCAGCGATTCCATGGCGCAGGTGAGCACCTTGCACGGCACGTTGTTGCGCAGGTTGTTTTCGTAGTCGTGGTTGCCCAGGCCCAGGTACACGTTATCGCCGAGGATCCGCAGCAACTCATCCATCTTCTGGTGTTCCCACACGAAGCCGTGCGAGGTGAGGTCACCATTGACGATGACCGGAATGGTTTGCAGCGGGTATGCCGCGCGAAAGTGCACGATGCTTTCGTATTGCTCACGTACCAGCGCTTCGGCGAGCGCTTGATCGGTATCGCCACCGCGGTCGGTTTCGTCCGTCCATGGGTATTGCGGATCGGAGGTCACGACCATGCGCGCCGGGGTTTCGGCGTGAGTGTGAGTGATGGATGCAGCCAGAAGGATGGCCGCGAGGCGGCGCAGTAGTGGGGACATGGCACATTCCTTGTGTCGTCGATAGGGGCGCGGCGAAGGCCGCGGATGACACCTTATCGAGGGAATGGCCGTCCCGGAATGAGGGCGATGCCCTCATTCCGTGTCAGCGAATGACTACGCTGGGCTTAGACGCCCAGCAGGCGGGGTGTGGCGTTGGCGCCGATCACTTCCGTCATGGCGGCAGCGACCTTATGGTTTGCCGCGATGATGTTGCCGTTCTCCGGCAGGCCTTCACGACCCGCGAAATCGTTGTAGACGCCACCGGCTTCGCGCACCAGCAAGGCACCCGCAGCCATATCCCACGGCTGCAGGCCCGGCTCGAAGTAACCATCGAGACGGCCCGCGGCCACGTAGGCCAGATCGAGCGCGGCCGAGCCCATGCGGCGGATATCTTCCGCTTCCTGGAGCAGGGCCTGGGTGATCTGCAGCTGCGATTCCAGGTGGTTGCGCACGCGGTACGGGTAGCCCGTGCCGAGCAGCGCGCCGCTGATGCCATCACGGCGGCCGACGCGGATGCGGCGGTCGTTGAGGTAGGCACCATCGCCCTTGCTCGCGGTGAACAGCTCATCGCGAAGGGGATCGAACACCACGCCGTAGACCGGCTCACCCTTTTCGACCAGGGCAATGGAGACGGAGAAATGCGGGATGCCGCGCAGGTAGTTGTGCGTGCCGTCCAGGGGATCGATCACCCAGGTGAGCGGGCCCTTGCCGATCTGGCCCGATTCCTCGGCCATGATCGCGTGCGTGGGGTACGCGCGGCGGAGTTCCTTGACGATCTCGGCTTCGGCGAGGCGATCGACCTCGGAGGCGAAGTCCATCCGCTGCTTTTCGACGACCGAAAGGCCTTCGATGCGGTTCATGTAGCGCAGGATGATGTTTCCTGCAGAGCGCGCGGCGCGCGCCGCGACGTTGACGGCGGGTCTTGGCATGGGGATCGACTTGGCAAAAGAACAGGGGAAGCGGTCGAAAGCCGCATCGGTCGGGCAGTTTAACACCGGGGGCGCGTTCGCCCAAGTCACGGGCCGGTGTAGACTTTCCGGTCCCTAGAGAACCGGCTCCCCCTGTCCATGGCCCTGCCGCCGCTGCACGATCGTTTCCGCTTTGTCCTCGTCCGGACCTCCCACTCGGGCAATATCGGCTCGGCGGCCCGCGCCATACGGACCATGGGCTTCGATCGCCTGACCCTGGTGGCCCCGCATCGCTTCCCCGACCCCGAGGCCACGGCCCTGGCGGCCGGCGCCGACGACGTGCTTGGCCAGGCGGCGGTGGTGGACGACCTGGTGGCAGGCCTGGCGGGCACGACCTTTGCCCTTGGCCTGTCGGCCCGCCGCCGCGGGGTGAACCTGCCGGAACTCGATCCGCGCGAGGGCGCGGCCCAGGCCATTGCCGCCGCCCGTCGCGGCGAGAACGTCGCCCTGGTGTTCGGCAACGAGCGTACCGGCCTGGAAAACGACGAGCTTTCCCGCTGCCACGCCATGGTCCGTATTCCGAGCGTGGACGATTTCAGCTCGCTGAACCTGTCGCAGGCTGTGCAGGTGGTGGCCTACGAGATCCGTACGGCCCTGCTGGCGGACGAGGCGGCCGCCGCGCCGGCCCCGGCCGAAGCCGAGGGCGAGGTGGATCCGGATGAAGTGCCCGCCGATGCCGAGCAGGTGGAGCGCTTCTTCACCCACCTGGGCGAGACCCTGGACGATATCGAGTTCCACAAGGGCCGCTCGCCGGTCACGATCATGCTCAAGCTGCGCAAGCTGTTCCTGCGCGCCCGGCCGGAGCTGCGCGAGCTGCGCATCCTGCACGGCATCCTGGCCGATGCCCAGCGCATGGCCGAGCTGGCCAAGAAACGCCGCGACTAACCGTATCGTATTGGCTGATGCCCCGCCTGTAGGAGCGCGCTTGCGCGCGATGGGTGCTCGCGACACCCTCCAACGCGCGCAAGCGCGCTTCTACAGCATGTCGCGGAAGAACGTGAGCAGGGCGTGGCTGAAGGTGGCCGAGAGCGCCACCATCGCCCCGGTCGCGATCCACACCGCCAGCACCAGCACGCCATCCCGCTCGATCAGCGCGATGGCGAAGGCGATAAGTATGGCGCCGAACAGGTAGTTGGTGAACGGGATCGGCAGCGCGAGCAGGATGCCGATCAGGATCATCACCGCCCCCGAGACGAACGTGAAAGGGCGCCGGGTGAGGCGTTGCAGGCGAGGCTTGCATACCTTCTCGAGCCGCCGGGTGATCGGCGTGATCCGGTCAAGGAACCGTAGCAGGCCTTCGCGCGACAGGGTCCGCCGTTTGAGGAATCCCGGAATCCAGGGGTGTTCCAGGCCAAACAGCATCTCTAGGCCCAGGCCCACCACCAGTACCCCCATGACCCCGCCGATACCGAGTGGAACGGGGATGAAATTGGGGATGGCCAGCAGGAGCAGCAGGAAACCGAACGCCCGGCGCTTCAGTGGTTCCAGCAGCTGCTCGACCGTCATGCGGTCGTCCGGCGCCGACGCCGCAGCGGCCCGGAGGAGGGCGGTGGTCTTGTCTTCGCGGGCTTCGCTGGCGGTCATGGATCCAGCGTCGCCAGAGGGCCTTGAACGGCGGATGAGTGACCCCGGCGAAAAACGGCTACGGCTCGTCGTCGAGCGCGTCCGGCAGCCGGCTCACCAGCACCTTGTCGATGCGGGCGCCATCCATGTCGACGACCTCGAAGCGCAGCCCCTGCCATTCGAACGACTGGCCCGCGTGGGGAATGTGCCCGAAGCCGGTCGTGACCATGCCGGCGACCGTGCGGAAATCGTGCTCTTCCTCGTTGGGTAGCCGGTCCAGCTGGAGCAGCTCGCGCAGGTCATCGGCGGGAAGCGAGCCATCCACGAGCCAGCTACCGTCGTCGCGGCGGACGATCGGGCCATCATGCGTGGTGTCGTCCGCTGCCGGGGCAGTGGCGCCGACCACGGCGGACAGCAGGTCGTTGAGCGTGACCAGGCCTTCGATGTCGCCATATTCGTCGACGGCCAGGGCGAGCTGCGTGTCCGCATCGCGGAACGCCTCCAGCAGGTCCAGTGCGCGGGCGGTGGCCGGCACGAACAAGGGCCGGCCGACGTGGGCGAACAGATCCACCTCGCCCAGCTCGAGCGAGCGGATCAGCGATTTGACCTCGACGGTGCCGACCACATCGCTCTCATCCCGGCGGTACACCGGGTAGCGCGAGAACGGTGTCTGCCTGAGTACTTCCAGGTTGTCCTCGCGCGGTGCCGCGATATCCAGCCAGGCGATCTTCATTCGCGGCGTCATGACCGAGCCCACGGTGCGGTCGCCCAGGCGGAGCACGCGGTTCACCATGTTCCGTTCATCGCTATCGAGAATGCCCTGTTCGGCACTCTCGGCGACCAACAGGCGGATTTCCTCTTCGGTCGCGGCGTTGGCCCCCCGGCGGTGCAGGCGTAGCAGCTTGAGGATCCCCGTGGATACGTGGTTCAGCAACCACACCAGCGGCAGGGTGATACGCGAGACGACCAGCATGGGCACGGCGATCTGGCTGGCGATCTTCTCCGGCGCGGTAAGCGCAGCGCGTTTGGGCACCAGCTCGCCCACGATGATCTGGACCAGCGACATGAGCAGGAAGCCGGCCAGCCAGCCCAGCACCCGCATATAGGGTTCCAGCCAGGCCGGCCCATCGCCGTGGATCAGCTCGGCGAAGTGTTCGGCCAGTTTGTCGCCCGCCAGGGCGCCCGTGACCAGGATGATCAGGGTCATGCCGACCTGCACGGTCGACAGAAAATGTTCCGGGGATTCGGCCAGTTGCAGCGCCACCCGCGCACGGCGGCTCTCGCGCGCCATCTGCTTCAGGCGGCTTTTGCGCGAGGCCACTACGGACATCTCGGACAGGGCGAAGAACGCATTGCCGAGGGACAGGAGGAAGACCAGCAGGAGTTCGGTGAGCATGTGAAGGGCTATATACCAGACACGGCCGGTAAGGTCTTGCCGGACGGATACACCAAGGGCGCCGCGAGGTCCGGTAACATAAGCGTCATATTCCCCGATGATTCCCCAGGCAACCCCATGTTTTCACTCCAGACCATGTTCGGTAAGGGCGACAAGTTCTACGGCCTGCTCGAAGAGAGCGCCGAAGCCGCCCGCGAGAGCGCCAAGGCCATGCACGACCTGGTGACCCGCGCCGACCGTTCGCCGGTCATGGCCGCGTTCACCACCACCCGCGCCCGCGAAAAGGCACTCCACGCCCAGATCGGCGAGGAACTGGTGAACACCTTCGTGACCGCCCTGGACCGCGAAGACATCGAGGCGCTGAACTCCGCGCTGTACAAGATTCCCAAGACCATCGAGAAGTTCGCCGAACGCTACGTGATCGTCGCCGATCGCCTGCAGGGTGTGGATTTCGCCCAGCGCGCCGTGCTCCTGCAGCAGTCGGCCGATGTGGTCGTCGAGATGATTGCCCAACTCCGCCAGGGCCTGAAGATCGGCCCGGTGAAGAAGCTCCGCGACCAGCTGCATGCCCTGGAAGCCGAGGCCGACCGCCTCCTGCTCGATCCCTACCGCACCCTCTACGCCGAGGCGTCGGATCCGTTGCGCGCCATCCTGGCGAAGGACCTCTTCGAGCTGATCGAGAAGGCCGTGGACAAGTGCCGCGACGTCGGCAACGTCGTCTACGCCATCGTCCTCAAGAACTCCTGAGGACGGGCGTCCCATGAGCATGGTTATCGCGGTCGTCCTGATCGCCCTTGCGTTCACCTATATCAACGGCTTCCACGATACGGCGAACTCCATTGCCACCGTGGTTGCCACCAAGGTGCTGACGCCGGGCCAGGCCGTCCTGCTGGCGGCAGTCACCAACCTGGCCGGCGCCCTCTGGGGCACCGCCGTGGCGGCCACCATCGCCTCGGGCCTCATCGATACGGGCGTGGTCGAGGTGGGTTCGCAGTTGCTGATCAGCGCGCTGTTGGGCGCCACGATCTGGAACCTCATCACCTGGTGGCTGGGCCTGCCTTCCAGCTCCAGCCACGCGCTGGTCGGTGGCCTGTGCGGTGCGGCGCTGGCGGCATCGCAGGAAAACATCCACTCGATCATCTGGTGGCAGGGTGGGGCGCATTGGTGGATGGGCAAGGGCGTCGTGCCCAAGGTCATCGTGCCCATGATCGTGTCGCCCTTCCTCGGCTTCGTCATCGGCTTCCTGCTGATGGGCGCGCTGTATGCGCTGCTGGGCTGGTTCTCCAGCCAGAAGGGCTACCTGCACCGGTTCGGCCGCACGCCGTTCGTGAACAGTTTCTTCGGCAAGGCCCAGATCGTGTCGGCCAGCGCCATGGGCCTGTCCCACGGCATGAACGATGCGCAAAAGAGCATGGGCATCATCGCCCTGGCGCTCGCGGGTGCCACAGCCGCAGGCCAGTTCGATCACCTGCCGGCGTTCCTGTCCTTCCTGCGCATCCCGCACGACCCGGCCGCGGCTGGTGGCTTCCCCATCCCGATCTGGGTGAAGGTGGTTTGCGCCCTGACCATGGCGGGCGGTACGGCCGGTGGCGGCTGGCGCATCATCAAGACGCTGGGCCACAAGATGGTGAAGCTGCACCCGATCAATGGGTTTGCGGCGGAGGGCAGTTCGGCGGCGGTGATCCTGACCGCGTCGGTGCTCGGTATTCCGGTCTCCACCACGCACAACGTGTCGGCATCGATCATGGGCGTGGGCGCGGCCAAGCGCTTCAACGCTATCCGCTGGTCGGTGGTGGAGCGCATGGTGTGGGCATGGATCCTGACCCTGCCGATCACGGCGGCCATCGGCTACGCGCTGGTGAAGCTGGGGCACCTTTTCTAAGCTTCTTTGCGTGGGGGCCGGCTCGCCTTCGGCTTCGCGCTAGCGAATCGGTTCATTCGCTGGCGCGAATGCGTGTTTCCAGCGGCTTGCGCCGCCTTGCTCTGGGTGTCTTGAGGCCAAGAGCCGTCGGTGCCCACCCTCGCTGCTCAGACAGGTCCTCCGCGTTCGGTGCGGAGTGCGCCTCCGGCGCATGGTTTATCTACGTGGCGTAGCTTGACGCGTCACCGCTCTGTTGGCTTATCGCGCGCAAGCGCGCTCCTACAGCCTCGAGGGTAGGCACCGACGGCTCTTTTCATCACTGAGGTTGCGTGCCGGCGAGCTCGTCGCTCACACGCCCGGCCCCGTAGGAGCGCGCCTGCGCACGACCAGGCAGCGCAGCGCTGGCGCTATATCGCCTCACTCGGCAGCGACCGTACACGTCGTCGCCACCTGCGCCGGACTCGCCGTCACCAATGGCCCCATCGCCAGCCTGCAGGTCAGCGCGGCAGCGGTAAAGACGGTCTTCACCAGGAAGGCGCACGTCGATCGCAGACAACGCCGCGGCTCTCCCATCCATCAACCTCATGGATCAAAAGAGCCGTCGGGGCCCACCCTCGAGGCGAGTTTCGGAGGCGAGGGTGACGGACGGGAACAGCCGCCGCAGGCGGGAGCGGGCATGGATGCCCGCTCGTTTTTGATCGAGGCACGGAGGCCGAGTCGAAAACCCCCGTCCGGCACCCGGTTCGCCGCCGTAGGCCAAATAAGTACATGGCCGCGGAGCGGCATCCTTGTCGAACGCTGGAGACCTGTCTGAGCAGCGAGGGTGGGCACCGACGGCTCTGCGCCTCAACACCACAAGAGCGAGGCGGCGCAAGCCGCTGGCTACATGCATTCGCAAAGCGAATGACCAGGTCAGAGAGCGTCGGCCTCGCCGTTGACGACCTGCTCGAGCTGGTCGCCCGTGGCGCCCAGCTCCTCGATCAGCCGCGCCAGCTCGCCCTCGTCCAGGTAGTCGTACGGCCGGTTCTCGCACAGGTGCAGGTACGGCGAACCGTCCAGGTCGGCCTCGGCCAGGTAGCCCGTGCGCTGTTCCCAGTTGAAACGCAGGCAGCGACGGGCATCCACGCCCGATAGCGGGCCAATCGGCGTGGACAGGCGCAGGAAACGCTGGCCATCGGAATCTTCCAGCTCAGCCAGGTAAATGCCCTGGTGGCGCCCATCGGGCAGCTCCAGGTCGAAGCTGATGATGTACGGCTCGTTCTGCCGTAATTTGTGGATGCCCCCGACATGGGAGCGGATCGCTTCGAAGTGACGCATGACCTTGCCCTGGGTCGCTAGCAGACCCCCGATGGTACGCTCGTCGTGTTTCGTTTGGCATGCACGAACCGACCATGACTGAAGAACTGGACGATGACGAAGCCCGTGCCCTGCGTGCACAACGCATTATTGAGGCCGTGGCCGCCATACCCCGAGGCCGTGTGGCCAGCTATGGGGCCATTGCCGCTCGTGCTGGCTACCCGGGCCGGGCGCGCCTGATCGGGCGGGTGCTGGGCGATGCGCCCAACCGGCTGGACCTGCCCTGGCACCGGGTACTCCGGGCGGACGGGCATATTGGCATCCCCGCCGGGACCACCGGTTACCGCGAGCAGTGCAAACGGCTGAAGGCCGAGGGCGTGACGGTGAAAAACGGACGCGTGCCCATGAGCGCGTTCGGCCTGGATCACGACCTCGACCGGGCCATCTGGGGTTTCCCCGGCGGCTAGCGGTACACGATATCGGTGACCCGCCAGCGGACCGCCGGGGAGCGGGCCATGGCGTAGGCGAGCAGTGGCACGCTGGCCAGGTGGCGGGGTGCCACAGCGCGGACCTCGATGGCGGCCGGGCGCAGGCAGGCGGGGTTTGGCCCCGCCATCGGGCAGGTCGGCTCGCGGATCCCCCCGGTGAACAGGATGTTGCCGCCGCCGGCCAAAGCCGGCGTGGCAACGAACGCGGACACGAGAAGCAGTAGTGCGATTCGCATAGCGGTAACCCCCTTGGCATGGGCCGAAGCCCGGGGTCATTACGCTCCCCGCGGCGAACGCGGGACAAGCGCTGACGGCTGAATGTGGTGTAGGCCTACGCTGATTCGAGTGTCTCGCCGTTCAGGGATGAGAGCCCCGTTTGCTAGCATGTGCGGATGCAGTCCTCCGCGCTCGACATCCTTCATTCCGTTTTCGGTTATCCCGCCTTCCGCGGCCAGCAGCAGGCCATCGTCGATGAAGTCGCCGGTGGCGGCGATGCGCTGGTGCTGATGCCCACCGGTGGCGGCAAATCGCTGTGCTACCAGATCCCCGCGCTCATGCGGTACGGGACCGGTATCGTCGTGTCGCCTTTGATCGCGCTCATGCAGGATCAGGTGGACGCGCTGGTTGAAGCCGGCGTGAAAGCGCGTTATCTCAATTCCAGCCTCGATGCCGCCACCCAGCGCGAGGTGGAGGACAAATTGCTCGCCGGCGAGCTCGACATGCTCTATGTCGCCCCCGAGCGCCTGCTTACCGGCCGTTTCCTCGCACTGCTCGATCGCATCCCCATTGCGCTGTTCGCCATCGACGAAGCTCATTGCGTCTCGCAGTGGGGCCACGATTTCCGCCCGGAGTATCGCGAGCTCACGTTGCTGCACGAGCGCTTCCCGGAAGTGCCGCGCATTGCGCTCACCGCCACGGCGGATGACCGCACTCGCGAGGAAATCGTCGATCGCTTGCGGCTGGGCGAAGCAAAGCGCTTCGTCTCCAGCTTTGATCGCCCGAATATCCGCTACCGCGTGGCGCCGCGGCAGAACGCGCGCCGCCAACTGCTCGATTTCCTGGATGCGCACCGCGGTGATGCCGGCATCGTGTATTGCCTGAGCCGGCGCAAGGTGGATGAAACCGCGGCGTGGCTGGCCGAAGCGGGTATCGATGCGTTGCCGTACCACGCCGGCCTGGACCCCGAAACACGCCAGCGCCACCAGCAGCGCTTCCTGCGCGAGGACGGCATCGTGATGGTCGCCACCGTCGCGTTCGGCATGGGGATCGACAAGCCTGATGTGCGCTTTGTCGCCCACCTCGATCTGCCGCGCAGCATGGAAGGCTACTACCAGGAGACCGGCCGCGCCGGCCGCGATGGCCTGCCCGCGGAAGCCTGGATGGTCTACGGTCTGGGCGATGTGGTCACCATGAGTCAGATGATCGCGCAATCCGAATCGGGCGATGACCGCAAGCGCATTGAGCGCCTGAAGCTTGATGCGCTGCTTGGGTACGCGGAGGCCACGCGCTGCCGCCGCCAGCTTTTGCTTGAAGCGTTCGCCGAGCCCCACGGGGGCCACTGCGGCAACTGCGATAACTGTCTGGTGCCGCCCAAGACATGGGATGCAACCCTGGCGGCGCAGAAGGCCATGTCGGCCATTTACCGCAGTGGACAGCGCTACGGTGCGGGTCACCTGATCGAGATCCTCCGTGGCGAAGCGGGTGACCGCGTGCGCGATCTCAACCACGACAAGCTCAGCGTGTTCGGCGTGGGCGCCGATATGGATGCCACGCAATGGCGCTCGGTGTTCCGGCAGCTGCTCGCCGCGGGCCTGGTCGAGGCCGATCCGGAGGGTTACGGCACGCTGCGCCTTTCGGCGCAGAGCGGGCCGGTCCTGAAGGGCGAGCGCCAGGTGCAGTTGCGCGAGGATGCCCGGCCCGCCAAGGGGCGGCGCATGCGTAGTTCGGCGCCCTCCGCCGGCAGCACGCTGGGTATCGAGGCGACCGAGGAGCCGTTGTGGAACGACCTGCGCCGCGTTCGCGCGGAGCTGGCGAAGGCGCACGGCGTACCGGCCTACGTCATCTTCCACGATGCGACGCTGCTGGCCATGCTGCGTGCGCTGCCACAGGACGAGGAAGAGCTGTCGGCGATCAGTGGCGTGGGCGAAAGCAAGCTCAAGCGCTACGGTAAGGATTTCCTGGCCGTACTGACGGCCGCCTCCTGATCAGGTTTGAGAGTATTCTCAAACCCGTGCCAGCGTTGAAAAAAATCCGGTCGGCGCGCTTGCATCGTGAAGGGTTTGTCCCCAAACCTTAGGGGCTAGCCCCACATCGATACGTTCGACGACGTGACGAGACGAGGGTGCATGCCGTGGCACGCCGCCGCGGCCAACGACGACTCAGGGAGCCGCCCATGCACGACGCCACGCCACTCATTGCCACCATCGTCGGTGGCCTTGTCCTCGCTTTTATCTTTGGCGCCATCGCCAACCGCATACGGCTACCCGTCATCGCGGGTTACCTCGTGGCCGGCGTGGTTGCCGGGCCGTTTACCCCGGGCTATGTCGCCGATGCACACATTGCGCAGGAACTCGCGGATCTCGGCGTCATCCTGCTCATGTTCGGTGTGGGCCTGCATTTCTCGCTGAAGGATCTGCTCGCCGTAAAGAGCATTTCCATTCCCGGTGCCGCCGTACAGATGGGCGTCGCCACCGGCCTGGGTATGCTGCTCGGCTGGGCGCTGGGCTGGCCGGTGGCGCAGGGCTTCGTCTTCGGTCTCGCCCTCTCGGTGGCCAGCACGGTCGTGCTGCTGCGTGCCATGGAAGAGCGCCGCTTGCTCGACAGTGACCGCGGGCGCATCGCCGTGGGCTGGCTCATCGTGGAAGACCTTGCCATGGTCCTGGCGCTGGTGCTCCTGCCCGCGCTGGCCGGGTTCCTTGGTGAAGGCAAGGGCGATACGCCCGGTATGGGCGAGCTGGTGCAGACGGTGGCCATCACCATCGGCAAGGTGGTCCTGTTCGTCGCCGTCATGCTGATCATCGGCAAGCGCGCCATTCCGTGGATGCTGCAGGCCGTCTCGGGTACGGGTTCGCGCGAACTGTTCCGCCTGGCCGTGCTCGCCATTGCACTCGGCGTGGCGTTTGGTGCGGCGCACCTGTTCGATGTGTCGTTCGAACTTGGCGCGTTCTTCGCCGGCATGATGATGGGCGAATCGAAACTCTCGCAGCAGGCGGCCGAGGAAACGCTGCCCCTGCGCGATGCCTTCGCCGTGCTGTTCTTTGTTTCCATCGGCATGCTGTTCAACCCGCACGTGCTGGTCCAGCATCCGTGGCTCGTGCTCGCGGCATGCCTGATCATCATCGTCGGCAAGTCGGTGGCGGCGTTCGCCATCGTGCGCATGTTCGGCCGCCCGACCAAAACGGCGCTTACCATCGCCACCAGCCTGGCGCAGATCGGTGAGTTTTCGTTCATCCTGGCGGGCCTTGGCGTCTCGCTGGGCCTGCTCAGCGAGGAGGCGCGCGACATCCTGCTGGCCGCCGCCATCGTTTCGATCCTGGTCAACCCGCTACTGTTCGTGGCGCTGGATAAATGGGTGGCGAAGCACGATTCGGATGCCCCCGATGAGCACCCGGATATGCGTGGCCACACCGTGCTCGTGGGCTACGGCCGGGTCGGCCGCCGCGTATTTTCCGAACTGCGCGCCACCGGTGCGCCCATCCTGGTGATCGAAACCGATGAGGATGCGGTGCGTGAGCTGCGCGAAAAGGGCACGGCCGATGTGGTGATCGGTAACGCCGCCGCGGCACCCGTGCTGGCTGAAGCCAACCTCGCCGCCGCCCGCGCGCTCATCGTCGCCGTACCGGATCCGTTCGAAGCGGGGCAGGTGGTACGGGCCGCGAGGGCGCTCAGGGCCGATCTGCCCATCGTTGCCCGTGCGCACTCCGAGGAATGCGTGAACCACCTGGCCGGCCTGGGTGCCAGCGAAGTGGTCTACGGTGAGCAGGAACTTGCGCACAGCATGTTCGAGGCCTGCCGCCAGAAGCCCGCGGCCACGGGCGGCCATTAAGCGACGCCCACCGCACGCATTCGCAAGACACCGCCGGACACACTGCCCTAACGTTCCGCTGGCTAACGTAAACAGGTTAGCCAAGCGAAACGGAGGCAAGATGGCATCCCGGATCGAAGATTACGCCATGCTCGGCAATTGCCGCAGCGCGGCCCTGGTGGCGCGCAACGGCTCGATCGACTGGTTATGCCTGCCGCGGTTCGATTCAGCGGCGTGTTTCGCGGCCCTGCTGGGCGATGAAAACAACGGCCGCTGGTGGCTGGCGCCAGCCGACACCGATGCGGTCAGCACGCGCCAGTACATCGATGGCAGCCTGGTCCTGGAAACCGTGTGGACCACGGCGACGGGCAAGGCCCGCGTGGTCGATTTCATGCCCTTCGCCGGCGAGCAGGTCGGCATTACCCGCATTGTCGAGGGCATCGAGGGTCGGGTGGATTTCGAAAGCCGCCTTACCGTGCGTTTCGATTACGGCAATGCGCTGCCCTGGGTGACGACCGGCGAGGATGGCACACTGTCGGCCGTGGCCGGCCCCGACATGGTCGTGCTGCGAACCCCTGTCGATATGGAAGGCGAGGGCATGGAAAGCGTGGCCCGGTTCAGCGTGGCCAAGGGCGATTCGGCGCCGTTCGTCATGGCCTGGGGCCCGTCTCACCTGCCACCGCCCGAGCCGCTGGATCCCGCCCGTGCGTTGAAGGATTCGCTGGATTACTGGGAAGCCTGGTCGAGCCGCTGTAACGGCAGCGGCGAGTGGAGCGATATCGTCCGCCGCTCGCTCATCGTGCTCAAGGGGCTTAGCTACGAGCCCACCGGCGGCATTGTCGCTGCACCCACCACCTCGCTGCCCGAGCAATTTGGCGGTGAGCGCAATTGGGATTACCGCTTCTGCTGGGCACGCGATGCCACCTTCGTGCTTTCCGCGCTGGTGAATGCGGGCTACCACGATGAGGCCAGCGCCTGGCGCGACTGGGTACGCCGCGCGGTGGCCGGTTCCCCCGGGCAGTTGCAGGTGCTGTATGGCCTGGCCGGCGAACGCCGGCTGGAAGAGTACGAGGTCACGTGGCTGAAGGGTTACGAAGGCGCACGTCCCGTGCGCGTCGGCAACGCAGCGTCCAACCAGTTCCAGCTCGATATCTTCGGCGAACTCGTGGGCGCGTTCTCGCATGCCATGAAGCACGGCGTCGTGCTTCACCCGGAAGCGGATAATGTCCAGGCCGTGTTCCTCGACCATCTTGCCGAGATCTGGCGTCATCCCGACGAAGGCATCTGGGAGATTCGCGGTGAGCCCCGTCACTTCGTGCATTCCAAAGTCATGGCGTGGCTGGCATTCGCCCGGGCCGCGGAGCAGAAGCGCGACGGGCTGGACCCCCACTACGTCAAGCGCTGGCGCAGTATCGCCGACGAAATCAAGGCCGATATCCTGGCCAAGGGCGTGGACCCGGTGCGCGGGTGCTTCACCCAGTCGTATGGGTCCACCGAGCTCGATGCGAGCCTGCTACTGGTGACGCTTACCGATTTCCTGCCGCCGGATGACCCGCGCATCGTCGCCACGGTGAAGGCGATCGAGGACGACCTGATCGTGGGTGGTTTTGTCCGCCGCTATGACACTCGCTCGGGTGTGGATGGCCTGCCACCGGGCGAGGGCGAGTTCCTGCCGTGCAGTTTCTGGCTGGTCGAAAATTACGTGATGCTGGGCCGGATGGACGAAGCCCGGGCACTTTTTGAACGCCTGATTGCGCTCACGAACGACCTCGGCCTGCTCGCGGAGGAGTACGATCCCCGGACGAAACGGCTCTTGGGCAATTTCCCACAAGCCTTTTCCCATGTCGCGTTGGTTAATGCCGCCTTTAGTCTGGCGCATGGCTACAGCGCGACAGCCGATATCCACGCCACCCCCGAATCCACCGTTCCCCAAGGAGTCAGTGCATGAGCCAAGCCCAACCGAAGCGCGCGACGTCCCGCGCTCATCCGGCCGACCCGTGTACCGTTGTGATCTTCGGCGCCGCAGGCGACCTCACCAGCCGCCTCGTCGTCCCCGCGCTGTACAACATGCGCCGTACCGGCCTGCTGGCCGATAACTTCGCCATCGTGGGTTTTAACCACGGCAAGATGTCGGACAACGCCTGGAAGAACAACCTGCACAAGTCGCTGGAGCGCTACGTCTCCGGCGCAGGCCAGCGCCTCGATGAAGAAGCCTGGGGCTGGCTCGGCAGCCAGATGACGTACTTCTCGGGCGATTTCGATGATGCGTCGTCGTTCCAGTCGCTGGCGACGAAGCTGAAGGAGATCGACCGCAAGCGGGGTACCCAGGGCAACGTGCTGTTCTACCTGGCTACGCCCGAGCGTTTCTTCGGTGATGTGATCGAGCAGCTGCGCGATGCCGGCCTGACCCAGGATGGTGGCGTGGATGGCGACCACTGGCGCCGCGTCATTATCGAGAAGCCGTTCGGCCACGATTTGGCTTCGGCGAACGCGCTGAACGAGCGCATCCTCAAGGTACTGCGCGAGGACCAGATCTACCGCATCGACCACTTCCTGGGTAAGGAAACGGTGCAGAACATCATGGCCTTCCGTTTCGCGAACGGCCTGTTCGAACCGATCTGGAACCGCGACCGTATCGACCACGTGCAGATCACCGTGGCCGAAACCGTGGGCGTGGAGCGCCGTGGCTCGTTCTACGAGCAGACCGGCGCCATGCGCGACATGGTGCCGAACCACCTGTTCCAGCTGCTGGCCATGGTGGCCATGGAGCCGCCGACCTCGTTTGATGCCGAAGCCGTGCGCACCCGCAAGGCCGAGGTGATCGAGGCGATCCGTCCGATCTCCCCCGAGGACGCCGTGCGTGGCCAGTACGGCCCAGGCGCGGTGAACAGCGAGCTGGCCCGCGCCTATCGCGACGAGCCGGATGTGGCGCCGGATTCGGTCACGGAAACCTTCGTGGCCATGAAGCTCTCCATCGATACCTGGCGCTGGTCGGGCGTGCCGTTCTACCTGCGCACCGGCAAGCACATGGGCCGCCGTACCACCGAGATTGCCATTCGCTTCAAGAGCGCGCCCATGGCGCCGTTCCGCGGCACCGGCATGGATGCGTTCGGGCCCGACTGGCTGGTGCTGCAGATCCAGCCGGATGAGGGCATCTCGTTGCAGTTCGACGTGAAGCGCCCTGGCCCGCGCGTGGAACTCGCCCCGGTGCGCATGGATTTCAAGTACGCCGACTGGTTCCGCGCCGAGCCGAACGTGGGCTACGAGACGCTGCTGTACGACTGCATGACCGGCGACGCGACGCTGTTCCAGCGCGCCGACATGGTCGAGGCGTGCTGGCGCGCGGTGCAGCCGGTGCTCGATGACTGGGCCCAGCGTACGCCGGCGGATTTCCCGAACTACGCTTCGGGCAGCGCCGGCCCGGCCTCGTCGGATACGTTGCTGGCCATGGGTGGGCGCTCGTGGCGCCCGCTCAACACCGGCACCGAGCCGGCGCGCCGTGCCGCTCGCCAGAAGGCGGAAGCCGGTGGCGCCGCCCTGGCGGCGAAAGAACCTGCGAAGCCGACGGCACGCAAGCGTGCGGCGGCGAAGAAGGTGCTTCGCGCCGCATCGGTGAAGAAGACGGCGCCTGCGAAGAAAGCGCCTGCGAAAAAGGCCGCGGTGAAGAAGGTCGCGGCAGCGAAGAAGGCCCCGGCGAAAAAGGCGGCGACCCGAAAGGCAGCGCCGAAAAAACGCACGACCAAACGCTGATGCAGAAGGGGCCCTCCGGGGCCCCTTTCTTTTTGTAGGAGCGCGCTTGCGCGCGATGGGTGCCCGCGTGGTACCGGATCGCGCGCAAGCGCGCTCCTACAGGGGGCGAACTAGTGCGACGACACGAAGATGGCGTCGGCAAAGGCTTCCGGCAACGCAAAGCTCTCGCGCATGCGCCTGGCTTCCGCGCCGGGCGATGCACCAAACAACCGCCTGAACTCGCGGCTGAATTGCGAAGGGCTGGTGTAGCCCACCGCGTGGCTCGCGGCCTCCGCCGTCATGCCCTGGCGCACCATGAGCAGCCGCGCCTGGTGCAGGCGTGTCGATTTCACGTACTGCATCGGCGAGACGTTCGTGATGGCCTTGAAGTGGCTGTGAAAACTTGGCGCGCTCATGCCGGCTTCTTCAGCAAGCGTGGCGACATCGAGCGGGCGCGGGTATTCGGCATGGATAAGGCGCAGCGATCGGCTGATCTTGCCGAACTGGCCGCGCGTGGCCAGCGCTTCGCGCATGGAGGCACCCTGGGCGCCGGTGAGCACGCGGTAGTAGATCTCGCGCAGTAACCCCGGGCCGAGCACCGCCGCATCGAGCGGCTTGTGCATGGCGTCAAGGAAGCGCAGGACCGTGTCCTGCATGGCGTTATCCATGCGTGTGGACAACATGCTTCGCGGCGCCTGCGCGGTCGTGACATCGCCCGAGGCATCGATCTGTTCGGCGAGTTCGGCGGCCAGCGTGAAGTCGAGATGCAGGTAAAGCGCGAGCAGCGGATGTTCCGGGCCCGCGTCCGTTTCCATGGTGAAGGGCACGGGCACCGATACGGCGAGGTAGTGGTCTTCGTCGTACACGTACACCTGGTCGCCGAAGTAGCCGCGCTTGCAGCCCTGGCAGACGATGACGATGCCGGGATCGTAGAGCACCGGCGTGCGGGCAAGCGGGCGGTTGGAGCGAAGGATGCGGACGCTGGGGAGGGCGGTGAGGTTATAGCCCTCGTTCGGGCCGAGCGCGTGGAGCAGTGCCACCGTACGTTCGCGCGTGGGGCTGCGTGGGATCGCGTCCTGATGGGGTGTGGAGCGCGTACTCATAGGAATAGGCAAGAAACGTAGGGCATTGCGGCTTATGGCCGGGGTCTGTCGAGTTCATTATGCATCCCATGGCACCTCAGTGGAGACGCGACATGGCAAACGAAAAGACCCTTCTCATCACCGGTGTCAGCAGCGGCTTTGGCCGGGCGCTGGCGCAGGAGGCCCTGGCCGCTGGCCACAGGGTCGTGGGCACCGTCCGTAGCGACGATGCCCGACGCGAGTTCGAATCGCTGCACACGAATGCGGTAGCCCGCATCCTCGACGTCACCGATTTCGATGCGATCGACGGCGTGGTCGCCGAGGTCGAGTCGACGGTTGGCCCGATCGACGTCCTGGTCAACAACGCGGGCTACGGCCACGAAGGCATCATGGAGGAATCACCACTGGCGGACCTGCGCCGGCAGTTCGATGTGAACGTGTTCGGTGCCGTGGCCATGATCAAGGCCGTGCTGCCTTACATGCGCCAGCGCCGCCGCGGCCACATCCTCAACATCACCTCGATGGGTGGGCATATCACGATGCCAGGGATCACCTATTACTGCGGTAGCAAGTTTGCGCTGGAAGGTATCTCTGAAGCGCTTGGCAAGGAGGTCGCCGAGCTGGGTATCCATGTCACCGCCGTGGCGCCGGGTTCGTTCCGCACGGATTGGGCCGGGCGATCCATGGTGCGTACCGAGCGCTCCATCAGCGATTACGACGCCATCTTCGACCCGATCCGCAAGGCGCGCGAGGAGAAGAGCGGCAAGCAGCTGGGCGACCCGGTGAAGGCGGCGCGGGCGATGCTGGCGGTGATTGGTTCGGCGAACCCACCGGCACATCTGTTGCTGGGCAGTGATGCGCTGAAGCTGGTGCGCGACAAGCTGGCTGCGTTCGAAGCGTCCATCAGTGAGTGGGAACCGCTGACGCTGTCAACCGACGGCTAACCTGTAGGAGCGCGCTTGCGCGCGATGGGGGCTTGCGGTGGCGTGGATCGCGCGCAAGCGCGCTTCTACAGGGAGCGGCGTAGCAGCACGACGAATACAGTGAGGGGAACCGCCAGCAGCAACCACGCGACCGGTTGCCAGGCGGGGCCGGCCAACAGTGCGAGGAATAGGCCGGTGAGCAGGCAGGCGGCCATCGCCGCAGGAAGTGCGATCAGGCCGCGGGGCCTCTGGCTATGCCGGCTCATGTGATTATCTCCGCCATGGGCGCGACGCGACGACGGCGCCGGTTGATCCAAAGATAGATGCCACTCACCAGTACGACGATCGCGCCGATATCGAAGACCAGCCACAACAGCTTGAGCGGCAGGCCGCCGTAATCGCCGAAATGCAGCGGGCGCGAAACTTCGAGCGCGGAGAGGTACCAGGGCAGTTGCTCACCGTCGATGACGTCACCGGTGCTGGCATGGATGAGGACAGGCGTCAGCAGTTCGCGACGAAGCGGCGTATCGCCGTGCAGCCATACCAGGTAGTGATGAGGCTGGTGCCGCGCCTCGCTGGGAAAAAGGATGCTGGCGACGGTCTCGTGGGGGTGGCGACGCAAGGCCTCGTCCATGGCGAACTGGACGGCAATCCTGGCCGTCGTGCCAGGCGTGCCAGAGGGGCCTGGCGTGCCTGGCTGCGCGGCGAGCATGCGTGCGACATCCGTGGCTTGCCACAAACCGAACAAGGGTTTCTCAAGGGTGTTCATGACACCGGTAAGGCCAACCACACCGAACCATGCCAGCAGCACCATGCCGAGCACATTGTGCAGATCAAGCCAGCGCAGCCGCGGGTTGCCACGCAGACGCAATGTGCCCGCGCCAGCGCGCGGCGTGAACGGTGGATAGAGCACCACCCCGGATACGAGTGCTACGACGAACAGCAAGCCCATCACACCAAGCAGCAATGTACCGGGCAAGCCGAGCGTCAGGCTGCCGTGCACCGCGAGCATCACATCCATGAAGGAGATGCGCTGCGTGCCCGCCTGGCGCTGGTCATCGAGCAGGGCGCCGGTATGCCGGTCGTACTTCAGCCAGTGATACGCACCGGCGTGGTCGATCAGCCCGATCGTCGCCATGCCCTCGTCATCATCGGGCAGGCTGATGAAGTTCGTGGCATCACCGGGATAACGAGCCTGCGCCGAAGCCAGCAGCTGATCGAGCGTTAGCATCGGCGTACCCGGCGCCACATCAGAAGCGTGCGGGGTACCCAGTGCATCCTCGATCTCGTCCTGGAAGATCAACGGCAGGCCGGTGACGCAAAGCACGAGCAGGAACACGGTGCACACGAGGCTGGACCACGTATGCACCGCCCGCCACCGCCGTAGGGCGGTGGCGGAGAGTCCCGGACGCGTCACGCTCACAGCGATTTGCGGATGGTGAGCATCGTGTTGCGCGGATCGCCGTAGATGCCGAAGTACGAGGCCGGTACGCGGGCGAAGTACTTGCGATCGAACACGTTGTTTACTGTCAGCGTCAGTAGCCAGTCGCGATCGAACTGATAACCCACCTGGCCATCGAACACCGCGTAACCCTTCTGCGTGATCGTGCCGCGGTTCGTGCTGCTCAGCACACGTGCGCCGCCGCCGACACGGAAGCCGTGCGGGTTATCACCTTCAAAGCGGTAGACGCTCCACAGCTTGAAGGTCTTCTTCGGTTCTTCCGAATCGAACACCTGGCCAGCGCTGGTAGCGTCTTTCAGGTAACGGGTGAGCAGGTAGGTGTAGCCCGCCTGCAGGTCCCAGCCTGCGGCCAGGCGGCCGCTCACTTCGGTTTCCCAGCCCTGGCTCTGCGCCTTGCCGGCGGCGATGTAGTAGTTCGGGTGTTCCGGATCGTCATACGCGCGGTTCTGGTCGCGCAGGCGGAACGCGGCGAACGAGGCGGTGAGCCTGCCATCCAGGAACTCGCCCTTCAGGCCGGTCTCGTACTGCTTGCCCGTGCGCGGCTTCAGCGCAGTACCGGAGAAGGTCAGGTTGTTCTGCGGCACGAATACCGTGGTGTAGCTGGCGTAGGCCGAGAGCCAGCTGTTGATGTCGTAAACGACGCCGACATAGGGCGACGCCTTGTGATCGACATCCGGCGCGTCCACCCACTCGCCCAGCGGCGTGGGCGAACCGGCCTTGGTCTTGCTGCGGTAGTTGGTGAACTGGCTGCCTAGCAGCACGCTCCAGTCATCCGCCGGCTTCAGGCGCAGTGCGGCGTAAAGGCCGTACTGCGTGGTTTCGGTCAGGCTGCGGCTGGTGAAGGGAATCTCCGGGCGCGGGATCCCGGTCAGGTCCATGACATCCACGCCGCCGTCGATGTCGAAACCACCACTCCAGCTATCCGCGGTTTGCCGCGCGTAGTTGAAGCCAACGATCAGCTGCTGCGGGCGTCCCCATAGTTCGAACGGGCCGGATACATTCATGTCGGCGCCGGTCCAGCTGCCGTCGGTGTACTGGCGCTGCAGCCAGTAATCGGCGTGGTTATCCGGCTGCACCAAGCCATCGATATAACCGTACTTCGAGGCATCGGTGGTGGAGCGGCGGTCGATGTTGATCTTGCCGTGCCAGTCGTTGCCGAAGTCGTGATCGAGCTCGGCGTAGTAATCGTTGAGCGTCGGCTTGTCGTAGCTCCAGTCCGTGCCATAGAACTGCGAGCGCGGCGCATCCAGTGCCTGGCCATGCGGCGGGATCGCGTACACCGACTGGCCCCAATCGAGCGGGCTGTTGCGTTCATGCTGGTACGCGGCCGACAGGGTCAGCAGGGTGGACGGCGAAAGATCGAACTCCACCACACCGTAGAAGAACTGATGGCGCGAGTTGGCTTTGTCGTAAAAGTAATCGTGATCCTGCGTGGAGATGACCGCGCGGCCACGGATCGTGCCCTCGCTGTTGAGTGGCGAGCTGCCATCCAGCGTGGCCTGGTAAGTGTTCCACGAGCCTGCCGACACGCTGCCGCCCCAGCCGGCCTGTTCCAGCGGGCGCTTGCGCACCAGGTTCACGGTGCCGCCCGGGCTGCCCTGGCCTTGCAGGATGCCCGCGGGGCCGCGAAAGATTTCCAGGCGGTCGTACATGGCCAGGTCGAACTGCGACTGGTACTGCAAACCATTGTTGGCGGCGATGCCATCGAACTGCACATCGGGCTGGTAGCCGCGCGACTGGAAATACGAGGTGCCGACACCGTAGGGCACCGCCGTGATCCCGGTGGTGCGGTTGAGCACGTCGTACACGCTGACCATGTTCTCGTCATCCATGCGCTGCCGCGTTACCACGGAGACCGAGCTAGGCATTTCGCGCGGCGAGAGGGCGAGCTTGCCGAAGGACACTTCGTTGGCCGCATAGCCTTCGGTCACGCCATGGACGTTCACGCTCTCGAGCTCTTCGACCTTATTGCCGCCACGGCGGCGCGCGGTTTGCGACGCGGCTGCGGCGGCGGCCGCCTTGGGCGCGGCCTTGGCAGGCGTTGGCGCGCCGACCCGCTGCAAGCGCACCGAGCCGTCATCACCCAGGCGGTAATCCAGGCCCGAGTTGGCGAGCAGGCGCTTCAGCGCGTCCGCCGTGGCCAGATGGCCGTCCACGGCCGGTGCCTGTAGTCCCGTGGTTAGCGACGCGTCGTAGACCAGCACGGTGTCGCTCTGCTCGGCGAAGCGGTTCAGCGCCTGGGCCAGCGGGCCAGCGCCGATGTGGAAATCACGGGCCGCTTCGAGCGCTGCCTGAGGGGCGGCCGTGCTGGCGCTGGCCCAAGCCAGGCCCAGGGCAAGGCAGAGGTGGCGCAGGCGCGGGGTGGAAGGGGCAGGCGAACGAGGAACACGAGCGGGCATGGGACCATCCATCAAGAAGAAATGAGCATCAATCTCATTTAAGACGGATGAACGAGCCGGATGAGGATGTCGTCCGGCCAATTATTTTCACCCTCAGCCGCGCAGGACGACCCAGCCGAATCCCACGTGACTCGCGCGCAGGCCAAGGTTGGCCTCGATCACGCGGAGCGCCGCCAGCGGATCGCTGGTGCGGAAGACCCCGCTGACGCGACGGGAGGCGGCCTTGTCACCCATGAGGACGATACGGCCGGCGTAGTACCGGTTCAGTTCGGCCACCACCTCGCTGAGCGGGCGGTCGACGAACACGAGTCGGCCGCGCGTCCAGGCCATGGCTGCGTCTGCGTCCACGGAGGTGACCGTGGGGATACGCGCGTCGTCGGCCAGCGTGGCGCGTTCGCCCGCACGCACGATGGCCTTGCCGCCGGGCGCCGCGACCTCCACCAGGCCGCTGGCTACCACCACCTGCGTGGCGTCGCCTTCCCGCTTCAGCTGGAAGGTGGTGCCGATGTCCGTCACGACGACCTGGCCGGCGCGAACACGGAAAGGCCGGCGATCCGCATGGCCGACCTCGAACGAAACCGTGCCGGTGAGTACCTGCACGTCGCGCCAGGCGGCATCATCGCGCAGGCGGATGGCGCTGCCCGTATCCAGCTGGGCCGAGCCACCCCCTGTGAGTGCGATCCTCTGCGTTTCGCCGGTGGCAGTGTGTGCATCGGCGTGGAGGGCAATATCCATGCGGGGGTATTGCCACACGCCAAGTGCGAACAGCACGCCGGCAACGCATGCGGCGGCGAGAATCGTGCGGTGGCGTCGCTGCTTGCCCGGCCCACGCGCGCGCTCGTGTTGGGCGCGTGGGCGCGGGCCTGTCGCGGCGGGCACCGCGGCGACCATATCGAGTTCGCGCCACGTGGCCTGCGCCCGCTGCAACGCCTCGGCATGGGCCGGGTTTTCGTCCAGCCACGCCTGCAGCGACGCGCGCTCCTGCGCATCCAGTTCGCCGGCATCGAGCCGGACGACCCAGCCCGCCGCCTGTTGGCGGGCGCTTGCGTTGTAGTGGGGCTGCGGCATGGCGGGATCGGCGAGCCGGTGGCGACGAGCGCGCATTATGCCCCTGCCTCGTCAAGCCGTGCCTGACAATGGGCCAAGGCCTTGCGGAGGTGTTTTTCCACCATGTTGCGACTGATGCCCAACTGCTCGGCGATCTGCTGGGGCTCCAGGTGCTCCAGCTTGCGCAGGCGAAAGACCTCGCCGCAACGCGGCGGCAACTCGGTCACGGCATGGGCCAGGATGCGCAGGCGCTGATGGCCGGCGATTTGGGCTTCGCTATCCGGCGCGCCATCGGCTACATCGGGCAGTTCGCCGCTATCGACATGCCGCTCGCGCACCTCGCGCTCGCGCAGCCAGTCCAGCGACAGGTTGCCGGCGATGCGGTAGAGGAAGGCGAGGGGGTTCCTTACCACCGTGCCCTCATCGAGCATCGCGACCTTCACGTAGGTCTCCTGCACGATGTCCGCTGCGGTTTCCGGCGAGCGCATGCGCCGCTCGACAAAGCGGCGCAGCGGCTCATAGTGGTTTTGCAGGATTCGCAGCAGCGGGGCAGGCCCCTGCACCGCCGCTGCTTCATCCTGGTACCCGGCTCCACGCCCCACCTTGCCCGCCTTTGCGCCCCTGTCAGATAAGAATAATTATCATTTCAAGGCGTGCTGCGGTGCAAGGCCGGCGGTTAGTCGTGCTTCTTATGGTCGTCGTGGTGCTGCTGTTGCTGGGGCGCCGGCCGGGCCTGTTCGTGGTGCTCCTGCGGCTGGGGGCGCGGCTGCTGTTGCGGCTGCGGGCGGGAGTCAGGCCGCGGCATCTCGCGCGGCGCCTGGAAGCGCTGCTCGGGCTGCTGCGCCGGGCGGGGTGCCTGGACATGTTGCTCGGGCTGCTGCGCTGGCCGGGGCGCCTGGAAGTGCTGCTCCGGCGGCGGAGTGGGGCGGGGCGCCTCGCGTTGCTGCTCGGCACGCTGCGCTTGGAATCGCTGCGCCTCGCTGCGTTGCGGCGGTGCCTCGTTGTTGCGCGGCACCTGCGGCGCGTGTGCGACCTGCGGCTGGCCTTGCGGCTGAGTGTGCGGCGCCTGCTGCTCCGGCCGCTCCTGAAGCTGCGGATTCTCGCGCGGCATCGGCGGCATGTGTGCGGTCGGGTGCGGTGGCTGACCAGGGGTCGCGGCCTGGGTAGCCGCCGTGCGCTCCATCGGCGAGCCACGCTGGCCGTACCGCTCATGCTCACCGGGCCGTGTGCCAGCGGGCGCATTAGCGAACCCGGAACGCGCCGGATTGCCGGGATTCCCCGCCTGCGGCGCCAGGCCGCGGCCGGGTTCACCTTGCTGGCCCGGTCGCCCTGGTTGGCCAGGCGCCTGGAAGGTACGGCCGCCTTGAGCGACGTTGGGTTCGCCCGGCCGCGGCGGTGCAATGGCCGGCCGCGCATTCGGCGCCGTGGCGTGCAGGGCACCCGGTGCGAAGTTCGGCCGTTGCATGTGCGCGTAATCCGGCTGGGCCGGGCGCGGCGGCGGTGCGCCAACGCCTTGCGGACCGCGCGGCGGCTCGCCGGGGCGGTTATAGGTGTTGTTGAAGTTGTGCCGGTTGTCGATGTGCACCGAGCGATCGACGAAGCGGTTGTTCACCACGGTGCGATTCACAACATAGGGATGGTTGTCGTACACGACGGCCGGGCGGCCGCCATCGCGGTGCCCGCCCCAGGAGGTGTGCCAGCTATCCCAGCCCCACGGGCGGTCGTGGTGATCGTGGTGGGCAAACAGTTCGCCGACGACAATGCCCGCGCCGAACGCGACAACGCCAGCAATCGCGGCATCGCGATAGCCGTACGAGGGTTCGACGTAGCGTGTTTCGTACACGGTGGAATAAACAGGCTCGCCGTACACCACATCCGGATCGTATTCGGGCACGTACACCACGCCCGGGTCGGTCGGTTCAATTTCGATGGTCTGTGCCGGCGGTCCCACGATCTCGTCCTGCTCCACGACCGTCTGCGACACCGGCTCGCCGCGATCGACCACCTGCACCTTTTGCTGTGACGTGCTCTTCAGGTTGCCCTTGGCCTGCGCGCGCGAACGCATGACCTGGATCGCGTTCATGACATCCGAAGGCTGGTTTGCGTACGCCTGGCCGAGTGCGTCGGTCCATTCGCCGTTATTCGCCATCTGATCGAGCACGGCGGGGAAGGCGACCAGCGACTTCACGCTGGGATCCCACGGCTGGCCGTCGGCGGCATCGATCAAAGCGGCACCGGTCAGGTCGCGATGGCCCTGCACGAACTGGCGGGCATCATCCACCTGGTCGGGGTGCGTGGAGGCGGCGAGCGTCTGCGCCACGAGGTTGTCGGGGAAGAGGGCGATCGGCGCGACGAGCGCGTACAGCTGCTCGGCGGTGGGCTTTTGGTAGGGTGCCGCCTGGACATCGGGCGCCGGGGCGGTGGCGGCGGCAGCGGGGGCATCGGCGGCCTGCGTGGGTGGTTCGCGGTTGCACGCGGCAAGGGCCGTCACGACGGCGGCCGAGAGCAGGGTCTTCAGGGATACGTCGCGGAACGCTCGTGACATCGGTGATGCCTTTCCTTGGGTGTGTGGGCTGAGCTTCTCGCTCGGCGGGTGACTGCGCGCTGTCTGCAACGGGCTTTTATCGTTCGCGTTTACCTGCGCGTTGGACTTCGTAAAACCTTACGCCTCGTGCCGGGTGGTAAGCCGACTGGTTCGCCTTCACGAATGCTTGTGTCGATCAGATCAGGTCGTCTCCGGTGGGCGCTCTGTCGGAGTCGGCCGTGAGATGGCTAAAGCGTCGCCAGTCCCGGCTAGTCGCCGCTTTGGCTCAATGCTGTCGACGGCGTTTTGTGGGGCTTCCCCTACATACGTCATCGCGACGCGCAACGTACGATTGCGGCGGTCACGGGCAGGCGAGCCCTATCCGCGGCATCGCACGTAGAACGATTCACAAGGCAGGGGAAACGACATGAATTTCCAGGGACGGATCTTAGGACTCGAGAGCGCCATCACGCGTGGCCTGAGGCATTGCGCCGATAAACCGCATCGGGGCTGGTCGCGGGCTGTCGTCCTGGCTGGCTGACCCGTACGCTCACGATAACAAGAACATACTTGGGAAGCGTGGGGAGGAAATAGATCGGCGAATCATTGACGGAAGAGCTCAGGATCTGGAGAACAAGCTAGCAAATTTCGCAAAACAACTTCTGTTGTGTGAGGAACGAAATGCAGATCGAAGTGGATGAACTAAAAAAGCTTATCGTCGCGGCGCTAGATCATGTCGTCGCTGATCTTGGGGTGACTACGTTTCAGCTAGACGGCTCCGAGGATTTCTACTGGGAGGTTGCGGCTGCCGAGATGTGGGACATGCAGAATGCCTCGCCGAAAATCCACGTCGGAAGCTTGATGGATGATTGCGAGTTCGCAATGCGAACCGCTGCCGCGATGGCTCATGGCATCCCGCCGGACCCGTATTCGCTTATTCACGTTGCGCCCTTGCTGCGCTTCGTCGCGGAGAATGCAGGTGCCGTGCGCAGCTGAGAAGATTCCTTTCCGTATGTGCCGCGCCTGACGACACCAACTGCATGCCGAGTGCAAATGTTGATGGATACTTCCAGTGGCTCGAGGCCAGGCCGATCCCGAGAACACTCCGCGGACAAATCAAGTTCGAGGGGCTTTTTGATTTCGATCTTTACGATGAACTCAAGTTGGAATTTGCCAAGTGCACTGTGGCACCAGTTCGACACTGGCGAGTTCGTTGCGACACATGTGCTCCTTCCTTACGACGCGTGCCGGTTCAGCCTGGTAACCTCTGATCAGCTATTCGCACGGGCAGGTTGCGAGACAAATCCGTTCGGTTTGATTAGAGAGGCGCGCGCAAACAACCTGAAAGACGAGAACCGATAGAAAGGTTAGGACAGACGTCTTGTTCGACAATGGCGAGCCGTATTTCTTCACGGTGCACTACCTCCCCATGAGGTCGAGTGGCCTTCCGTCCATATGCCTCAGTACCCAGTGCGCGGGTGGGCGGCCCTAGGGGGCTGCCCACCCGCAGCTTCCTCCCCCCAAGTCCGAGGCGGCGACCGCCGCTAAAATCCCCATTGGCGCTAGCGAATGAACCGGTAAAGCGGGTAGCACGGTCGCCAGACCCCGGTAACCCGCCCAATTTTACGCTGCGGTGCAACAATGGATGGCAAAGGCGTGATGCCATGCCGGTCACCGGTGGGCGCAAGGAAAAAACTCCCGGTGCGAGCAGGGTTTAGCGAAATGGCGGGCCACGCGGGAGGGGTAGTGGATCGATCCAAATTGTTATGAGAATTTTCCGCACTGCACGAAACTGGTTTTTCAGAAAAAGACAATAAAAACAAGCAACTATGGTGTAATGGTTGTCTTTAGATCGAGTTAAAAAAACCGTTGACATCGTTGTCACCGGCCCCTAAAAATCTGCTCAGTAATACGGCTGCAACAGCGCACTACGCCACGGTTCCCCCACAAGGCGAACCCCGCCACCGCGGCGTAACGCAGGGCACTAAACAAAAACACCGAAGGCCGAATGAATCACTAACGCGGGCGCGAGCCCGTGCGGTTGCGTTCGTCCTGCGAAAACCCCCTCCCCAGGACACTCTTATGAACCACCGTTTCAGCGCACTTTCCATGGCCATCCTGGCCGGGCTGTTCGCCTCGGGTAGCGTGATGGCCCAGGATGCGGCCACGACCACCCCGGCCGCCCCGGCTGCCAAGAAGGCCGACGCCGCACAGACGGACGCCAACGCGCAGGATGCCGCCAACCTGCAGGGCGTGACCGTCACCGGTATCCGCGCCTCGCTGCAGAAGTCGCTCGACCTCAAGCGCAATTCCGATTCCATCGTCGATGCCATCTCGGCCGAAGACGTGGGCAAGTTCCCGGACACCAACGTCGCCGAATCGCTCTCGCACCTGCCGGGCCTGTCGGTGGACCGTAACTTCGGTGAAGGCGACAAGGTCAGCATCCTGGGCACCGACCCGGCGCTGAACCGCCTGATGCTCAACGGCCAGACCGTCGCCTCGACCAACTGGACCTCGGATCCGAACAACCCGGATAGCCGTTCGTTCAACTACAGCCTGCTGGCCTCGGAAATCATCGGTAACGCCCAGGTCTACAAGACCCCGCAGGCGAACATCGA
Organism: Luteibacter sp. 621; assembly: GCF_050435445.1. Classification (NCBI taxonomy): domain Bacteria; kingdom Pseudomonadati; phylum Pseudomonadota; class Gammaproteobacteria; order Lysobacterales; family Rhodanobacteraceae; genus Luteibacter; species Luteibacter sp. 621. The sequence continues at coordinate 115,970 of NZ_JBNDKI010000010.1, read as the reverse complement.
TGAGGGTTCGATCGGCGGCACCGTGATCGTGAACACCCGCCGCCCGCTCGACCTGCCGGCGAACACGCTCACCGGTAGCGTCAGCTACGGCTACAACGACAACGCCGACAAGGGCAAGCCGAACGCTTCCGTGCTGTACAGCTGGAAGAACAAGGACAGCACTTTCGGCGTGATCGGCTCGCTCATGCACTCCGATCGCATCATCGACCGCCAGGGCACCGAAGTGTTCGGTTACCAGCGCGTCAACGATCCGACCGATACCAACCCGGATCACCAGTTCAACCCGAACGTCGTGTCGCCGAACCAGCAGGGCGTGTACCCGACCGCGGTGAACACCGCGTGGTTCCAGCAGCGCCGTACGCGTGATGGCGTGTCCACTGGCCTGCAGTGGAAGCCGAACGAAGCGTTCGAGCTGAACTTCACCGGCCTGTACGTCACCGAGAAGTTCAACAACTTCAACCAGAGCCACTACGGTGAATGGTCCGGTTCGGCCGCCAACGCCACCGCGCTGGGCTTCAACAACGGCGTGGCCACCAGCGGTAGCTACAACGCCAACACCTCGACCTACCTCGATGGCTACGAGCGCGATTCGACCGTGAACACCGGCGTCGCCCAGTTGCGCGCCGATTGGTTCGGTGATGGCTGGACCGCGTCGTCGCAGATCGGCTACACCGGTTCCACGGGTGGTTCGGACGGCATTTACAACATGCAGTTCCAGGGCTTCGGCGGTTTCAACTACAACCTCGATGGCCAGCACCCGCAGATCAACTACAACACGCCGGATAACCCCTCGGCGATGCTCGCCCACGGCGCTGGCTACAGCTACGCGCCCAGCTACGACCGCGAGCGTTACTTCCAGGCGGATTTCTCGCACGATGTGCAGTGGGGCCCGCTGAACCAGATCGAAGTGGGTATCAAGGCCACCAACCACCTGGACGGCCAGGACGCCTATTCGGCGCAGCTGCCCAGCCAGGATGGCAACGGCCTGTCGCTGGCGGATTTCGCCAACGGCGGTACCCCGAGCGGCTTCCTGAGCGGCCTGAACTCGGCCGGCAACATGGGTGACTGGACCACGATCGATCCGGGCCTGATGAAGGCTTACATCCAGAGCATCAAGAACGGCCACGTCTCGCTCGACCCGAAGGCCACCTACAGCGTCGCCGAGCAGAACCGCGCGTTCTACATCCAGGGCGATTTCTCCGGCGACGACTACCGCGGCAACCTGGGCGTTCGCTACTACCGCACCCGCGATACGGTGAACGGCTACCAGTTCGTCGGCGATAACCAGTACGCCCCGGTGAACAAGCGCAGCACGTACCATGACTGGCTGCCGTCGTTCAACATCGCTTATGACGCGACCGATGCCCTGACGCTGCGCTTCGCCGCCGCCCAGACCATGGCACGCCCGCGCTACCAGCAGATGACCCCGTACGTGGCGCTGGATGACCGCACGCTCACCGGCTCGCGTGGCAACACCGACCTGGGCCCGTACAAGTCGACCAACTACGATGCTTCGGCCGAGTGGTACTTCTCGGAGAACAGCGTGCTGGCCGCGGAGCTCTTCTTCCGCCGTATTTCGGGTTACATCCTGAACACGAACGTGGAAGAGACCCACTACAACCTGACCAACCTGCGCGATGACGTGTACCAGATGCAGGTGCCGATCAACGCCGGCGTGGCCAAGGTGAAGGGTGCCTCGATCAGCTACCAGCAGAACTTCAAGTACGGGTTCGGCATGCTGGCGAACTACACCTACTCCGATGCGACGACCAGCAACGACTTCCCGCTGCCGTACAACTCGAAGAACGCGTTCACCATTTCGCCGTTCTATGAGCAGGGCCCGTACAGCGCCCGCGTGACCTACAGCTGGCGCTCGTCGTACTTCACCTCGATCGCCCAGTTGCAGTCGCAGCAGATCACCGGCATCTTCCGTGAACTGGACGCGTCGCTGGGTTACCAGATCAATGACCACATGCGTGTCTCGCTGGATGCCACCAACCTGCTGAACGAGACCTACTTCGTGTACAACAACACCCCGGCTGAGCCGCTCAACGCCTACAAGAACGGTCGTACCTTCACCGTGACCCTGGGCTTCAAGCTGTGACGGCCCGCGCGTCGCTGGCCCTGGCCCTCCTGCTTGCCGCGGGAGCGGCCAGCGCCGCTACGTCGGTGGAGAAAGACCTCTCCGCCGGCTGGCGGTTCCGCCTCGCCCCCGGGGTGGCGGCCAGCGATGCGCACCCCGAAGTGAAGGACTGGCAGCCGGCCACCGTGCCGGGTGCCGTCCAGACCGATCTGCTCACGCTGGGACGGGTCCAGGACCCGTTCTGGCGTGATAACGAAGCCAGCCTGCAATGGGTCGGGCTGGCCGACTGGGATTACCACCTGGACTTCGACGTGGACGCGGCCATGCTGGCGCGTGGTCACGTCGATCTTGTTTTCGACGGCCTCGATACCTTCGCGGACGTCTCCCTCAACGGGAAGAAGGTGCTGAGCGCGGACAACATGTTCCGCCAGTGGCGCCTGCCCGCGAAGGGCGCCCTGAAGCAGGGCAAGAACACCCTGGATGTCCGTTTCGCCTCGCCGGTGGCCAAGCTCCTGCCGTGGCTGATGAAGCAGCCGTACTCGCTCCCGGGCGAGTTCGATTCCTCGTTCGGCGATGAGCCGAAGGGCAAGCAGACCTCCAACTATGTGCGCAAGGCCAACTACCAGTACGGCTGGGATTGGGGCCCGCGCTACCTCACCGCCGGCATCTGGCAGCCGGTGCGCCTGGAAGCATGGGACGACCTGCGCCTCAACGATTTCCACGTGGCCCAGGACCATGTCGGTGCCGACCTGGCGAAGCTGCAGGCCGCGTTCGACCTGCGCGCCGACAAGGCCGGTGCCGCCACGCTGAAGGTCGACTGGACCGCGCCCGATGGCACCAAGGGCCACGAAGAACGCAACGTCACACTGGCGAAGGGCGAGAACCAACTCGCCGTACCGGTGGACATCGCGCACCCGCAACGCTGGTGGCCCGTGGGCTACGGCGATGCCAACCTCTATCACTTCCATGCCGATGTCGTGGCCAATGGCGCACCTGTCGCCTCCGCCGACAAGGACACCGGCCTGCGCACCGTCGAGCTGCGCCGGGAGAAGGATCAGTGGGGCAGGGGCTTCGCCTTCGTCGTGAACGGCGTCCCTATCTTCGCCAAGGGCGCCAACCTCATCCCGTTCGATAGCTTCCCCACCCGTGTCACCACGGCGAAGATGGAAGCGATCCTCACCTCCGCCCGCGATGCCAACATGAACATGTTGCGCATGTGGGGTGGCGGCACCTACCAGCCCGATGCCTTCTACGCCCTGGCCGATCGCATGGGCATCATGGTGTGGCAGGACTTCATGTACGGCGGCGCGATCACCCCGTACGACAAGGCGTTCCAGGAGAATGCACGCGTCGAGGCGATCGAGCAGGTCACCCGCCTGCGCGACCACCCCTCCATTGTGCTGTGGGCGGGCAACAACGAAGTGCAGACCGGCTGGGACGACTGGCCGGATCGCCAGGACTTCCGCAAGTTCGTCAACGCCGATGAGGTGAAGAAGATCGACGATGGCATGCGCGAGCTGTTCGGCAAGACCCTGCGCGGCGTGGTGAAGGATCTCTCGCCCAACGTGCCGTACTGGGCCAGCTCACCCAGCACCGATTACGAAGGCCCGGCCAACGTCGAGAGCGACGGTGATTTCCATTACTGGAAGGTCTGGTCGGGCTCCGAGCCGATCGACCACTACCTGGACATGACCCCGCGCTTCCAGAGCGAGTACGGCCTGCAGTCGTTCCCGGTCATGGCCACGATCAAGGCCTTTGCCGAAGCCGGCGACATGCAGCCGGAATCGAAGGTGATGCGCGCGCACCAGAAGTTCGCCAACGGCGATGGCAACCAGCGCCTGCTGCTGTACATCCGTGCTGGCTACGGCGAACCGAAGGACTTCCCGTCGTTCGTGTACCTGAGCCAGGTGATGCAGGCCGAAGGCATCGAGCTGGCCGCCGAGCACCTGCGCAGCGCGCGCCCGCGCAGCATGGGTTCGCTGTACTGGCAGCTCAACGATGTGTGGCCGGGTGCGTCCTGGGCCAGCGTGGATTATTTCAACCGCTGGAAGGCCCTGCAGTTCCACGCCAAGCGCTTCTACGCGCCGGTGGATGTGGTGCCGATCCGCCGCGATGGCCACACCGAGGTATTTGCGGTCTCCGATCGCGTGAAGGATTTCGACGCCACCCTGCGTACCCGTGTGTACGCAATGGATGGCAAGCTGCTCCGCGATAGCAACCAGCCGGTACACGCCACCGCACTGACCAGCACCTCGGTGCTCAAGGCCGATGACGCCGCGCTGTTGAAGGGCGCCGACCCGAAGCGCACGGTTGTTGCCTTTGATCTGGTCGAGCAGGGCAAGCCGGTCGCCAGCCACCTGCTGTATTTCGGTGCGGCGAAGGATCTGGCACTGCCGAAGCCCGAGCTTTCGACGAACGTGCACGAGACCGCCCAGGGCCTGGTCATCACCGTGACCGCGAAGCGCCTGGCGCGCGCGGTGTGGGTAGATACAGGCGATGTGGACGTACGCCTTGCGGATAACGCTTTCGATCTGTTGCCGGGCGAAAGCCGCGACATCCTTGTTTCCGGTAAGGCCGACGCGGCGACGCTTCGTCAGGCGCTGTCCGTTACCTCGCTGGTCGATGCACTGAAGGAGACCCACCCGTGAACCCGAGCCGCCGCAACCTTATCAAGTGGCTGTCCCTGGCACCTGGCCTGGCCGTGGCTGGTGGCCTCAGCACGGCCGCCCTGGCGGCGCCGCGTTTCGAGAGCAAGCGCCCGCCGGTAGGCAAGCGCAAGTTCACCAGCGAGGCGGTGGAAAAGCTGCTTGCCTCCACCAAGAAAAAGATCGCCGACCCCGAGCTGGCGTGGCTGTTCGAGAACTGCTTCCCGAACACGCTGGATACCACGGTCGAAGTAGGCCGCCTGGATGGCTTCGAAGATACCTTCGTGGTCACCGGCGATATCGATGCCATGTGGCTGCGCGATTCCTCCGCCCAGGTGTGGCCGTACCTGCCGCTGGTGGCGAAGGATGAAGCCCTGCGCAAGCTGTTCCGCGGCCTCATTCGCCGCCAGGCCCGCTGCATCAGCATCGATCCGTATGCCAACGCCTTCATGCCCGACCCGAAGGCCAAGAGCAACATGGACTGGTCGCAGCAGGACCAGACCGACATGAAGCCCGGCGTGGCCGAGCGTAAGTGGGAAATCGATTCGCTGTGCTACCCGGTGCGCCTGGCGCACGGTTACTGGCAGGCCACGGGCGACCGCGAACCGTTCGACGATAGCTGGCGCGCCGCGACCCAGCTGATCGTGAAGACGTTCAAGGAGCAGCAGCGCAAGGATGGCCTGGGCCCGTACCACTTCCAGCGCCCGGCGCTTAACCCCACCGATAGCCAGATGCTGCACGGCTTCGGCGCGCCGGCCAAGCCGATCGGCATGATCGTGCAGGAATTCCGCCCCTCGGATGATGCGACCACGCTGCCGTTCAACATCCCGGGCAACCTTTTCGCCGTGGTGACCCTGCGCCGCCTGGCGCAGATGCATGGCACGTTCTACGGCGACCAGGGCTTTGCGGCCGAGTGCCACGCGCTGGCCGACGAAGTCGCTGCTGCTACTGAACAGTATGGCGTGATCCGCAACGGCCAGGACGAATACTGGGCGTACGAAGTGGATGGCTACGGCAACCAGCTGTTCATGGATGACGCGAACGTCCCCAGCCTGCTTGCGCTGCCGTATCTCGAGACCACGGCATACGACAAGCGTTATGCGCGCACCCGCGAGCTGGTGTGGAGCAACAAGAACCCGTACTTCTTCAAGGGCACGGCCGGTGAAGGTATCGGCGGCCCGCATGAAGGCCTGCGCTACATCTGGCCCATGTCGATCATGATGAAGGCATTCACCACGACCGATGTGGCTGAGCAGCGCCAGTGCCTGCATATGCTGAAGACCACGCATGGCGGCACGGGCTTCATGCACGAAGCATTCGACCAGGACGACCCGAAGAACTTCACCCGTTCGTGGTTCGCCTGGGCCAACACCTTGTTTGGTGAGCTGGTGATCCACCTCGCTGAAAAGAATCCTGATTCACTGCGCCGGGTCTGAACCCGCCGCTTGCCGGAGTAATTCATGGTCACACGTCGACGTTTCCTGCAGGGCATGGCCGCCGCAACGGCTGTCGGTCAGCTCGGCTCCCTCTCCGCGATGGCCGCGGGCGTCAAGCACGGTCTTGAAGCGCCAACCACAGGCGGCGGCACCGCCCCGGATGGCGTCCTGCGCTACGTCGACGTTTTTGTCGGTACCGGCGGCCACGGTCACACCTACCCGGGTGCGACGCGGCCGTTCGGCATGGTGCAGCTCAGCCCCGATACGTACAACGCCGAGTGGGACGGTTCATCCGGCTACCACCAGGGCGATGGTTCGATCATGGGCTTCTCGCACACGCACCTTTCGGGCACCGGCGCCGCCGATATGCTCGATTTCCTGGTGATGCCCACGATGGGCCCCGTGCTGCTGCAGCCGGGCGATCGTGACTACGCCGGCGTGAACTACGTATCGCGTTTCGACGCGAAGAAGATCAGCGGTGAAAAGGCGCCCAAGGGCTACAAGACCGGCGTAAAGGGCTACCGCTCGCATTACACCGGCGAGCAGGCCCACCCGGGCTACTACCGCGTGAAGCTGACCCAGCACGATATCCTGGCCGAACTCACCGCCACGCTGCGCGCCGGTATCCATCGCTACACGTTCGGCAAGGAAGGCGACGCGCACCTGCTGCTCGACCTGGCGCATGGTTACCAGGACAACCCGAAGGAAGCGTGCCGCGTTACCGATGCCGAAGTGCGCATCGTCGGCAACGACACGATCGTCGGCGGCCGCCGTGTATGGCAGTGGGCTTCGGGCCGCGTCATCTACTTCGCCATGAAGCTGTCGCGCCCGGCGTCGTCGATCACGCTGTACGACGAAGACAAGGCGCTGCCGGCTGGCACCACGGAAGCCAAGGGCAATCACCTGAAGGCTGCGGTGCACCTGGACAAGGCCAGCAGCGAACCGTTGCTGGTGAAGGTCGGTATCTCCGGCGTCGATATCGATGGCGCCATGCGCAACCTCGATGGCGAAATCCCGGCATGGGATTTCGATGGCGTGCGCGCGTCGGCCGAGGCCGAATGGGCGGGCGAACTGTCGAAGATCCAGATCGACAGCGAATCGGACAAGATCAAGCGCACGTTCTACAGCTCGCTGTACCACACCATGCTCGCACCCACGGTGTTCAGCGATATCGATGGCCGTTACCGCGGCATGGACAAGGCCGTGCACACGCTGCCAGCCGATCGCCACAACTACAGCACCTATTCGCTGTGGGATACGTACCGTGCCGCGCACCCGCTGTACACGCTGTACCAGCCGGACCGTGTGCCTGACCTGGTCGACGGCATCGTGCGCCTGGCCGCCGAGAGCCCGAGTGGCGCACCGGTGTGGCCGCTGCAGGGTATCGAGACCGTGTGCATGATCGGCTACCACTCGGCCGTGGTCGTCGCCGAGGCGCAGGCCAAGGGCTTCACCGGCATCGATTACCAGAAGGGCTGGCCGGTGTTCCGCCGCCGCGCCATGCAGGATGATTACTTCGGCCTGCCGTACTACCGCGCCAAGGGCTACATTCCCAGCGACAAGGAAGGCGAAGCGGTCAGCAAGACCCTCGAATACGCCTACGACGACTGGGCCATGGCCAGCATGGCCGAGCACCTGGGGCACGCCGACGAGGCGAAGGCACTGCGTGCGCGTTCGCAGAACTATCGCAACGTATTCGACAAGGACACGCAGTTCATGCGCCCGAAGGGCGATGACGGCCAGTGGCTGCAGCCGTTCGATCCGATCTCCATTGGCCATTCGAAGAAGTGGCGCGACTTCACCGAATCGAACGCCTGGCAGGCCACGTTCCTGAACCAGCACGACCTGTACAACTACATGGACCTGTTCGGTGGCGTGCAGGGCTTCGAAAAGAAGCTGGATGCGCTGTTCAACGCCAACCCGACCCTGCCCGACAACGCCCCGCCGGATATCGCCGGCATGGTGGGCCAGTGCGCGTTCGGCAACGAGCCGTGCCACCACATGCCCTACCTGTACGCGTACACCGGTTCGCACCACAAGACGGCCGCCAAGGTCCGCCTGATGCTGGACACCATGTACCTGCCGGAGCCGGATGGCCTGCCGGGTAACGAGGATTGCGGCCAGATGAGCGCGTGGTACGTGATGAGCGCCATGGGCCTGTACGCCGTGGACCCGATCAGCACGAACTACGTGTTCGGCAGCCCCATCCTCGATCGCGCCCAGGTGCAGGTCGGCGGCGGCAAGGTGCTTACCATTGAGACCAAGGGCAACGGCGATGGCAAGCCGTACATCCAGTCGGTGACCTGGAACGGCCAGCCGTGGACGAAGACCTGGATCAGCCACAAGGAAATCACGGCCGGCGGCACCCTGGTGTTCACCATGGGCGCCGAGCCGAACGAGGCCTACGGCAAGGCCCCGGAAGACCGCCCGCCGAGCTACGGCGAGTTGGCCAAGGCCTGATCTGAGCGCAAGGGGCGGGCGCATGCCCGCCCCGCCACCGCTGACCTGCGGCGCCGCACAACGAGAGCCTGTAGCAAGAACTTGCGGCTTTCGGTAAGGTCTTCCGCGGACCGTCAGGGAGGGCGAGGATTCCCCCGCCACGGATGACGGTACGGGGGAACAGCCGGGATGAACAGGACGTACCAGCTTGTCTGGAACGCGGCGCTGCGCGTCGTGCAGGTGGCATCGGAAGCGACAAAAGCACGCCGCTCCGTGCATTTGCGGCGGTCGCGTCGTTCCGCCATGGCCGTTAGCGCACTAGCGATGGCGCTCGCCGCCGCCCTTGGCAATCCCGCCAGCGCGCAGGCGGTCTTGCCTGCGGACCCATCCATCCAGGCTGGCAACGCGGCTTTCGACGATAGCGCCCCCAATCTGCTGGTCGTGTCTCAGTTGAGTCCCAACCTCGCCGTGGACTGGAGTTCGTTCTCCATCGGAGCGGGCGGGACGCTCCGTTTCATCCAGGCCTTGGGCCAATCGTCCACGCATGTCGTCAGCGGTAACACCGTCTCACGGCTGGATGGCCGCTGGGAAGCGGGTGGAGTCGTTTCTCTCACTAACGATAACGGCATCGTTCTCACTGGCGCGTACCAGTCGCCCGGCGGCGCGTTGCGCCTCGCTACCGCACAAACCCTTGCCATGCTTCCCGGTGCATCCATTGATGTGCACGGTGCAGGTGCAGTGGCCGGCGGCGACGTGTGGCTGAAGGGTGATCGTTACCTCGAAGTATCCGGCCATATCGACGTGAGCGGTTCGACGCCGGCGACGCGCGGCACCTTGCACCTGGCGACCGGCCAGGACCTGCAACTGGTGACGACCATCGATTCCCATCTGCTCCCCGATGGTACGTATGGCGGCTCGGGCATGGGCCAGGTGGCCGCGGCGACCCTCACCGGTGCGGGCGGCCACGTCGATATCAACAGCGGTGCGTCGCTGTGGGTGCGGGGAAGCGTGCATGTCGCCGGCGCGGCCAACCTGTATTCCGCCGACGTCATGTGGTTCGAAGCGCCTTTCATCGCGGATGGCGATATCACGCTTTCATCGGCTCGCTCGATCGCCTCCAACTCGTCGGGATCCATCACGACATCAGGCGACCTGATCCTCAGGGCACCTACCGTCACACTTGAAGCGCCGGTGACGGCGAACCGCCTGGTCCTCGATACGCCCGCAAACGCGAGCGTGGGCTTCGTCACCGGCCCTCTCATCGTGAACACCATGACCGGGACGGTCGATGGCGGGTTGCACATATCGGGCGGCCCCTACACCGATGCCAACCGCATTGGCTTGGTCGATCACCTGACCGTCGCCGGGACTTTCGCCATGTCCAACACGGTGGACACGACGATTCGCGATACCTCGGTGGGCAGCTTCGCCCGCATCGATGCCCCCGGGCATGATATCGACGCCACCGGCCCCGGTAACGTATTCACCGGGGCTTTCGCCGCACAGGCGCGCGATCTCCAGTTGGCCTCCCGCGCCCCGATACGGCTCGATGGGCTGGATGTACGTAACGCCACGGTGGTGTCCGATGATGCCATTTACCTGGGCACGAGGAATGCAGCCACAGGCTCCATCTCGCTCTCGGCCAACGGGGATGTGCGGCAGGATCAGATCGTTACGCTCACCGTGGGCGGTGACCTTTCGATCGATGCGAATGGACATGACATCGATCTGGGCGGATGGACCCAACCAACGAGCTCGCAGGTCAACCAGGTCGGCGGCCTGGTGAACCTCGATGGCGATCATGTCCGCTACGCCTCTTTCACTTCGCCAACCCGGCTTGGCCGGATCGATGCTGCATCGAACCTGTCGCTGATTGGCGTGGGCGATTTCGATCCGCGCGCCTACATCGCCATGGGCCAGGTAACCACGCCGGCCACCCAACTGCTCAACACCCGGCTGTGGATCGGTAACGGGGGTACGACAGGATCACTCGCTGGCGACATCCGGCTGGATAACAGCAGCCTGCTTTTCAATCGCAGCGATCGCGCGGTGTTCGACGGCAATGTGAGTGGCAACGGGCTGGTGACGCAAGCCGGTGCCGGTACGCTTTCACTGAACGGGCACGGTAGCAACGCGGCCGGTGCTCGCGCGGCCTGGGGCACGTTACTGGTGGGCGATGCGGCCCACGCATCCGCGCTACAGGATGGTCCCGTATCCGTGGCTGGCGCCGCCACGCTCGGGGGCACAGGGCGAATCGCTGGTGCGGTCACCGTGGAAACCAACGGCACGCTTGCGCCAGGCGACGGTATCGGTACCTTGCATGTCGGCTCGCTGCTCATGCGTAACGGTAGCCGTTTGCTGATGGATGTGGGCACGCCGGGGCCGAACTTCGTGACGCCGGGCAGTGCGGATGCGGTGCAGGTCGATGGCGACGTGCGGTTCGAAGGCAACGTGGCGCTGAACGTAGCCAATGCGGGCAACATGGGTGCGGGCCTTTACAGGATCCTTTCCTGGGGCGGCCAGCTCGATGAATCCGCGGGCCAGCTGATGCTGGCGGCCCAGCCGTCCGGCGCGCAGATGTGGCTGGCGCGCGATGTCATAAACCGGCGGATCGATCTCTACAATGCGCAAGGCATGGACCTGCAGTTCTGGAATGCCGATGGGCAAAAACACGGGTTGCGGGGTGGCGGGGGCCCTGGCGTTTGGTCGTTGACGGCTCCCAACTGGAGTGACGCCAATGCCGTGGTGACCGGCCCCATGCTGCCCCAGCCAGGCTTCGCTATCTTCGACGGCGATGCGAACCTTGTGACGGTCGACAATGGCGCAGGCCAGGTTGGCACGAAGGGTATGCAATTCGGTAGCTCGGGCTGGATCGTGAGCGGCGACAAGCTGGCGCTGGTCGCCGATGCCAATGGCCAGACCGTCGTGCGCGTCGGCGATGGCAACACGACCAGCAGCTATATGTACGCAAGCATCCTTTCCGGTTTGACCGGCAATACGCGGCTCGTCAAGGCGGATTACGGCACGCTGGCGCTCAACGGGGTCAACACGTGGACCGGCGGCTTGACGATTTCGGGAGGGCGCCTCGAAACCTGGACGGACTACGCGCTGGGCGCCCCCAGGAGCGATATCACGCTCGATGGTGGCACCCTTGCGATCGAGTCGTGGGGCTGGGGTCCGCTCGCGCGAGATATCCGCCTCGGCACACGAGCGCTGGCGGGTGGCATCGACATCGATGATCCAACCAACAGCCTTACGGTCGCGAGCCCTATCACGGGTACGGGTGGCTTGCACAAGATGGGGCCCGGTACGCTGGTGCTCGCTGCCGCCAACACATATGCCGGCCCCACGGTGGTGAGTGAAGGCACGCTGGTCGGCGATGCTGCATCGATTCGTGGCGACATCACGAACGACGCCACGATCGTCATCCATCAGGAGGGGAGCGGCCGTACCACGGCGAACACCGACGGCAACGGCACGTTCATCAAGACGGGTTCCGGCATCTTCGGCATGGAAGGACAAAGCCTGTTCACTGGTAACACGATGGTCGAGGAAGGCACGCTGCAGGTAGGTTCGCCCGTGGCTGTCTCCGGCGTGGCACCGGGCTTGCTCGGTGGCAATGTGTACGTGGCCAGCCGGGCTGTTCTCTCCGGCACAGGCATGATCCTTGGCGATGTCGTCACCCATGGCTACGTGATGCCGGGCGACGTGCTGCACGGCCGGTCGACGGGCCGGCTCAACGTCGCCGGCGATGTCACGTTCAGCGCCGACAGCACCTTGGCGATCATGGCGCTCACGGGCAGTGCCAGCTCCCTCGCCGTCGGTGGGCATGCCACGATCGAGCAAGGTGCCCGGCTCGTCATCGACGCGCAGGGGGCCCAATGGGTGGCTGATACAAAATACGATCTGTTGACCGCCGCGGGTGGTACGACAGGCACCTTTGCATCGATCAACGGCAATTTTGCCTTCCTCAACACCCTTATCGCATATAGCGACAGTGGCAATATCAGCCTCATCCTTCGGCGTAACGCGGCTGCGCTGGAGGATGCGGCGGTCACCCCGAATCAGCGTGCCGTGGCCGTTGCCGCAGGCGCGATGGGCGCGGGGTCCGCGGTCTACGACCGCCTGGTGGCCCTGGATGCCACCTCGGCGCGCACGGCGTTCACGTCGCTCTCGGGCACCCTGCATGCCAGCGTCCAGGGCGCCGTGATGGATAGCCAGCGCCAGGTGCGCGATGCCGTGACACGCCACCTCGCCGATGCCGACCTGCCGGGCGGGCAGCGTGCCGATGATGGGCGTGTTTCGACATGGATCAGCGCGCTTGGCCGCGATGCAGACTACGACGGCGATGCCAACGCTGCGAAGACTGATGCAAGCGATAGTGGCTTGCTGCTCGGTGCGGATCTTGCGGTGGGGCAGAGTGGCCGCATCGGCGCCGTGCTTGGCCATGTCACGCAGAATATCCACGAGCGGGCATCGGGTGGCTCGGCCGATGTGAAGGGCACTCAGTTTGGCCTTTACGGCGATGTGGCGTTCGATGCCCTACACCTGTCTGGCGGCCTGGTGCAGGCGCACCACACCATCGATACCCGGCGCGACATCGCGATCGGTACGACGACCACACGTGGCTACGCGAGCCGTGATGCCGATACGACGCAGGGCTTCGCCGAGTTAGGGTATGGGTTTGGCGCAACGGGCCGTTGGAGAGCCGAACCCTTCGTGCAGGCGGCGGTCGTTCGTTGGCATGGCGACAAGGCCAGCGAGCAGGGCGGTACCGGTACGCTGGTGGTGGGAGCCGACGATGCACACGTGACCACCGGCCGCGCAGGCGTGCACCTGGGCACAGCACTGGACAGGGAGGCGCGGTTCGGCGTGCAGGCGACCCTCGCTTGGCAGCACGCCTGGGGCGATACCGTGCCCGAGGCACGCCTGCGATTTGCCGAGGGTGGTGCGGGCTTCACAACAGCCGGTGCCCCGCTGGCGCGCAGCGCTGGCGTGGTGGATGCCGGCCTGGTGGTTCGCCTTGCCCCCGCCGTTCACCTGGATGCCAGCTACACGGGCCAGTTCGCCAGCAAGGCGTCCGACCACGGTGGGCGCCTTTCGCTCAATATGACCTTTTGAGGATGCGCGCGTGGTGGCCATTCACGGCGGCTAGACCCTCGCCCCGACAACCTTCCCCTGCCGGGTGCGCCGGCCAGGGGAGGGAAGCAGCCATGTCTTATGTGGGTCGCATGTATCTGCGTATGTTCACGCCTGGGTTGCTGGCGTTGGGCACGGGCGCTGTCGCGGCCGCTGCCCTGCGCGCCGGCGAGGCGCTACCGGGCGAACTGGGCAACTTCCTTCTGTACTCGCATCTGCCTCGCTGGCTGCTCGCCGGTGGCGTGTGCGCCGGCGTCGCTATCGTCGCCGTGCAGGCGCTGCGCATCCGCTTTTGGGAGCGCGGCGCACTGGCCTCGTGTTACGTGTGTGGGTGCCTGCTGGCGCCTGCCCGTACCGGTCGTGGTGGCCTGGGCCGGGTCAGGCCGTGCCTTGGCTGCGGCAAGGTGCATGGCGTGAACCACCATGTCACCGCACGCGTGGTGCCCCTGCAGGTGGCCGTCACCGACAGTGCCGGCCCAGGCGTAAGGGGCGCCCGCTGATCAGCGGACGTTGGTGACCGTAATGCGGTGACCCACGCGCTCCAGCAGGGCGCGCAGCGCTTCGGCATCTTCCACGCTGGCCGCTTCTTCCAGTGACAGCCACAGCGTGTCGCCCGACAGGCCGTGGACCTTTTCGTTGAACGTGATTTCGACCGCGGCCTTGCCATTCGGGTGGACGACGGAAACTTCAAAATTGCGTGCCTGCACGGCCTGGATTCCCCTGATGACAAAACAGATGGCGTGGTACAAGTTTAGCGGGGCCGTGAAGAAAAAGGCGTGACGCAGGTTTCGCCCGGACTAAAGCCCGGCCCTTGCCTGGCCGATAAACCAGTTCGAATTCGATGAAGGGCAGGGTGCCTCCATGGGCATGGGTTTCTGGGGTGGGCGCGAAGGCCGCCTGGCACGATTAACGCTGGCCGCCTTGGGTCGGCGTTTTGCCGTGGTAGAGCTGGGTGCCGATGGCGTCATCCGCTCGGCCAACAAGCCATTCCTTGCGGCGCTGGGAACCACGGCCGACGCCCTGGTGGGGCAACCGTTCCAGGCGGTGTTCGCCGTGGATGACACCGAGCACCTCTGGCGCGCGCTGTCACGTGGCGAGGAGGTCGCCGACCAGGTCCGGGTGAAAGGTGCCCGGCAGGATGCCTGGCTGCAGGCCGTATACGTGCCCCGCATGGGGCGTGGCAACCGCCTTGATGCCATCGTGGTTTACGGTGCGGACATTACCGCTGAGCGCGGGCGTGCCGCCGACGCGGGCCAGCGCCAACAAAACGCAGATGAAACGCAGGGTGTGATCGAGTTTTCGCTCGATGGCATGGTCCTGACCGCCAACCCCGCCTACCTGAACATCGTGGGTTACCGGCTGGATGAAATCCAGGGCCGTCACCACAGCCTGTTCGTGGATGAGCGCGAAAGCCGCTCCGATGCCTATATCGGTTTCTGGCGCCGCCTGCGTTCGGGCCTGCACGATGCGGGCTTGTATCGCCGGTTGGGCAAGGGTGAATGCGTGGTGTGGATCCAAGCCACCTACAACCCCATGTTCGATGCCGATGGCCGTCCGGTGAAGATCGTGAAGTACGCCACCGAAATGAGCGCCGATGCCATCCAGGCGCCCCCCGCCGCCCTTCCGGTGGCGGCCGTGCCCGTACCCGTGGCTGATGCGGCCGTAGCGAACGTGCTGGATATGCTCGATAACGCCGCGGCCCGCGCCAACGCCCTGTCGATGGATGCAGCGATCGACGCCGCGCTTGCCGAGCAGCGCGGACAGGAAGGCGCCTGAACTTTCGTGTGCCTTTCGCCCTGAGCGTGCAAAGCGCATAGGCCGAGCGGTCGACTAGCCGCTGTGCGTTGCGTGCGTTGAGATAGACCTGCGTGGCCGCCGTCGCGGTCGCTTCCTGGCAGGGGATTCTCCATGGGTGACGTCGCAGCGGGCCGCGTGCCGGCCATCGTGATGGGGCGTGGGCCCACCGCCGTCGGTATCCTGCGCAGCCTTGCGCTTGCCGGTATTCCCGCCTACGTGGCCTGCCCGCCCGGGGACATGGCCACCCGTTCGCGGTGGTACCGGCCTACGCCAGGAGCGGCGTGGGACGGGACGCCCGGCCCCCAGGCGCTCGACGCCCTGCGCGAAATGCCACTGGAGCGGGCGGTGATCATCCCGGGCGCGGACGATGCGGCCATGTGGCTCACGCACCTGCCGGCCAGCGATGTCGGGACGCGCTTCCTCGTGTGTAGCTCGACCCGCACCGTGCAGTCCCTGTTGCAGGACAAGGCGGTATTTGCCGGGTACGTGGCGGCAGCCCACATCCCACACCCCAGGACGTTCCGTCTCACGACACTCGCTGATGTCGCTGAGGTGCCCATGCACCAGCTGGACCGGGTGTTCATCAAGCCGGTGAACTCACAGCGCTTCAGTGACGTGGTGGGTGCGAAGGGTGTGTGGGTGGATTCACGCGACGGGCTCCGCGATGCGTGGGCGCGCTTCCATGCACAGGGCTTCTCCGTCATGGCGCAGGAATACGTACCGGGCCCGCCGACGGATCACTATTTCATCGATGGTTTCCGCGACGCCAATGGGGCCTACCCTGGGCTGTTCGCGCGGCGGCGGTTGCGCATGTCCCCGCCGGATTTCGGCAACAGCTCCTGCTCGCGTGCGATTCCGCTCGATGCGGTCCCTGAAGCCGAACGGCATGTACGGCGGCTGCTGGATGGCCTGGATTACCGCGGTATCTTCAGCGCCGAGTTAAAGCGTGATCCACGCGATGGCGAGTTCCGCATTATCGAGGTCAACACGCGTGCGTGGACCTATGTGGAATTTGCCGCGCGCCGCGGCGTGAACGTGTGCGACATGGCGTGGCGCGATGCCCAGGAACTACCGGTGCCGCGTGCACCGCGCCAGTATCCTGCCGGGCGTTACTGCGTGGATCTGTACCACGATATCGCGAGCCTGCGCAGGCAGGGCGCCTCGGTGCTGGATATCGTCGGCCAGTGGATGCATGCGGATCTGCACGTGTTCCGGATGGATGATGCGAAGCCGGCACTGCATGCCATCGGTCGCATGGTGCGTAAGCGCTTTGAGCGCACGGGTGCGCACGCCGGGGAAGGCCAGGTGCCGAGGCCGGTGCGGTAAGCGCCTGGTTTAGTCGGCGTGACCAAGTGGGGTAGCGACATCCTCCAGGGCGCGTCGTTCCGCCGCGATACCGAACCGGAACGCCGCCCCCGCCCCCATCAGCATCAGCAGTGCACCCAGCGCGTAGCCCCAGCCGATGGGGCCGCGGCCGCCGGTGCCGATGAGCGTGCCAAACAGCCACGGCCCGGCGACGCCGCCGAGCGCCGTGCCGAAGGCGTAGAACAAGGCGATGGCCAGCGCGCGCAATTCAAGTGGAAAGCTCTCGCTCACAGTGAGGTAGGCCGAACTGGCCGCTGCCGAGGCAAAAAAGAACACCACGCTCCAGGCGATGGTCTGCGTGCGCGCATTGAGCATGCCGTGCACGAAAAGCCATGCGGTCGCGAAGAGCAGCAGGCCGGACATGGCATAGGTCAGTGCGATCATTGGCCGGCGGCCCACGGTATCGAATAGCCGCCCCAGCAGGAGCGGCCCGAGGAAATTGCCAGCGGCAAACGGCAGCAGGTAAAGACCGACATCGGCATCGGCCACACCGTAAAAGCGGCCAAGCACCAACGCGTAAGTGAAGAAGATCGCGTTGTAAAAAAAGGCCTGCGTGGCCATGAGGATGACACCGAGCAGCGTACGCTTCGGGTAATCGCGAAACAGCGTGCGCCCCACGTCACCCATCGTCACCGCGTGAGGACGAAGCCTGAGCCGCGTCAGTGGCGTGGTGGGTGGGCTCGCGCCAAGGCGCTTCTCGATGCTCTCGACGATCGCCTCGGCTTCCCCGATCCGGCCATGCAGCATGAGCCAGCGCGGGCTTTCCGGGATCCACCGGCGCAGCAGCAGGATCCCCAACCCAAGGATCGCGCCCAACCCGAAGCTCAGGCGCCAGCCGATCTCCGGGCTGAACCAGCCGTTATCCAGCAAGCCCACGGCGCCGAGCGCGCCAAGTGCCGCGCCGATCCAGAAGCTGCCGTTGATCACCAGGTCGGTATGTCCCCGATAGCGTGCGGGGATCAGTTCCTGGATCGCGGAGTTGATCGCCGCGTATTCGCCCCCGATTCCCGCGCCGGTCAACAAGCGGAACAGGGCGAACACCGCGAAGTTCGGTGAAAGCGCGGTGGCGGCCGTTGCCGCCAGGTAAAGCCCCAGGGTCAGGGTGAACAGTTTCTTTCGGCCGAGCTTGTCCGTGAGCCAGCCAAAGAACAGGGCACCGGCCACCGCACCGGCGAGATAGATGCTGCCGGCCAGGCCTATCTGCATATCGGTCAGGCGCAGCACCGGGCTGGACTTCAAGGCTCCGGCGATTGAACCGGTGATGGTGACCTCGAGGCCGTCGAGCACCCACGTGATGCCGAGTGCCACCACGACGAGCGTGTGGAACCGCCCCCAGCGGAGGCGATCGAGGCGGGCCGGGACATCGGTTTCGACGATGGCGTCGCGCGGGGTATTCATCCCCCCGACCCTACGGGCCGGGAGGTGGTCGTTATGTCTAGCGCGGTACGCGAACCCCGCCAGGCACGCCGCGTGGCGACAGCGTGAGCTGCCACAACTGATCGCGCCGGCTGCGGAACACGCCAGCGGAACAGCCGAGATAGAAGTGCCACATACGGCGGAAGCGCTCATCGTAGTTCGACGAGAGCCGCGGCCACGCAGCATCGAAATTGGCTTGCCAGGCGACCAGCGTGCGGTCGTAATCGGTGCCGAAGTTGTGCCAGTCCTCGACCACGAACAGGCTCTCCAGTGCACTCGATACCTGGGCCATCGAGGGAATGACCGAGTTCGGGAAGATGTACTTCTCGATCCATGGATCGGGTCGTCCGGCAGCGCCATTGCTGCCGATACAGTGCAAGAGCACCAGGCCATCCAGGCGGACGCAGCGGCGGGCGACTTCGAACCACGGGCGGTAGTTCTTGCCACCGACATGCTCGAACATGCCCACCGAGAGCACCGCGTCGAAGCGCTCATCCACTTCGTGGTAATCCTGCAGGCGGATCTCGATGGGCAGGCCACGGCACAGTTCGCGTGCGTACTCAGCCTGTTCCTTCGAAATGGTGATGCCCACGCCGCTTACCCCATAGCGCTCCGCGGCGAACTTCAGTGCCTCGCCCCAGCCGCAACCAATATCGAGGATGCGCTGGCCCGGGGTGAGCTGGAGCTTGCGGCAGATGAGGTCGAGTTTGGCTTCCTGGGCATCATCCAGGTTCCATGCGTTGGCCCAGTAGCCGCACGAGTACACCAGGCGCTTGCCCAGCATGGCCTCGAACAGGTCGTTACCCAGGTCGTAGTGCTGGCGGCCCACCTCCCAGGCATGGTCGCCGCGCTGCAGGTTGAGGAAGCGCGCCTTCAGGTGGGCAACGAGCGTATCCAGCGTACGCAGGGAGTCATCAAGATGGGCGTTGAGTACGCGAGCCATGAAGCCCGCGAGGTCGGCGCAATCCCACCAGCCGTCCATATAGGCTTCGCCCAGGCCCAGCGACCCGTGGGCGAATGCCCGGGCGTAGGTGCGTTCATCATGGACGGTGATATCGGTCGAGCGGTGGCCGTTGATCGTGATACCTGCCTGCTGAAGCAGGCCTTGTGCGCGTGCCTTCAGGGAAGCTGAATCGT
Organism: Luteibacter sp. 621; assembly: GCF_050435445.1. Lineage (NCBI taxonomy): Bacteria > Pseudomonadati > Pseudomonadota > Gammaproteobacteria > Lysobacterales > Rhodanobacteraceae > Luteibacter > Luteibacter sp. 621. The sequence goes on along the minus strand of NZ_JBNDKI010000010.1, from coordinate 96,513 downwards.
GGCTCATGGATGGGTTCCGGGTGACCCTGCTCGCCGCCCCGCGCGGCGTGGCGCTACCTCCGTGGCTGATTATTGGCACCGGGCGTGGGCCGAGGGCAAGCACGACTTACAGCTATACTGTTTGCCTCCCCCGGTACAGATTGACGGTCCATGACCTCCGCGACCCGCGACCCGCGGCGCCACCTTCCGTTGCTGCTCGCGGCCCTCAGCATGATCGGGCCGTTCTCGATCGATGCCATCTTCCCGGGCTTCCCGGATATCGGCCACACCTTCGGGGTGGGCGAGGTGGCCCTGCAGCAGCTGCTCAGCGTGTACTTGCTGGCCTATGCGGTGATGAGCCTGTTCCATGGCGCCATCTCCGATGCCTACGGGCGCAAGCCGGTGATCGTGGTAGCCATGGGGATCTACGCGCTGGCCTCGGCCGCCGCGGCGCTGGCGCCGGGCTTTGGCTTCCTGCTGGGCTGTCGCATCGTGCAGGGCTTGTGCGGTGGCGCGGGCATCGTGGTGGGCCGGGCCATCGTGCGCGACACCATGCATGGTGAAGAAGCGCAGCGGATGATGTCGAAGGTGATGATGATCTTCGGCATCGCGCCGGCGATCGCGCCGATCGTCGGTGCGTGGTTGCTGGGCATGGATGGTTGGCGCGGTATCTTCTGGGCGCTTACCGCGTTCACGGTGTTGCTGGTGTTTGGCATCACGCGGTTCCTCGTGGAATCGCATCCTGTCGAGAAGCGCACGGTGTTTCGCCCGCGGCCGTTGCTGCGTGGCTATGTGGCGATTGCGCGTGACCTGCCGTTCTGGCCGCTGGCGATTGCGAGTTCGGTGAATTTCTCGGGGCTGTTTTTGTACATCGCTTCGGCGCCGCACCTGATTCGGGATGTGTTGCACCTGGGTGCCGATGGTTTCCCGTGGCTGTTCGTGCCGACGGTGACCGGCATGGTCACGGGTGCGTTCATTTCAGGCCGCGTGGCGGGGCGGGTGAGTGCGGCAAAGACGGTGGGCTGGGGTTATGCGGCCATGTTGTCGAGCTGCGCGTTCAGCCTGTTCTTTGCGTTGGTGCTGGATGCGCCGCGTGTGCCGTGGTCGACGGTGCCGCTGGCGCTTTATGGCTGTGGCGTGCAGATGGCGTTCCCGACGCTGACGATTCTGTTGCTGGATCGTTTCCCGAACCAGCGGGGTGGGGTGTCGTCGGTGCAGGCGTTTGGGAGTTTGATCACGACGGCGTTTATCGCGGGCGTGTTGTCCCCGCTGTTGTCGTCGAGCATGTTGTACCTGGCGCTGGGCGCGACGTCGCTGTGCCTGACGGGGCTGGCGGCGTGGGTGTGGTACGGCACGATGGAACGCCGCCGTCTGGCACGCGCCACGGCGGGTGCTGCTTCCGAGGTGGTATCGCAAATCGAACGCAACGAGCCGGGCTAACGGCTCGCCTTCGGCTTCGCGCTGGTGAATCGGTTCATTCGCTTTCGCGAATGCATGTCACCAGCGGCTGCGCCGCCTCGCCCTTGTGGTGCTGAGGAGAAGAGCCGTCGGTGCCCACCCTCGCTGCTCAGACAGGTCCTCCGCGTTCGGTGCGGAATGCGCCTTCGGCGCATGGTTTATCTATGTGGCCTACGGCCGCTCTCTTGTGCGGAACTCGCCTCGAGGGTGGGCACCGACGGCTCTCTTCACCCATGAGGTGGCGTGATGGGCGAGCTCGCATCTTGTGCCGCCATGCCCTGTAGGAAGCCACCCTGTGGCCGACAGCTTGCGCGATGCCGCGGCAGGGCCTGCGTGCCTCGCGAAACATGTCGCCCACAGGATCGGCTCCTACGGGCGGTATCGCGATCGGATGAATGGGCACGCCAGGCTCGTGTAGGAGCGTGCTTGCACGCGATCAGCCTACGCAGCGATGACGCCGTAACGCATCACCTCGCAGCAGCCACCACATTCGCCGGCAGGTGCGACGCGCTGGCCGTGACAAACGAGCCCATCGCCAACACGCAGGTCAGCACGGCCGCGACGAAGAAGGACTTGAGCAGGAAGGTTTCAGTTTTCATGGCGATGCTCCGTGAGGTGGGGCGATTGGGGCCAGGCCCCCGTTGCCCAAGACGTTGCATCCGCCGTGCCAATCCCGCCGACAGCCCACAAACGGCGCCACGATGCCGTTTGCGCCGAACCACGCCACACGACCACCCCTGTCCGCGGACGAAGCCGCTGTCCGTCCGCAGGTGTCCGAACGCACTGATCTCCCCGCAGACAATGCCGCGGCTCTCCCGCCACTCAACCTCATGGGTCAAAAGAGCCGTCGGTGCCCACCCTCGAGGCGAGTTCCGCACAAGAGAGCGGCCGTAGGCCAAGTAAGTACTTTTGCGCCGCAGGCGCACTCCGGTCCGAACGCGGAGGACCTGTCTGAGCAGCGAGGGTGGGCACCGGCGGCTCTTGGCCTCACGCCAACCAGAGCTAGGCGACAGGAAGTCCGCGGGCAAGGAGGAACGCGCGTGCCTCAGGCGCATCCTGCTCGAACCATGCGCGCGTCGAACCCAGCCGGTACGTATAGCCCCAGCGGTCCATATCTTCCATCAGCCGCTGCGAACCCACCGACGGCAAGTGGCCGGCCAGCACGATCTGCAGGTAACACGTCGCGTCTTCTTCCTCGATGGAATCGGTCGCATCCGTATGCACCAGCGCGCGCTTCTCTTCCGGCAGCACGATCAGGTGGCAGGCCTCGTGCAGCAGCGAATGCACCGGCGTATCCGCCCGCGCATAAACCGTCGTGCCGATGATGCCCGCCTCGGTATCGCCCCAGAAGCTTCCGGGGATGGGCTCGCCATCGGCCACCTCGATCAGCGAGAGGCCGTGTTCGGCAAGCAGGGCGCGGGGTTCGTCAAAGCCGATGGCGCCGACACGGAGCACCGCGTCGGCGGGATCGGGCGTGCTCATGCCGAGGCAGGCTTGCCGTCGGGCAGGGCGACCGAGAGTTCCAGCACCTCGTGGCCGCTATCGCGTTCGAGGTTGATGTTCACGGCCTCGACATCGACGTTCACGTACTTGCGGATCACTTCCAGCAGCTCGTTGCGCAGCAGCGGCAGGTAGTCGGGGCCGCCGCGCGTGGAGCGCTCCTGGGCGACGATGATGCGCAGGCGCTCGCGGGCGACGCCTGCACTCGGCTCGGGCTTGCGCTTCAGGAAATCGAGGATACCCATGCTCAACCTCCGAAGACGCGCTTGAGGAAGCCCTTCTTCACCGGCTCGATGAAACGCAGCGGGCGTTCGTTGCCCAGGATGCGGGCGACGGTGTCCTTGTAGGCATGGCCGGCGTTGGAGTTGTCATCGAGGATGACCGGCACGCCTGCGTTCGATGCGGCGAGCACGTTTTCCGATTCCGGGATCACACCGACCACCGAGATGCCGAGGATTTCCTCGACGTCCTTCACGCTGAGCATTTCACCGGCTTCCACGCGGTTCGGGTTGTAGCGCGTGAGCAGCAGGTGCTGCTTGATCGGATCTTCGCCCTTCTCGGCGCGGCGGGTTTTGCTCGCCAGCAGGCCGAGGATGCGGTCGGAATCGCGCACGGAGGAGACCTCCGGGTTCACGACGACGACGGCGTGGTCGGCGAAGTACATGGCAAGGTGCGCGCCCTTTTCGATACCGGCGGGCGAATCGCACACCACGAAGTCGAAGCCTTCCTTGGTCAGCTCCTCGAGCACCTTCTCGACGCCTTCCTGGGTGAGGGCATCCTTGTCGCGCGTCTGCGACGCGGCGAGCACGAAGAGGTTTTCGTGGCGCTTGTCTTTGATCAGGGCCTGCTTGAGCGTGGCCTCGCCGTGCACGACGTTCACGAAGTCGTACACCACGCGGCGTTCGCAGCCCATGATCAGGTCGAGGTTACGCAGGCCGACGTCGAAGTCGATGACCGCGACCTTTTTGCCCTCGATGGCGAGGCCGGTCGCGAGAGAGGCACTGGTGGTGGTCTTGCCGACTCCGCCCTTGCCGGAGGTAACGACGATGATTTCAGTCAAGAGATATCTCCGCAAAAAACGGTTAGGACCGGCGTCAGAGGCGCGCGATCATGAGTTTTCCATTATCCAGCCAGCATTGCACGGCCTGGCCTTCGAATTCCTTGGGCATGTCCTCGAACACGCGATAGTGCCCCGCGATCGCCACCAGTTCAGCGCGGAAATCGGAGCAGAAAATGCGGGCGGTCTCATCGCCCTGTGCGCCGGCCATGGCACGGCCACGCAGGGTGCCGTACACATGGATCGAGCCATCGGCGATCACTTCGGCACCATTGGCTACGGCCGCGGCGACGACCAGATCGCGTTCGCGCGCGTACACCTGCTGGCCCGAACGCACGGCGCTGCCGGTGTGCTGCTGCGCGGTGATGGTCGTGCCGCTTTCCACCGGAGCCGCTGCTGGCGCCGGGGTGCTGTGCGCGGAAGCTGCCGCGGCAGGTACGGACGGTGCGGCCGCTTCGCCCTGGCCGGGTTCGTACTGTGCACGGAACTTGGCGATGAGCGGCAGGTTCATGCGCTCGGCGAGGGCTTCGGTTTCGCTGGTGCCGTAGGCGATACCTACCGGCAGCATGCCCGCGCTACGGATCGCTTCGAGCAGGGCATCGACCATGCCATCGTCGGGCAGCTTGGGCAGGTGCGAAAGATCGAGTACCACGGCGGCGCGGTTGAACATCTGCGGGGCGGAGCGCACGCGGCGTTCCAGCTCATCGACCAATGCGGCGGCATCCACGCGGCGCACGCGCACGCAGGCGATACCCACCTGGCCAAAGCGCAGGTCGCAGGCGGCTTCCAGGGATTCGGCGCGGGCGTTCATGCTGCCACCCCGCGGTGGCCGGGGCGTGCGCGTTCAGCGAGCCACGGCACATCGGGCAGGCCATCCTGCTCCAGGTAGCGTTCGCGGACGAACGGGAAGCTGGGCAGTTCGCGGGCGAGCAGGCTTACGTTGGGGCCATTCGTGCCCATGCGCTGCTGGCCCACTTCCTGGAAACCCATGGTGCCGTGGAACAGCACCGTCTGGTCGTTACGGGGTTCAAGGAAAACTTCGCAGGTCAGGAGCGGCACGCGTACCTCGGCATAACTTTGCACATCACAGTAAAAAATGCGGCCCAGGCCGTGGCCGCGCATCGAATGTTCGATAACGATGCGATCGATATATACGAACGACTCGTAATGGGCCTGGAACCAGCGGAAATTCGGGCTCTGGTAATCGGCATCCGGGCGCATGGCGATGAGGAAGCCAACGATGCGGCCATCCTGTTCGGCGACGCGGAAATAGTGGGCGATCTCGTACAGGTGGCGCAGCCGGCTGCGATCGGTGGCGAGGATGCCCGTGCCCGCTTCGTTATTAAGCGCCAGCACGGCATCCAGGTCGTGCTCGCGCACGTCGCGGATGGCAAGGGCCATTCGTTACTCCGATCCAGGTGTTTCGACAAAGGCGGCCCCCGAGGCCGCCCGATGCGCGGCATTATGGCACGCCCGGCACCTGCCGGGGAGCGTGGGAGCGGATGTAAAACCGTTGTAAAGCCAGCGCTTGCCGCGTGCGCCCTACGTGACTTCAGTCAGGTGGTGCGCGGCCCGCGAAGGCCTATGATGCGTGCATGTCAAAGGTTCAGTTCAACCACGTCCGCTTGCTCCGGTACGCCACGTACTTCGTCTTCCTGTGCGTGGGCTTGCCGCTTTCGTTGCAGCGGGCCGGCTCCGAGCCGGGTCAGATCCCCGATGTGGCGCTGCTGGCGTGGACCGGCTGTTACCTGCTGTTTGGCCTGGTTTATTGGCTTCTGACCCGCAGCCTGGGCTCCCGCGTCGATGGGCCGACCCGGGTCACCGTGCTGGTGATCCTTACGGGCACGGCGTTGGCGATCGGTGTTCTCAGCAAGAGCGGCCTTTCCGCGCTGCTGCTGGTGATCGTGGCGGCCGTGGTGCCGTGGCTGGTGAGCCTGCCCGTGGGCATGGCATGGATGGTGGTAGCGCACCTGGCCCTGGTGCCGGTGATGATGCAGCTACCCACGTACAACCTGTTGCTGGCCATCATGCAGGCGTGCCTGTATTTCGGCTTTTCTGCACTGATGTTCATCACCTCCATGGTGGCCAGCCAGCAGGCGGATGAGCGCGAGGAGCTGCGCCGGCTGAACTCCGAATTGCGCGCCACGCGGGCGTTGCTCGCCGAATCCACCCGTATTGCTGAACGCATGCGTATCGCCCGCGACCTGCACGACCTGGTAGGCCACCACCTCACTGCGCTCAGCCTGAACCTGGAAGTGGCTAGCCACCTGACCAACGATACGGCCCGCGAGCACGTGTTGAAGGCGCAGACCACGGCCAAGCAGCTGCTGGCCGATGTGCGCGAGGTGGTGAGCGAGCTGCGCCAGGACGATGCCATCGACCTGACCCAGGCGCTGCGCAGCCTGACCGAAGGCGTGCCGGGCCTGGCGGTGCACCTGGCTATTCCCCCGCGCTTTGGCGTGGAAGATCCGCGCCGCGCCCAGATGCTGCTGCGCTGCGTGCAGGAAATCCTGACCAATACGGTGCGCCACGCCAACGCCCGCCACCTGTGGCTTACGTTCCGCCATACCGGCCCCGACGAGCTTTGCCTGGATGCCCGCGACGACGGCCGCGGCACGGCGGGCGTGGCCGGCCCTTTCCGCCCCGGCAATGGCCTGAACGGCATGCGCGAGCGGCTGGCGGAGTTCGGCGGCAACGTGGCGTTTCGCGACACACCCGAGGGCGGCTTCGCCCTGACTGCCCGGCTGCCGCTTGGCGAGGCCCAGGTCCTGGCCCACGCCCCCACGCGTCAGCCATTGACCGATAGCCCGCTGGCGCCTCCCCATGCCACCATCCCCGTTCCTTCCGAGGATCCTTCATGATCTCCGTCTGCCTCGTTGACGATCAGAACCTGGTTCGCCAGGGCATACGTTCACTGCTCGACCTTGCCGGGGATATCCGCGTGGTCGCCGAATGCGCCGATGGCGCCCAGGCGGTGCAGACCATTCCGCAGATCCGCCCGGACGTGGTGCTGCTGGACTTGCGCATGCCCAATATGAGCGGGCTGGAGGTGCTCCAGGCCCTGGGCGGCCGCAACGAGTTGCCGCCCACGATCATCCTGACCACGTTCGATGACGACCAGTTGGTGCTGTCGGGCCTGAAGGCCGGCGCCAGGGGCTACCTGCTAAAGGATGTCTCGCTCGACCAGCTGGTGGAGGCGGTGCGCACCGTGGCCGCCGGCGGCTCGCTGGTGGCGCCCATGGTCACCCAGCGCCTGCTGGCGGGCGTCGGCCGGATCCAGAACCAGTTTTCCAGCCTGGAACAGCCGGATCCGCTCACCGAGCGGGAAACCGAGATCCTGCGCCTGCTTTCGGGTGGCTACAGCAACAAGGAAATCGCCAATTCCCTGCGCGTGGCCGAGGGCACGGTGAAGAACCACGTGTCCAATATCCTCTCCAAACTGGGCGTGCGCGACCGCACCCGCGCCGTGCTGAAGGCCCTGGAGCTGGGCATCGTCTGACGGGGCGCTGACCGGGCCGGCGTGACCCGGAATTTTTCGGGTTGTGCCAGCTTGGGAAAAAGGGCAGGGGACCCAATGGCGCTCGGCGCCATGACCGGCTACCATCGGATCTTTCGGCACTGGCATGCCCATGTCACGGGCCGATTCTTCAGGGGCGGCCGCGCGGACTCCACAGCCGGGGGCTGCCTGTTCAAAGACGTTCGGAGAACCGTGGAATGACGCGTCTGTTAGAATTCATTGTTGCTATCGTCATCGTCGCCGTCCTTGGCGTCGTCGTTGGCGTGGCCATGCCCTCGACGGGACACGTCGAGCGCGAAATGCTTATCAGCAAGGATCTGCGCCAGGTTTACGACGTTTTCAGCAACTTCCGTCGGTTCCCGGAATACTCGGTCCTGCGCACCTTCGACCCGAAGCTCCAGTTCGAACTTTCGGGCAAGGCCTACGGCCCGGGCTCGAAGATCTCCTGGAAGGCCAACGACCCGAAGGTGGGTGATGGCTCGCTCGAAATCGCTTCGATCGATCCGGGCTTCGCCCAGATCGCCGATGCCGGCAAGGGCACCATCGTCTGGAACCTCGAGAACTCCTGGCGTGGTCACGACAAGAAGTTCACCATCAACCTCGAGCGCACTGGCCGTAGCCAGAAGCTCGTGAAGGTGAACTGGGCCTACGACGTCTCGTACGGCTTCAACCTGGTCGACCGCTTCAGCAATCTGTATATCCACGGCGATCCGGATTCCCTTATCCAGTTCAGCCTGTCGAACCTGCAGAACCTGATGGCGTCGATCCCCAACATCGACTACAGCAAGATGGTTCCGTCGATTGTTGAACAGCCGGCCAAGCCCATCCTGTTCGTCTCCACCACGGCCCCGCGCACGCTCGACGATGTCGACACCGCGTCGGACAAGGCCATGGCCGAGATCCAGGCTGCCGCAAAGAAGCTCGGTGTGAACATCGTGAGCCCGCGCATCACGTTCACCACGAACTGGGGCGACCAGAACTACACCTTCGACGTGGCCGCCGAGATCGACGCTACCACGCTGAAGATCAATGGCCAGGATGTCGAGCTGACCGCCGCCCAGCGCCCGACGCTGGACGCTTCGGCCCCGGCAGAAGCTTCGACCTCGGCCGCCCCGGCCGCCGCTGATGCGGGCACCCCGGGTAGCAAGGACAAGTTCGGCCGCGTCGTGGTCGATGGCAACGTGAAGGCAGTGCTCGCCTTCGGTGGCAAGGCCCTCAAGGCCGACTGGAACGGCACCGGTGCCGGCCTGCCGCAGACGCGCCAGATGCTGGCCGCCTACTCGCAGACCCACGGCTACAAGTACGACGATGTCGTGTTCCGCGCTTACGATATCCAGACGAAGGCGCCGGTGAACAACCACGGCACCATCGAGGGTTACGACGAGCAGAAGTTCGAGATCTACCTGCCGCTGCAGGGCGACAACCTCCCGGACCAGACCCCGGAGCAGGAAGCCGGCATGAAGCAGCCTGGCCTGGAAGAAGCGGCTCCGGCCGGTTCGTCCTCGGCCCCGGCCCCGGCGGGCACCGCCCCGGCCCCGGCCAGCACGGCGGCTGCACAGTAAGCCGCAAAGCGGCTTACGTGTAGGAGCGTGCTTGCACGCGAAAAGCCAACGAAGCGGCGATGCCGCAACGTAAGGCAAAAGAAAAAGGCCGCGAGCAATCGCGGCCTTTTTCTTTTGGCGCTCTCGATACGGCTCGCCTTCGGCATCGCGCTGGGGGGCTCGGCTGCGCCCTCGCTTTGTACACTTGGGCGTTGAGGCAGCGAGCCTTCGGCGCCCACCCTCGCTGCTCAGACAGGTCTCCAGCGTTCGAAAAGGATGCCGCTCCGCGGCCATGTACCTATTAGGCCTACGGCCGCGAACCGGGTGCCGTGAGGGGCTTTTCGACGAGACATCCGTGTCTCGTCAAAAAGGAACGGCCATCCATGGCCGTCCCCCCTGCGGGGCTATTCCCTCCCGTCCCCCTCGCCTCCGAAACTCGCCTCGAGGGTGGGCGCCGAAGGCTCGTTTGATCACTGAGGCGAGTGGGCCGGAGAGCGACGGCGTGGCCCGACGCGCCATCCCGTCAGCCGCAACACTACAACGAGCGGGTCATCGCAAAGCCTCAGGCTGACGTGCGTACCGGCAAGGCGTGACGACACAGGCAGCGGTATGGCTCGCGCATCGCGGCGGGGTGGGGCAGACGGCAACGTTTGGCCTACCGGCTCTCCCACCAACCCAACCTCATGAATGAAAAGAGCCCTCGGTGCCCACCCTCGAGGCGAGTTTCGGAGGCGAGGGTGGCGGACGGGAATAGCCGCCGCAGGCGGGAGCGGGCATGGATGCCCGCTCGTTTTTGATCGAGGCACGGAGGCCGAGTCGAAAACCCCCGTCCGGCACCCGGTTCGCGGCCGTAGGCCAAATCAGTACATGGCCGCGGAGCGGCATCCTTTTCGAACGCTGGAGACCTGTCTGAGCAGCGAGGGTGGGCACCGAGGGCTCTCCGCCCATACGTTCAAGTGTAGAACGCGATGGCGCAAGCCGAGCCCCGCGAGGCCGAAGGCGAGCAGGGTCGCAGGGTGGATACCAAAAGCACCCCGTGCGTTAATTAGGGGACATGATCGAAACCGACCGACTCACCCGCTGCTACGGCCCGCTGACCGCGGTCGATTCACTGACCCTGCGCGCCGAGCCAGGCCAGGTCGTCGGGCTGTTGGGGCCCAACGGCGCCGGCAAATCCACCGCCATGCGCATGATCGCCGGGTTCCTCACCCCCACCTCCGGCACCGCCCGGGTCTGCGGCCACGACATCCGCCGCGAACCCCTCGCCGCCAAGCGCGCCCTCGGCTACCTCCCCGAAGGCGCGCCCAGCTACGCCGAAATGACCGTCCGCGAATTCCTGACGTTCATGATCCGCGTCCGTGAGCTCGACCGCGAGGTCGCCCGGCGTCGGTTCGACGAGGTCATCATGCGGCTCGAGCTCGAAGACGTGCTCGAGGTCACTATCGGCACTCTCTCCAAGGGCCTGCGCCGCCGCGTTGGCCTGGCCCAGGCCATCCTGCACGATCCGCCCGTGCTCATGCTCGATGAGCCCACCGACGGCCTCGACCCCAATCAGAAGCACTCCGTGCGCATGCTTATCGACGCCATGGCGCGCGAGCGCACCATCCTCATCTCCACGCACCTGCTCGAGGAAGTGCATGCCCTGTGCAACCGGGTGGCCATCATCGCCAACGGCAAGCTGCTGGCCGATGCCACGCCGGCGGAGCTGGAAGCACGCTCGCGGTATCACGGCGCCGTGTCGTTCAGTGCGCAGGGCAGCGGGGTATCCCGGGAGATGCTCGCGCGCATCCCGGGCGTATCCATGACCGAGGTCGATCCGCTCGATGGCCGCGTTACCGTGTTCCCCAAGCCCGGCCAGGCCATCCTGGATGATGTGCAGGCCCTGCTGCGTGAGCAAAACCTCCGTATCACCGAGATCCAGCTTGAGCAGGGCCGCCTCGACGAGGTGTTCCGCCAGATCACCACGGCGCCGCGCGGGGGTAACCCATGAGCGCTGTCTCCGCGATCGCCCGCCGCGAACTGCGTTCGTACTTCGTCACCCCGGTGGCGTACGTGTTCATGGTGATCTTCCTGGTGCTGGCCGGCGTGCTCACCTTCTATACGGGCGACTTCTACGACCGCGGGCTGGCCGACCTGCAGCCGTTCTTCGATATGCACCCGTGGCTCTACCTCGTGCTGGTTCCCGCCGTCACGATGTCCATGTGGGCTGAGGAGCGCTCCTCGGGCACGCTCGAACTGCTGTTCTCGCTGCCGGTCACCATTTCGCAAGCGGTGTTGGGCAAGTTCCTCGCCGCGTGGGGCTTCATCGGCATCTGCCTGATGCTCACGTTCCCGATCTGGATCACCGTGAATTACCTGGGTGACCCCGATAACGGCGTGGTGATGGCCGGTTACATCGGTAGCTGGCTCATGGCGGGCGCGTTCCTCGCCATCGGGGCGTGCATGTCCACCGCGACACGCAGCCAGGTGATCGCGTTCATCCTTACCGCCTCGGTGTGCTTCGTGCTACTGCTGATCGGGCAGCCGCAGGTGCTGGATTTCTTCCAGGATTCGTTGCCGCCCAAGCTCATCGGCGCCATGGGCCAGCTCTCGATCGTCCGCCACGCGAACGCCATCGCGCGCGGCGTGCTCGATTTGCGCGACTTGATGTACTTCGGCGCCATGATCGTCGCGTGGCTGGGAGCCGCCGTGGTGGTGCTCGACCTGAAGAGGACGCGCTGATGAAGTTGCCGTCGCTCTCCCTGTCGCGGGCAAACACGCTTCGGCTTGGCCTGCTGGCTATCGCGGCGCTGTTCCTGGTCGTGATCGGCTTCAGTTCCATGTCGTTACGGACCGCGCGCGTGGACCTGACCGAAGATCGCGTTTACACGCTGACGCCAGGCACGCAGGGGATTGTCGATAGCCTCGGCAAGCCCCTGACCCTCACGCTGTACTTCTCGGACCACGCAACGCGCGAGCTGCCCCAGTTGCGCAGCTACGAACAGCGGGTCCAGGAGATGCTGCGCGAGATTGCGGTGCGCGCCCACGGCCGCATCCGCTTCCGGGTGATCGATCCGGTGCCTTATTCCGATGATGAAGACGCGGCGGAGAGCTACGGGCTGACCCCTGCCAGCGGTGGCAGCAATGGCGAGCGCGTGTTCTTTGGCCTGGTCGGCACCACTGGCACGGGTGATGCCGTGAGCTCGCAGGCCATTCCGTTCTTCGACCCCGCCCGCGAGGCGTTCGTGGAGTACGACATCGCCAAGCTGCTTTACGAGCTGGGCGCGCCACGCAAGCCGAAGATCGGCGTGCTCAGCACACTGCCGGTGGAAGGCAACATGGTGATCGGCGAGCAGCCGTGGACCGTGTTGCGCCAGCTCGACCAGCTGGCGAACGTGACCAGCCTTGATGCGGATGGGCTCAAGCAGGTCGATCCGTCGATCGACGTGCTGCTGCTGATCCACCCGAAGAAGTTGCCGGAGGACGCCCAGTACGCGATCGATCAGTACGTACTGCACGGTGGCCACCTGGTGGTGTTTGTTGATCCGGACGCCGAGATGGACACCGCGCCGCTCATTGATTCGAACGGCACCGTGGACGATCACGACTCTGACCTGCGCCGATTGTTTGAGGCGTGGGGCGTGGTGTACGACCCGACGAAGGTAGTGCTGGACCGGTCGCAGGCGCTCACCATCGAACTCAATGGGAACAGCGTGCCGCATCCGGCCATGCTTGGCCTTTCCATGCAGGACCTGAATCACGATGACGTGGTGACGGCGAGCCTGCAGCGGATCAACTTCTCCACGGCTGGCTTCTTTGAGCTTGCGCCGAATACCAGGGCGCGCATGCTGCCGCTCGTACAGACCTCGGATGAATCCATGGTCGTGCCGGCACAGAAAGTGCGTGACGCGGCCACCGATCCCTCGACCCTGCTGGAGAGCTATGAGCCGGGCCACGATCGTTACGTGCTGGCGGCGCGCCTGCGCGATACCTTCCACACGGCGTTTCCCGAGCGGAAAGAGAAGGGCCACCTGGATGTAGCTCCTGCGGCGAGCGAGGTGATTCTTATCGCGGATACCGATCTGTTATCCGATCGCCTGTGGATCGATTCGCAGCCGCTGCTGGGCCAGCAGCAGCTCACGCCCTTTGCGAACAACGGCGATTTCGTCGCCAATATCGTCGATAACCTGGGTGGTTCCACGGCGTTGCTCTCGATCCGCGGCCGCGCGAACCTGCAGCGCCCGTTCACACGTGTGCGCGCCCTGCAGGCGGCGGCCGATCGAAAGTTCCTGGTCAAGAAGCGCGAGCTCGAGAACGAGTTGTACGAGACCCAGCGCCGCCTGGCCGAATTGCAGCCGGGGAAGGGCGCTGCCACGGCGAGCACCGCGACCGCGCAGCAGCGCAAGGAAGTGGAGCAGTACCTGCAGCGCAAGCTGGCGATCGGCAAGGAGCTGCGCGATGTGCAGCACCAGCTCAACGCCGAAATCGATGCACTGGGCCTGCGCCTGAAGTTCATCAACATCATCCTGGTACCGGCGCTGGTGGCCATATTTGGCCTGGTGTTCGGCTGGCGGCGTACGCGCCGCGTGCGCCGGGAGGTGTAGCGCCATGGCCGGGGGGCTGCTGAAGTGGATCGTGCCGTGGGAGTTCTCGTGGAGCTTCCTGGTGCTGTTCGTCGCGGTGGCGTGGCTCTATGCGGTGGGCTCACGCCGGTTGCGGGTACCCGTGCCGCGGCAGGCCGCCTTCTGGGCAGGCATGGCCATCGTGTACGTGTCCTTGCACACGTACCTGGATTACTACTTTGAGCATGAATTTTTCATGCACCGTATCCAGCAGGTGTTGCTGCACCACCTGGCGCCGCTGCTGCTGATCGCATCGTATCCGGGTACGGTGCTGCGCGCGGGCGTGCCATTGCCGTGGCGCGTGCGCTTACGCAAGGCTAGCCGCAGTATCGCTGGCAGGGTGCTTGGCACCGTGCTGCTGAACCCTGCGTTCGTTACGCTCTCGTTCGTGGCACTCATCCTGGTGTGGCTTATCCCGGATATGCAGACCCTGGCCATGCTGGACTGGCGCATCTACCGGTTCATGAACTGGTCGATGGTGCTTTCGGGGCTGGCCTACTGGTGGCTGGTGCTCGATCACCGGCCAAAGCCGCCGGGGCGCATGACACCGGGCATCCGCGTCTTGTCACCCGCGTTCACCATGACCCCGCAGATTGTCGCGGGCGCGATCGTGACGTTCTCAAGGTCGGACCTTTACCCGATCTTCGAAATTTGCGGGCGCGCCTTCACCATGAATGTGCTGACCGGCCAGTTGATTGGCGGCGTGATCATGTGGGTGCCGGCGGCGATCATCGAATCGATCGGCGGGCTGCTTGCGATGCGCCAGTGGCTGCGCCTGTCGCGTACGGGGCGGCTACCGAAGCGGCCGCCCCCGGTGCGCCGGGTCAATAGACCTTCGGTACCTTTACCGCCTTCGCCGTAACCCGTTCCTTCTGCGGCTTGCCCTTCAGCTTGGGCAGTTCCACTTCCTCTTCCGGGCAGAGCTTGTCGGGAATCTCGTCCAGCAGGTGGCGGATCAGGTTGAGCCGCCCGGCTTTCTGATCGTTGAAGTCGGCGACGAACCAGGGCGCATCATCGGTGTGCGTGTGCTGGATCATGGCATCGCGCAGGTCGCCCATTTCTTCGTACTTGGTGCGGCCTTTCAGGTCCACCGGCGATAGCTTCCAGCGCTTGAGCGGATCGGCGGCGCGTTCGGCGAAGCGCTCTTCCTGCTCGGCCTGGTCCACGGCCAGCCAGTACTTAAGCAGGATGATTCCGTCATCAGTGAGCAGCTTTTCGAAGGCGGGGCAGGCCTTCATGAAGGCATCGTATTGCGCCTGCGTGCAGAAGCCCATGGCGGGCTCGACCACGGCGCGGTTGTACCAGCTGCGATCGAACAGCACGAGTTCACCGGCCGAGGGCAGGTGCGGCACGTAGCGCTGGAAGTACCACTGGCTCTCTTCTTCCGATGAGGGCTTGCCCATGGCAACCACGCGGGCCGCGCGCGTATCGAGCTTGTCGGTGATGGCCTTGATGGTGCCGCCTTTGCCGGCCGCGTCACGGCCTTCGAAGATCACCACCATGCGTTTGCCAGTACGGCGCAGCCAGCGGGTCAGGCCGACCAGTTCGACCTGCAGGTCTTCAAGCGCGTGTTCGTAAGCTTTCTTCTTTTTGCCCATGGGGCGGTGTCCTTGGGTGGTTTGGGCCCAAGGATGCCACGTGCAGCGTCATGGCTTCGTGGCGGGATCGCGCGCAAGCGCGCTCCTACAAAAACCTGCGAAATCCCCTCGCGCCTCTGTAGGAGCGCACTCGCGCGCGATCCGCCGGCAGGCGGCAAGGTCCTCAAACGTTAGCTATTCGCCGTAAGGCTCTGCAGCTCATCCGCCTGGTTCTCGCGGGTGAGCGTATCGACCAGCTCATCCAGGTCGCCCTGCATCACCTCGGTCAGGCGGTACAGGGTGAGGTTAATGCGGTGATCGGTGATGCGGCCCTGCGGGAAGTTGTAGGTGCGGATGCGCTGGCTACGATCGCCGGAGCCCACCTGCAGCCGGCGGGCCTCGGCCACGGCGGCGTTCTGCTTGCTGCGCTCGGCATCGAGCAGGCGGGCCTTCAACAGGCTCATGGCGCGCGCACGGTTCTTGTGCTGGCTGCGCTCATCCTGGCACTCCACCACGGTGCCGGTGGGCAGGTGGGTGATGCGGATCGCCGAGTCGGTTTTGTTCACGTGCTGGCCGCCCGCGCCCGAGGCACGGAACGTGTCCACTTTCAGGTCGCCATCGCGGATCTCGATCTCGCCCACCTCATCCTGCTCGGGCAGGATCGCGACGGTAGCGGCCGAGGTATGGATGCGGCCCTGCGACTCCGTATCGGGTACGCGCTGCACACGGTGCGTGCCCGATTCAAACTTCAGCCGTGAGTACGCACCGCGGCCTTCGATGCGCGCCACGACTTCCTTATAGCCCCCGTGCTCACCTTCACTGGCGTTGAGGATCTCCACGTGCCAGCGCTGCCGTTCGGCATAGCGTGCGTACATGCGGAACAGATCACCGGCGAAGATCGCTGCCTCGTCGCCGCCCGTGCCTGCGCGTACTTCGAGGAACAGGTTGCCTTCGTCACGGGGGTCTTTTGGCAGCAACAGGATCTGCAGCTCGCCATCCAGCTCGGTAAGGCGATGCTCAATCCGCTCGATGTCGTCGGCAGCCATCTCGCGCATGTCCGGGTCATCGAGCATGGCCCGGGTCTCGGCCAGCTCGCGCTCGGCGTCGTCGTGCTCCTTCAGCGATGCGGCTACCGGCTCCAGCTGCGCGTATTCGCGCGAGAGGTCGCGGAAGCGGTTGCCATCGGCCAGCACCTCGGGCTGGGCCAGCAGCAGGCCCACCTCTTCATGGCGTTCGGCGAGGGCTTCAAGTTTGCGGCGGATCGACGGGGTCATTTAGGGGCACGAAGGACGGCTCAAGCCGTACATCATGCGGAAACGTCGTCGTCCGGGTCCAGTCCGTAGAGGCGGCCGGCCGCGTGGAGCAGGTCCAGGTCCCCGGAAAGGGCGGCATCGCGCAGGCGTGAGCTCGGCGCGTGCAGCAGTTTGTTGGTGAGCGTGTTGGCCAGGAAGGCCAGGGCCTCCTCGGCACTGCGACCCTTGGCCAGCATGGCCTGGGCCTTGGCCAGCACCTCATCGCGCTGGGCTTCGGCCGCCACGCGGATATCCACGGCGGGGTTGCGCAGGTTCAGGGCGCGGCGCCACGACATGTAGCGTTCCACCTGCAGGTCGATGATGGCATCGGCCTCGCGGGCCGCCAGCTCGCGGGAGCGGCGGTTCTCGTCGATCACCTGCTTCAGGTCATCGATGCCATAGAGGTACACATCATCCAGCTGGGCCACCCCAGCTTCGATATCGCGCGGTACGGCGATATCCACCATGAACATGGGCCGGCGCCGGCGCTGGGCGATCGCATCGCAGACCATGGCCTTCGTGACCACGGGCTGGCGCGATGCGGTGGAGCTGATGACGATGTCCGCCTCGGCCAGGTGGCGGGGCAGGTCGGCCAGGGCGATGGCGTAACCGCTGTAGCGGCCGGCCAGTTCCTGGGCGTTCTCGAGGGTGCGGTTGGCCACGATCAGCCGGCGCACCTGCTTGTCGGCGAGATGCCGGGCGGCCAGTTCGATGGTTTCCCCGGCGCCGATCAGCAGTACGCAGGCCTGGCGAAGGTCGGTGAACACCTGTTCGGCCAGCCGCACGGCGGTGTAGGCCACCGAAACCGTGTGGGCGCCGATACGGGTATCGGTGCGGACGCGCTTGGCGACGGCAAAGGTGTGCTGGAGCAGGCGCTCCATGGGCGCCTTCAGCGCATTTGCGCCGCGCGCCTGCTGGTAGGCCTCCTTCACCTGGCCCAGGATCTGGGGTTCGCCCAGCACCATGGAATCCAGGCCGGTGGCCACGCGGAACATGTGCCGCACGGCTTCCTGTTCCGCATGGCTGTAAAGGAACTCGTCCAGCCTTTGCGGGGTCAACCGGTGTTGCCGGGAGAGCCATTGGCCCGGCACGGCCTCGAAACCCTCGGCCACGCTCACGTACAGCTCGGTGCGGTTGCAGGTGGAGAGGATCATCGCCTCCTCGACACCGGGCTGCCGGGTAAGGTCCCCCAGCGCCTCCGGAGCCACCGTGGCGTCGAACGCAACCTGCTCGCGCAGGCTGACCGGCGCGGTGAGGTGGTTGAGCCCGAGGGCGATGAGTGGCATGTCGGCGGCTGCGCTCGGCAGGGGTGGCGTCGGCTAAGCTAAGGGCGCATTGTGCGCTGACAAGGCCCCGGGCGCTTGCATGGGCCTGTCCGTAGCGGAAAAACAACGGAGAGTAGTGTGCTGACCGGTTGGTCCAAGTTCAAGCAAGTGCGGCAATATGTGGTCGTCATGGGTGCCGCCGCGGCCATCGCGGGTTGCGCCACCACCACCCCGCCCGCCGGGCAACAACCCAAGCAGGTCCGTACGGGCGTCCAGCCGCTGGACCGCTTACACGTGGCGATCGTGCCGCCCGAGCGCGACCTCGAGGCCCAGATCATGGCAGGCGATTTCGCTATCGCCGCCAACGATCTCAAGAAAGCCTCGGACGCCTACGGCCGTGCCGCGTGGCTAGGCAATGACCCGACCGTGGCAAGCCGCGCCGCCGAGCTGGCCTTGGCTATCCACGACCAGGATGCGGCCAGCAAGGCGCTGGAGCGCTGGGCGGCCCTCGGCGCCAAGCCGGCGGACCTGGCCGAGGGCCGGGCGCGTATGGCTCTCGATCGCGGCGACACCGTCGAGGCCCAGCGTCAGCTCGAACTCCTGGTGAGCACCGGTGGCCCCGATGCCTGGCGCGCTTTTGGCCGCACCCTAGTCCAGGCCCGTGATGCCGCCCAGGCCGGGATCCTGCTGGAGCGCATCGCTACCCCGCAGCGCCTGCCCAACGATGCCACGGCCTGGCTGGCCATGGCCGAGCTGGGCGAGAACCTGGGCCGCCACGATTACGCCCAGCGCACCGGCGACGAGGCGCAGAAGCGCTTCCATGATGGCGCCACCTACGCGTGGGCGGCCCAGCAGAAATTCCGTGCGGGTGACAAGGCGGGGGCGAAACAGCTGTTCGCCAAGGCCGTCGCCAAGGATCCGAAGAACCCGCGCCTGCGCCTGGCCTATGCCAGCCTGCTGGCCCAGGGCGGTGACGAGAAGGGCGCGGCCACCGTGCTGGCCGCTGGGCCCCAGGATGCCGATACCTACAGCATGCGCATGACCCTGGCGGCCCGTTCGGCCGACAAGCCGGCGCTGCGCCGGCTCTACGATGAAATCCGCCACCGGCCGGATGATGTGCAGAACGATAACGCGTTCACGCTGGGCCAGATCGCCGAACTGCTGGACAAGAAGGAAGACGCGCTCGACTGGTATGCCGCCGTGGGCGATGACGATCCGCGGATTTTCGATGCCTCGGTGCGCAGCGCCGTGATCCTGCACCTGCAAGGCAAGGATGACGATGCCCACCAGATCGTCGCCGACCTGCAGACGTCGTATGCGGATCGCCCCGATGCGCTGGTGAAGGCATTCGCCGTCGATGCCGAGCTGTACATGGATGCGCGGCAGTTCGATGCCGCCGCTGCCTCGTACGACAAGGCGCTACGGGTGAAGCCGGACGACACCGATATGCTCTACGCCCGCGGCCTGGCCAATGCCGAGGCCGGTCGGATCGACCAGGCCGTGGCCGATTTCCGCAAGGTGCTCGAGATTAAGCCCGGCGATATAGAGGCCAGTAACGCTCTGGGGTACACCTTGGCCGATAACGACCGCGATCTCGCCGAGGCGCAGTCGCTGCTGCAGGCAGCACGCTCCGCCCGGCCGGACGATCCGTCCGTGGCCGATTCCTGGGGCTGGCTGAAATTCCGCCAGGGCCAGCTGGACCAGGCCGAAACCACACTGCGTGGCGCATGGGCCAAGCAGAAGGACGGCGATATCGGTGTGCACCTGGCCGAGGTGCTGTGGCAGCGCGGCGAACGTGACGAAGCGCGCAAGGTGCTCAATGAAGTGCGCCGTATCGATCCGAAGAACGCCGCGCTGCAAAAAACCGAGCAAAAGCTGAAGCCCTAAGCACGCCCCCTGTAGGAGCGCGCTTGCGCGCGATGGGTGCTCGCGTAATGGGTGCTTGCGTAGGGGGGGGGCTCGCTACTCCGTTTCATACGCTTTTCGCGTGCAAGCACGCTCCTACATGGCTTTATAGGCTTTTCGCGTGCAAGCACGCTCCTACATGGGCTTTTTCATGGTTCGTTTTTTTCGGTTCCTTTCCCTCGCGTCGCTCGTGCTGCTCGCCGCCTGCGCCCCCACGCGCCCGACCGCGCATCACGAAGGCACGATCGTCACGCTGGGCCAGCAGGAGCAGCGCGAGCGCGCCCTGGCCGATACTGCGCACTGGACGATTCAGGGCAAGCTTTCCGTGGCCAGCGACAAGGATTCCGGCTCCGGCACGCTTACGTGGAAGCAGGACGGCGATCGCTACGACTTCACCATCCGTGGGCCGATCACCGGTCGCAGCTTCCGGCTGACCGGTGGCCCCGACGGTGCCCAGCTCGAAGGGCTTGATGGGGGTACGCGCCGCGGTCCAGATGCAGAGACCCTGATGGCCGACGCGGTGGGCTGGCAGATCCCCATGGCAGAGCTGAAGCGCTGGGTGCTCGGCCTGCGCGCGGATACGGGCCCTGCCGACATCCACTTCGGCGATGACCAGTTGCCGTCGCAGCTGGTGCAGGATGGCTGGACGGTGGATTACAAGGCGTGGGATGCGACGCATACGCCGGCGATGCCGAGCAAGGTGTTCGCGGAGAAGCCGCCGTTCAAGGTGCGCCTGGCGATCGAATCCTGGCAATGGGGCAAATGATCGAAGCGCTGCGCAATACGGGCACGCTCTGGTAGGAGCGCGCTCGCGCGCGAAAAGCCAACGAAGCGGTGACGCCGCAGCCCACATCACCGATAATCCGCGCCTTTCGCGCTGATACCGGCCTCCGCGATGCATTTCACCATCACCCGCGCCCATCCTGACGACGCCGAGCGGCTGTGCGCCATTGAGCGCGCGGCGGTGGAGTTGTTTCGTGGGCACGAGGCGTGGCCATCGTATTCGGGCATGGCGCTGCCGCCTGATGTCGTCCGCCAGCTGATCACGCGTGGGCTGTGCTGGGTCGCCGTGGTCGAAGGCGAGGTCGTCGGCTTTGTCTGTCTCGATACCGATGGCAACCCGGGCGCTATCGGTATCGCCGAGATCGATGTGCTGCCGGCCTTCGGCGGCCGTGGCATCGGTGCCGCCCTGCTCGAACACGCCTGCGCCTGGGCCCGCGCGGCGGGCTATGCCCGGGTCGACCTGGGCACGCTGGCCGATGTGCGCTGGAACGCCCCGTTCTATGGGAAGCACGGTTTTACCGTGGTCGATAAACGCGCCCCCGAGTTCGCCGAGGCCCTGGCCCGGGATCGGGATAACGGCTTCCCGGACCACCTGCGGGTGTTCATGAGCCGCACCCTTGCACCCCTCAGCCATGGCGACTGGACCGTGTGGCCGGCGCCCGCCAAGCTCAACCTGTTCCTGCGCATCGTGGGCCGCCGCCCGGATGGCTACCACGAGCTGCAGACCGTATTCCGCCTGCTCGATTGGGGTGATGAGGTCCGCCTGCGGTTGCGCGACGATGGCGTGATCACCCGGCCGAAAGCCATCCCCGGCGTGCCGGAGGCCACCGACCTTACCGTCCGCGCGGCCCGTTTGCTGGCCGAGGCAACCGGTACCCGGCTCGGCGCGGAGATCGAGGTCACCAAGCGCATCCCCATGGGCGGCGGCCTGGGCGGCGGTAGTTCCGACGCCGCCGCCGTGCTGGTGGGTCTCAACGCCCTGTGGGATGCCGGGCTGGATGAGGATGCGCTGGCCGCGCTTGGCCTGAAGCTGGGCGCCGATGTGCCGGTCTTCGTCCGTGGTCGCTCGGCCTGGGCCGAGGGCGTGGGCGAGCGAATCGAGCCGATCAAGCTGCCGCGCCGCTGGTACGTGGTGGTGGACCCCGCCGAGCACGTGCCCACCCCCGCCTTGTTCGCCGCCCCCGAATTGACTCGAAATGCCCCTCGGGCGACAATTTCGTCCTTTGTTTCCGGGACTTCGGCGGAGAACGCCTTCGAACCGGTAGTCCGCGCGCGCCACCCCCGGGTGGCCGCGGCGCTGGATTGGCTTGGCGGCTTCGGCCACGCCCGGCTTTCCGGTAGCGGTGGCTGCGTTTTCCTGGAAACGAGAACCTTCGAAGCGGCCCTCGCGGTCGCCTCGCGCTGCCCCGGGGCTTTCACCGCCCACGTGGCGGCGGGTACTGATCCATCGCCGCTGCTGTTGGCGCGCGCGCGGATCGGGGCAAGGGGCTTCGCTTAAGGACGGAAAGGGCCGCGGGCTGCGGCAAAAGCACACGAATTGTTGGGGCGTCGCCAAGCTGGTTAAGGCACGGGATTTTGATTCCCGCATGCGCAGGTTCGAATCCTGCCGCCCCAGCCACCCTCACGGGTGGCACTGCGCTGATTCAACCTAACTGTTCTCATCAGGAGTCTCCGTGGACACGTCCACCCCGATGCTTTTCTCCGGCAACGCGCACCGTGCGCTTGCCGATGATGTCGCCGCACGCCTTGGTATTCCGCTGGGCAAGGCCCTCATAGGCCGGTTCAGCGACGGCGAGGCCCAGATCGAGATCGAGGAAAACGTACGTAAGCAGGAAGTGTTCGTCATCCAGCCGACGGGCGCTCCCAGCGCGGAAAACCTGTTCGACCTGCTGGTGCTGGTGGATGCGCTCAAGCGCGCCTCGGCCGGCAGCGTCACCGCAGTGATGCCGTATT
The DNA here is from genome assembly GCF_050435445.1 of Luteibacter sp. 621. Taxonomy (NCBI): domain Bacteria; kingdom Pseudomonadati; phylum Pseudomonadota; class Gammaproteobacteria; order Lysobacterales; family Rhodanobacteraceae; genus Luteibacter; species Luteibacter sp. 621. The sequence goes on along the minus strand of NZ_JBNDKI010000010.1, from coordinate 74,085 downwards.
TCGGCTATGCCCGCCAGGATCGCCGCCCGCGCTCCGCGCGCGTGCCGATCACGGCGAAGCTGGCGGCCAAGATGATTGCGACCGCGGGGGCGGATCGCGTGCTCACGATCGACCTGCACGCGGACCAGATCCAGGGTTTCTTCGATATCCCGGTCGATAACGTGTACGCCTCGCCGGTGCTGCTGGCCGACATCTGGCGTCACCACAGCATGGATGACCTGATCGTGGTCAGCCCGGACGTTGGCGGCGTGGTGCGTGCGCGTGCGCTCGCCAAACGCCTGGACGACGCCGACCTGGCCATCATCGACAAGCGCCGCCCGAAGGCGAACGTGGCCACGGTCATGAACATCATCGGCGACGTGGAAGGCAAGACCTGCGTGCTGGTGGACGACATTGTCGACACCGCCGGTACGCTCTGCGCCGCCGCGGCGGCGTTGAAGGAAAAGGGCGCCCGCAAGGTCGTCGCGTACTGCGTGCACCCGGTGCTTTCGGGCGCCGCGATCGACAACATCGAGGGCTCCCAGCTGGATCAGCTGGTGGTGACCAATACGTTGCCGCTGCGCGATAACGCCCGTAACTGTGCGAAAATCCGCCAGTTGTCGGTTGCGGAACTGCTCGCGGAGACGATCCGCCGCATTGCTTATGGCGAATCGGTGAGCTCGCTCTACATCGACTGATCCACCGTTTTTCGGGCTCCCCTGGTCGCGGGGGAGTCCTTTACCTACCGCCGCGAGGCGGTATTACTTGAGGCAACACCATGGCTACCAACCACAAGCTCACCGCCACGAGCCGCAAGATCGAAGGGAAGGGTGCGAGCCGCCGCCTTCGTACCGCGGGCTACGTGCCGGCTATCGTGTACGGCGCAGGCGCCGAACCGCAGGCGATCCAGATCCTTCACAACGACATCCTGCTCGGCTCGCGTTTTGAGTCGTTCTACTCGTCGGTGATCGACCTGACCGTCGACGGCAAGCTGCAGAAGGTCCTGATCAAGGACTGGCAGAAGCACCCGTTCAAGCAGCTCATGCTGCACATGGACTTCCAGCGCGTTAACGAGAACGAAGCCGTTCGCGTTGCCGTGCCGGTTCACTTCCTGAACCAGGAAAAGAGCCCCGCTGGCAAGACCGCCGGCCTGGTCATCTCGCACAACCTCACGGAAGTGACCGTGTCGTGCCTGCCGAAGGACCTGCCGGAGTTCATCGAACTCGACCTCGCCAACCTGAAGGCCGGCGACATCGTCCACCTTTCGGACCTGAAGCTGCCGAAGGGCGTGGAAGTGCCGGAACTGGGCCTGGGCAAGGAGCACGACGTTGCCGTCGTCACCGTTGCCTCGATCCAGGAAGAAGTCGACCCGACGGCCGAAGGCGCCGCTGGCGACGCTTCGGGCGAAGATAAGAAGTAATCGGCCCACGTTCCGCGGCGCCTTGCGCCGCGGAACGTACCGTTACAGCAGATGGCTTCGATCCGTCTTATCGTCGGCCTCGGTAACCCCGGGGCCGAATACGTCAGGACCCGGCACAATGCCGGGTTTTGGTGTGTGGATGCCCTGGCCATGGACCAGGGGGAACGCTGGTCGTTCGATGGCAAGTTGCACGGGGAAACCTGCAAGGTGCGCATCGGCGGCGAGGCGGTCTGGCTGCTCAAGCCCGCCACGTTCATGAACAAGAGTGGCATCGCGGTGGCCTCGGCGCTGCGCTACTACAAGATTGCGCCGGAAGAATGCCTCGTCGCTCACGACGAGCTCGATCTTTCGCCCGGCACCGTCCGCATGAAGTTTGATGGCGGCCACGGCGGCCAGAACGGCTTGCGCGATATCGTGGCCCATCTGGGGCACGGCAAGTTCCACCGCCTGCGGATCGGCATCGGCCATCCGGGGCACAAGGACAAGGTCACCCCGTGGGTGCTCGGCCGCCCTAATGCGGCTGACGAAGACGCCATCATGCACGGCATCGGGCGCGCGTTCGACGTGCTGCCGCTGGCGCAGGAAGGCAAGTTCGAAGAGGCGATGAAACGCCTGCACACGGTCGCCTGACCCTCTCAAACACTTACCGGACACAGATTTCGCCATGGGTATCAAATGCGGCATCGTCGGCCTGCCTAACGTCGGCAAGTCCACCCTGTTCAATGCGCTGACCAAGGCGGGTATCGCGTCGGCCAACTTCCCGTTCTGCACGATTGAGCCGAACACGGGCATCGTGCCGGTGCCCGATCCGCGCCTGCAGGCGCTGTCGGATATCGTGAAGCCGCAGAAGATCATCCCGACCACCATGGAATTCGTGGATATCGCCGGCCTGGTGGCTGGCGCCTCGAAGGGTGAAGGCCTGGGCAACAAGTTCCTCGCGCACATCCGCGAGACCGATGCGATCGCGCACGTCGTGCGTTGCTTCGAGGATGGCAACATCATCCACGTCGCCAACAAGGTTGATCCGATCGCGGACATCGAAACGATCGATACCGAGCTGGCGCTGGCCGACCTGGAATCCGTGCTGAAGGCGCTCGACCGCGCCACGCGCTCGGCCAAGGCCAACGACAAGGACGCACTCGCCCGCAAGCCGGTGCTCGAGAAGCTGGCCAAGGCGCTGGACCAGGGCAAGAGCGCGCGCGCTGCTGGCCTCGATGCCGAGGAAAAGGCGCTGGTGCGCGACATGTTCCTCATCACCATGAAGCCGCTGATGTATATCGCCAACGTGGCGGAAGATGGCTTCGAAAATAACCCGCACCTCGATGCCGTGCGCGCTCGCGCGGTGGAAGAGGGTGCCGAGGTGGTGCCGGTGTGCGCCGCGATCGAGGAAGAGCTTTCGCAGATGGACGATGCCGATCGCATCGAGTTCCTGGAAAGCATGGGCTTCGACGAGCCGGGCCTGAACCGCGTGATCCGCGCGGGCTACAAGCTGCTGGGCTTGCAGACCTACTTCACCGCTGGTGAAAAGGAAGTGCGTGCGTGGCAGGTGCGTGCCGGTTCGACGGCGCCGCAGGCCGCTGGCGTCATCCATACCGATTTCGAGCGCGGCTTCATCCGCGCAGAAACCGTCGCCTACGATGATTTCATCAAGTACAAGGGCGAGCAGGGCGCGAAGGAAGCCGGCAGGCTGCGCCTGGAAGGCAAGGAATACATTGTGAAGGAAGGCGATGTGTTGCACTTCCGCTTTAACGTCTGAATGAAGAAACCCCGCCTAGGCGGGGTTTTTTTTGAGTCGCGCATGTCCGCGGCGCCTGCTGTGTCGGGCATCGTTATCGGTTCATTCGCTGACGCGAATGCATGTTTCATGCGGCTTCCGCCGCCTTAGGCTTGGGCCGTGCGGGAGTCGGGGGTGGGCAGGCCCTTGGTGCCGCCAGTCGCGGACCTTCGGACCGGGCCGTAGGCATCCGTATCGCGAAACGCGCATCGCCCGGCAGCCCTCCGCTCATGTCGGCCCCAAGGGCCTGCCCACCCCCGAGTCCACACGGCGCGTTTCGTGCTGCACAAGCCAGCACACGGTAGCCCGCGCCCTGTAGGAGCGCGCTTGCGCGCGATCAACCGACAAGGCGGTGATGCCGTGCCGCTCGCAGCTAATGGGTATCCCAGCCCGAGGGCTTGCTAGTTCCGAGCGGTAGTCGCACGGACACCGTCATCGCCACCCACCGCAGCGACCGACGTACTGTGATTCGGTCTGCCGAATGATGGCTGGGCGTGGCGTCCCCGCTTCGTTGGCTTTTCGCGCGCAAGCGCGCTCCTACAGGGAGTAACGCACAGTTCGGCGTTAGGCTGCGTGCCCATCCGTGGCTTCCTCAACCCAACAAGCCGGAGGCGGCGTAAGCCGCTAGAGACACGCATTCGCACGGCGAATGAACCGGATTCGCCGTGCAGGCGTGATCGGACCCGTTCAACCGTTGCGCATGTCTCAACGTTGCCCACCCCCTGAAATCAGGGGTGGCGCGTAGCGGAAGATGGGATAGCGTGGGCGTGCCCGATGCAGGCGCCTGATTTGGCGAGCTTCCTGGCCGGAAATGACTACCCAAAAAGTGCCGGGTGGGCCGAATTGATCTAAGACGAAGATTCCACAGGGGAAATGATTCTTGCGATATCCGCGCGCCATCTGGCGCGCGCGGTGCTGCGCTTGGGTCTACAGGGGAAATACGATGTCGCAAGTACAGTCGGGCGCAACGGGCGCGCGCGCGTCTCGCGTGGGTACGGGGTGGGCGCTGGCCGTGTTGATCATGGGCTGGTTGGGTGTGGCGCAAAGTGCCATGGCGCAGAGCGCACCCAGTGAGCCCGTCATTACCTCGCTATCGACCGCCGATGGCGCACAGGGAACGCCTGCGAGCGTCACGGTGGGATTCAACCCGCCCACGAACGACGGCGGCTCGCCGATCATCGCGTATACCGTCACCTCGGTGCCGGACAACGGCGCGCCCACCGTGGGCACCGGGAGCCCCATCACGATAGGTGGCCTCGTTCGCGGCACCGCTTACGGCTTTGTCGTCACGGTGACCAACCAGGCTGGGTTCTCAACGCCGTCGCAGGTGTCGTCCACGATCACGCCGCGTTCCTACGATACGGTCAGTATCCAGGATCCGGGCACGCTGACCTGGGGCACATCATCCACCCTTACCGCGACCTCCACCTCCGGTACGCAGATCACATTCGCTTCCAGCACGCCCCAGGTTTGCACGGTCACTGCGGGGGGAGCCCTCACCCCGGTAAGGGCCGGCACCTGCACCGTAAGCGCTACCTCGCAGGGTAACGGCGCCTATTCACCGGGCGTGGGCACGCGTAACGTCATTGTGCAGCCGCTCCGCCCCGGCGCGCCCACGGTCGACAGCGTGACATCGCCTGCCGCCGCCCCAGGGGCGACGACGGGCGAGATCACCGTTTCCTTCAGTCCGCCCGCCAGCGACGGTGGTGGCGCGCTCACCTACACGGTGGCAGCAGTAGGTGGTGGTCCCACGGCGACAGGGTCCGGAACAGCGATTGATGTGACCGGACTTACCCTGGGTACTGCTTACCGGTTCACGGTGACAGCATCAAATGCGGCAGGCGCGGGCCCCGCTTCCGCGGAGAGCCCGCAACTCACGCCGCGCGGCGCGCAGAACATCACGTTTGATCCGCCCGGCAACAAGGATTTCGGTACCACCACCACCCTGGTTGCCACCTCGACGTCCGGCCTCGCGGTGGCGTTCGCCAGCCAGACGGTGAACGTCTGCGACATCACCTCGGGCAACCAGCTCGTCGCCAAGGCGCCCGGGGCTTGCACGGTCGTCGCTTCTCAGCCGGGCAACGTGGCGTATTACGCCGCGACGCAGAACGTCAGCCGAACCTTCAATGTCGTTGTGCCGGGTGGTGCCCCCACGTTCCAGACAACGTCGATAACGGCGCCGACCCGTGGTGTCGCTTACCTGCAGAACCTTGTGGTGAATGGCGGCGCGCAACCCTATTCGTTCCTCGCCGTCGGCCTGCTGCCGACCGGCCTCACCCTCACACCCAGTGGTCAGATCATAGGCACGCCGGTTTCGACGGGGAGCTTCTCGATCGACGTGACGGTGACCGACGCGGCCGGTCAGCAGGCGACCCAGCGGTATACCTCCACCGTGATCGTACCGGCCATCACGATGACGCCGGGTAGCTTCCCGGCCGGCAAGGTGGGCACCGCCTACGCGAGCACGACGTTGGCGGCGAGCGGTGGCATCGGGCCCTACCAGTACACAGTCACCACCGGGACGCTGCCCACCGGGCTGACGCTTTCGCAAGCCGGTGTGCTTGCGGGTACACCCCAGGGTTCGGGCGCGTTCCCTGTCACGATCACGGCGACGGACGCGTACGGTTTGACCGGCGCCCAGGCCTATACGCTCCTGGTGAACGACGCCAACCCGGTAGCCGTGGACGATAGCGCCACCGGCGCGGCCAACCAGCCCGTTACGGTGCCGGTGACCACGAACGACACGGCAGGTGGTCCGATCACCAGCATCGCGATCAGTCAGGCACCTGCGCATGGCACGGCCACGGTCAGCGGGTTGAACGTGGTCTACACGCCGGCGGCGAATTTCTTTGGCACCGATACGCTGAGGTACACCGCGACCGGTCCGGGCGGTTCATCGAACCCGGCGACGCTCACGCTGACCATCGCGGCCGGCCCGGTGCCCACGGTCATCGCCCACAAGGCGACGGTGGTGGCGGGTAAGCCGGTGACGATCCACGTGGCGGAAGGTGCCGCGAACGGTCCGTTTACCGCGGCCGCCGTGGTGTCCCAGCCAGCCAGCGGCAGTGTCAGCGTGCAGGGCACGGATCTGGTGTACACGCCGGCGCTCGACGCGTCAGGCGACGTCAGCTTCAGTTACACGCTGAGCAACGCGTTCGGCACGTCGCAGCCCGCGCAGGTCACGGTCACGGTCAATCCCGTGCCGATCGCGCAGGCGCTCTCCGCATCGGGCGTATCCGGCCAGGCGGTGCAGGTGGATATCACCAGTGGCGCCCATGGTGGCCCGTTCACCGCGGCTAACGTGGTGTCGGTATCGCCAGCGAACGCGGGTGCCGCGGTGGTGCAGGGCTCAGGTAACGGGTACGTGCTGGTGTTCACCGCCGCACCAGCCTTCAGTGGTGCGGCGCAGGTGTCGTACACCCTGAGCAACGCCTACGCGACGTCGGCACCGGCCATCGTCACGGTGATGGTGACGGCGCGCCCGGATCCGTCAAAGGATCCTGAAGTGGTCGGCGTGCTCTCCGCGCAGGCGGACTCCGCGCGGCGCATGGCCACGGGGCAGATCAGCAATTTCCAGCGCCGTCTGGAGATGCTGCACAGTGGTGGCACCAGCGGCTTCACCAACGGTCTCAGCGTGGCATCGGCCAGCGCAAACCGCGGCAAGGATGCGTACGCCTCGCTGCGCAACGCGCAGGACGAAGCGAGCCGCCGCTATCTGGTGCAGCCCAACCCGGACAGCGCCGATGGCACCGCGAGCGCCACGTCGCAGCACGGCAGCTTGCCCGGCGATGTGTCTGTGTGGACCGGCGGTGCCATTAATTTTGGCCGCACCCAGGTCGGCACCAGCGATAACGGTACGGACTTCACCACCTCCGGCGTGAGCATGGGCGTGGACAAGCAGTTTGGCGACAAGCTGGCGGCGGGCGTCGGCGTGGGCTACGGCCACGACAACACCGATGTGGGCGATAACGGCAGCCGCAGTTCGGTCGATAGCTACAACGTGGCGTTGTACGCCAGCTACCACCCGGCCGAATCGTTCTACACCGATGCGCTCATCGGCTATCAGTGGCTCTCGTTCGATTCGCGCCGCTTCGTCACCGGCGATGGCAACCGGGTGAGTGGCAGCCGCGACGGCAAGCAGTGGTTCGCGTCGCTTTCCACGGGCTACAACCACGTGGGCGATAACATGCAGCTCACCCCGTATGGCCGCCTGGATATCGCCAAGGCCCGGCTGGATGCGTTCACCGAGCACGGCGATGACCTGTACGCGCTGAACTACCGCAGCCAGTCGGTGAAGACGACTACGGCAACGCTGGGCGTGCTGGCGCAGTGGTCAGCCAAGCGCGATTACGGCGTGTGGGCCCCGCAGCTCCGGGCGGAGTTCGGCCACGACATGCAGGGCGCCGGACAGGCATCGATCCGCTACGCCGATTCGCTGGATGGGCCGCTATACCGGGCCACCTTGTTCCAGCAGTCGCGCAACCACACCCAGTTGGGTGCCGGCGTGGCGCTGCAGACGAACAGTGGCTGGATGTTGCGCGCGGAGTACCAGCTTCAGCTGGACAACACGAGCCGGGACAACCAGTCGATCCTGCTGGGGATCGAGAAGAAGTTCGGGCCGTAAGGGGCTGGAGGAGGGTGCCCGGGCATGCCGGGCACCTTCACGCAATACGCAATTCAATCGCTTGCAATCCAATATCCCCGACCCTACATTCGGGGCATGAGCGACGATCCCGCCACCGTTGGCCCACAGCCCCCGCGCACCCTGGACGGGCAGCTGTGCTTCGCCCTGTATTCGGCCAACCTGGCCATGGGCAAGGTGTATCGCCAGCTGCTGGCGAAGCTGGATCTCACCTACCCGCAGTACCTGGTGATGCTGGTGCTGTGGGAGCGTGATGGCATCACCGTGTCGGAACTGGGTGAGCGGCTGTTCCTGGATTCGGCGACGCTGACGCCTCTGCTGAAGCGCCTTCAGTCGGCTGGCCTGGTGGCCCGCAACCGCAGCACCGTGGATGAGCGGCAGGTCATCGTGACACTGACCGACGAGGGCAGGGCGTTGCAGGCGAAGGCGGGCGATGTGCCCACCGGGGTGTTCTGCGCGAGCGGATGCGATGTGGAGACGCTGGTCAGCCTGAAACGTCAGCTCGAAATGTTGCGCGGGAACCTGGCCGATTCGACCGGCGCCTGACTGTAGGAGCGCGCTTGCGCGCGATCGATGTACCTCAGTTCTGTCCCGACACCGTGCGCTGGATATGGTCCAGGTAATTGTCCAGCTCCGCGATGCTGGCAAACACCTCTTTCACCGGCACGGCTTTCACGATATCGAACACCTTCTTCACCTGCGGCTGCGGGTTGAGCAGCAGCGTGCGGCCGCCGCGGTCGTGCATTTGCTTGCGTAGCTGGGCCAGGCTGCGCAGTCCGGCGCTGCTGATGTACTCGAGCTGGGAAAGGTCGAGCACGAGGGTGCCGTTGTTATCGACCATCGGCGTGATATCGCGCAGCGCGTCGTCTAGATCGGTAAACGTATTGGCATCGAGTCGCCCCTCGAGCCAGACGGTGCTGCGCTCGGGCGTGGGGCTTTCGCTGCGGACGATCAGGGTCATGGGGAAGACTCGTCGGACAGGGTGGGGTCGAAACGAATAACGACACGATTGCCGTGTGCGTCGCGTGCATACTCAAATTCGGTGGCGATGCTCCGCGCCAGGTGCAGGCCCAGGCCGCCGATCTCGCGATCGGCAAGGTCGCCGGGCAAGTCCGGCGGGTCGTGCTTCAGCGGATTGAATGGTTTTCCATCATCGCGCAGCTCCAGCCGCACGGCGCTGATGCAGGCCTCGAGCTTGATCTCGATCGTGCCGTGCCGCCCATCGGGGTAGCCGTGGCGCACCGTGTTCACCAGCAGTTCCTCGAGCACCAGGCGCACATCGGCGCGGCAGGCGTCGTGGACGTCGGCGTGATCGAGGACGGTGTCGGCGTGTTCCAGTGCCTGGAACACATCCTCCAGGCGGTTAGGAATGCACAGCCGCATGAATCCGGGCTCCCTCGGCCCCTGTGTCGTGCCAGGTCAACGCAAGCAGGGCGATATCGTCATAGGCTGGCGCGCCGGCCGTGTAGGCGTCGACGTCTTCCAGTACGCGTTCTACGTAGGTTTCCGGGCTGGCGCCCTCATCGATCCGCCCCACGCTATCGAGCAACGCGTGCGTGCCATACAAGCGCTGGTTGCCCGCGTGGGCTTCGCTGACGCCGTCGGTGTACATGAGCAACGTATCGCCCCCCAGCAACGAAAGTACGCGCACAGGGTACTCCGCTTCACGGTCAAGGCCGAGTGCGGGGCCGGTTTCCACATCCACGAGGATGGCGCTACCGCCGGCGTGCAGCACCGGTTGCTCATGCCCGGCGCTGGCGAGCGACAGCAGGCCGCTTTCGGTCTCGATCACTCCGCAAAGAAGCGTGACGAACATGCAGGTGTCGTTGCCCTTGCACAGCTCGCGATTGAGGGTGCCGAGGATGTCGCTGGGTGAGCGCGCGTGCGTGGCGATGGTGCGGGCCAGGGTGATAGTGCGTGCCATGAAGAGGGCGGCAGGGATGCCCTTGTCGGAAACATCGCCCACCATCACGCAGACGTGTTTCGCGCCCAGGGCGAAATAGATGTACAGATCGCCGCCCACGGCGCTGGCGGGGCGCAGGGCCGCATGCACTTCGAGGCTGCCATCGTCCGCGATCCAGTGCGGATCCGGGATAAGGGCGAGCTGGATCTGCCCGGCAATTTCCAGCTCGCTGGTCATGCGGGCCTGGTCGCGGGCGATCCGTTGCGCGGTATCGATGTGGCCGGCGAGCTGGTGGCGCATCTGGTCGAACGCGCGGGTGAGCCGGCCCACATCGTCATTGCGGCGCACCTCGGGCAGGGCGAAGTCCAGGTCGCCGCGTGACACGTTATCGGCGCGATCGGCCAGCACCGTCAGCGGGGCCATCAGGCGGCGCGTGATCACCAGGGTGATAAGCGAGACGCCCATTAGTGCGAGCACGCCGAGAAGCACGTCGATGAAATAGGTGTGCCGCAGGTCAGCGAGCACCTGGCGCTCCGGCATCGAGAGGCCGAATGTCCAGCGTGTGCCGCGAATGGGTACGAAATACACCCAGACTGGCTCACTGACCCGGCCGCCGTCCTCCGGGGTGATCCGTACGGGGTTCTGCCCGCGTGCGATCGCTTCCAGCAGGGGCTTGCTGCCGCGGGTGCCAATGTAGGAGCGCCAGTCGTGGGCAAGGAAATCGCCGTTGGCGTCCGCGACGAACGCCGACGCATGTTCCGGTTTGGCCAGCTCGCCCAGCAGCTGCTGCAGCCAGCCCAGGCTGATGGTGGCATCGGCCACGCCAATGACGGGCACATCCTTGCCCGGGATGGCCACGGAGTAGCCGATGAGGGTCTCGTTGCGGGCGGCGGATCGGAACGGGGGTTGCCAGCAGCCCCGGTCGCAATTCAGGCCGCGAACAAACCACGGCGAGCTCCAGTAAGGCTCGGGGTCGGCTAGCCGGTCGCTCGCCGATACATGCCCCTCGGCATCGCGACGGGCCACCGGCGCGTCTTCCGGCCGCAGGTGGTTCACATCACGGGGAACAAACGCGGCGCTGATATCCACCAGCTCCGGGTTAACGGCGAGGATGTCGCGGATCACGGCAGGCGCCTGGTCACGCCGGCTGCTGAGGACGCCGGCCACCACCTGGGCGACCTTGGCCACCGAATCGATCCGGCCCTGGATGCGCGTCGCGGCGGCATCGGAAACGGCCGCCGCCTCGCTCTGGGCCTGCCGGAGCATCTGCCCGCGCGTATGGCTCAGGAGCAGGCCACCGGTCACGATCAGCACCACGGCGGAGCCCACCAGGACGCCCAGGGCCAGTCGCGAGGCGATGCTGCGAAGGACCATGGGAAGGCTCCGGGGGAGGGTTAGGCCGAATCTATGCCGGGACGGGCGTGGCGACAAGCGGCCCGGGCGCCATAATGTGCGTTGTTCCCCAGCAAGGTAAGGGCATGCCCGGCTCCCAGCGTGATGTTGAATTCCGTTTCCTGGCCCAGCCCACCGATGTGAATTTCGGTGGCAAGGTCCACGGCGGCATGGTGATGAAGTGGATCGACCAGGCGGGTTACGCCTGCGCCGTGGGCTGGAGCGGGGCGTATTGCGTCACGGTATCGGTGAGTGGCATCCAGTTCCTGGCCCCCATTCTCATCGGCGATCTGGTCACTGTGCGGGCCCGGCTGATCCACACCGGTACCTCCAGCATGCACCTGGCCGTGGATGTGCTGGCGAAGGATCTGCGCAGCGGTGAGCCCCGGCTGGCGACCAGCTGCGTCATGGTGTTCGTGGCCATGGATAAGCCCGATGGCGGCAAGCCGACCCCGGTACCCGCCTGGGTCCCCGTGGAAGAGCGGGATCTGCGCCTGCAGGAGTACGCCCTGAAGCTCATGGAAATGTCCCGCGCCATGGAGCCCCTGGTCCAGAAAACCCGGGAGATCTGATCGGGAGCGGTCGCAGCTTCGCGCGATGGCTTCACAACCCACTGACACCACGGTATAGTTCGCGGCCCACCTGCCAGCCACCCGTACTGGCGGTGTGTCCGGGCACTTCGAAGCGGTCATCGCATGTGTTTGTAGCGTGCGGAAGTTGTTGACAGTTTCGGGGGTGCTCGCGACAATAGGCGTTCTTTGTTGGAGGAATACCCAAGCGGCCAACGGGGGCAGACTGTAAATCTGCTGGCTTACGCCTTCGGTGGTTCGAATCCACCTTCCTCCACCATACGAGTTCCGCGCAGTGCGGGAGTAGTTCAATGGTAGAACTTCAGCCTTCCAAGCTGATTGTGCGGGTTCGATTCCCGTCTCCCGCTCCATTGATCCTCCGCGCGCTGCGTCACGTGCTCATGTAGCTCAGTCGGTAGAGCACTTCCTTGGTAAGGAAGAGGTCGCTGGTTCGATTCCAGTCATGAGCACCATTCTCGTCGTTCGCGACGGTTCCTTTCTTTCTTCAATTTGACTCCAACGGGAGTTTAGGTCTCATGGCAAAGGGTAAGTTCGAGCGCACCAAGCCGCACGTCAACGTCGGCACCATCGGTCACGTCGACCACGGCAAGACCACGCTGACCGCCGCGCTGACGAAGGTCGGTGCAGAGCGTTTCGGTGGTGAGTTCAAGGACTACGGTTCGATCGACGCAGCGCCGGAAGAGAAGGCACGCGGCATCACGATCTCGACCGCCCACGTGGAATACGAATCGCCGAACCGTCACTACGGTCACGTCGATTGCCCGGGCCATGCTGACTACGTCAAGAACATGATCACCGGTGCCGCCCAGATGGACGGCGCGATCCTCGTGTGCTCGGCCGCTGACGGCCCGATGCCGCAGACCCGCGAGCACATCCTGCTCTCGCGTCAGGTCGGCGTGCCGTACATCGTGGTCTTCCTGAACAAGGCCGACATGGTCGACGACGCCGAGCTCCTTGAGCTCGTCGAGATGGAAGTTCGCGAACTGCTGTCGAAGTACGAGTTCCCGGGCGACGACACCCCGATCATCGCGGGTTCGGCTCGTCTGGCCCTCGACGGCGACCAGTCCGACATCGGCGTGCCGGCCATCATCAAGCTCGTTGACGCGCTTGATACCTGGATCCCGGAGCCGCAGCGCGAAATCGACAAGCCGTTCCTGCTGCCGGTCGAAGACGTGTTCTCGATCTCGGGTCGCGGTACCGTGCTGACCGGTCGTGTCGAGCGCGGCATCGTCAAGGTTGGCGACGCAGCTGAAGTCGTTGGTCTGAAGGCTACGCAGAACACCACCGTCACCGGTGTCGAAATGTTCCGCAAGCTGCTGGATCAGGGTCAGGCTGGCGACAACGTCGGCGTGCTGGTCCGCGGTCTGAAGCGTGAAGACGTCGAGCGTGGCCAGGTGCTGGCCAAGCCGGGTTCCGTGACCCCGCACACCCACTTCGAAGGCGAGATCTACGTGCTTTCGAAGGACGAGGGCGGCCGCCACACCCCGTTCTTCAGCAACTACCGTCCGCAGTTCTACTTCCGTACCACGGACGTGACGGGCTCCATCAAGCTGCCGGAAGGCACCGAGATGGTGATGCCGGGCGACAACGTGAAGATCACGGTTGAGCTGGGCTTCCCGATCGCCATGGACGAAGGTCTGCGTTTCGCCATCCGCGAAGGTGGCCGCACCGTCGGCGCCGGCGTGGTGTCGAAGATCTTCAAGTAAGATAAGTGATGCCGCCCCTCGCGGGGCGGCACCCTGTCGCGGGGCGGTCGGTCTGTAGATCGTCCGCCCTCGCGGTTTAACCGTTTTACCTGTACGCCAGTAGCTCAATTGGCAGAGCAGCGGTCTCCAAAACCGCAGGTTGGGGGTTCGAGTCCCTCCTGGCGTGCCACTTCCGAGCGCGCATGAACACGAAGGCACAAGAAGCAAAGGGCACTAGCCCGGCCGACATCGGTAAGCTGCTGCTTGCCTTCATCGTGCTCGCTGCCGGTATCACCGGCTTTTACTATTTCTCCGATAACCCGAATGTGCCGGGCCTGGCCCGTGGCGTCGGCGTTATCGTTGCCGTCGCCGCCGCACTGGCGATCGGCGCTTTTACGGCTCCGGGCCGTAAGCTGCGTGGGTTCCTTTCGGAATCGCAGTTCGAGTTGCGCAAGGTCGTCTGGCCGTCGCGCGACGAAACGCTGAAGACCACCGGTATCATCATCGTGGTCGTCATCATTCTTTCGCTGCTAATGGGGCTTATCGACTGGCTGTTGAAGTCGGTGGTGCTCGATTGGCTGCTCAAGCTCGGACATTGAGGTAAGGCATGAGCAAACGCTGGTACGTGGTTCACGCCTATTCGGGGTTCGAACAGCAGGTTCGCAAGGCCCTGACTGAGCGCGTTGTGCGCGAGGGTATGGAAGAGAAGTTCGGTGAAATCCTGGTTCCGACCGAGGAAGTCATCGAAATGCGCGGCGGCCAGAAGCGTCGCAGCGAGCGCAAGTTCTTCCCGGGTTATGTTCTGGTCCAGATCGAAACCGATACCAACGGCAAGACGCCGCGTATCGACGACGAGTGCTGGCACCTGGTCAAGGAAACGCCGAAGGTCATGGGCTTCATTGGCGGCACCGCCGATCGCCCGCACCCGATCCGCGATTCCGAGGCTGACGCCATTCTGAGCCGTGTCCGTGAGGGCGTTGAGAAGCCCCGTCCGAAGGTTCTCTTCGAGCCGGGTGAAATGGTCCGCGTCACTGACGGCCCGTTCAACGACTTTAACGGCGTGGTCGAAGAAGTTAACTACGAAAAGAGCCGCCTGCGCGTCGCGGTGCTCATTTTCGGTCGTTCCACCCCGGTCGAGCTCGAGTTCGGCCAGGTCGAGAAGGCCTGAGGCCCGTCCTCCAGCCTTCCGGCATGGCGTTTGCATAAGCCATGTGAAGTGCCTATAATGCCCGGTTCACGCTGGAGCCTTGTGCTCCGGCGTGCCCGTGTTTAAGGGGTTCGCAGGTGCGACCCCCATCACCCCCAGGGATGGCCTACAGCGAGGAGCCGCAAGGCGCCAGTACTCGCGAGGAAATAAGAAATGGCAAAGAAAGTCATTGGTTACATCAAGTTGCAGGTGAAGGCCGGTCAGGCCAACCCGTCGCCGCCGGTGGGTCCCGCCCTCGGTCAGCGCGGCCTGAACATCATGGAGTTCTGCAAGGCGTTCAACGCTGCCACGCAGAAGCTCGAGCCGGGTCTCCCGATCCCGGTCGTGATCACGGCCTACTCGGACCGTACCTTCACCTTCATCACGAAGACCCCGCCGGCCTCGATCCTCCTCAAGAAGATCACGGGCGTGGCCAAGGGCTCGCAGAAGCCGAACACCGACAAGGTGGGCAAGGTCACCCGCGCCCAGCTCGAGGAAATCGCGAAGCAGAAGGAGCCGGATCTCACGGCTGCTGATCTCGATGCCGCCGTGCGTACGATCGCAGGCAGCGCGCGTTCCATGGGTCTGGTGGTAGAGGGTTAAGACATGGCAAAGATCACCAAGCGTATGAAGGCCGCATCGGCCGCCGTCCAGCCGGGCAAGACCTACGGCCTCGACGAAGCTCTCAAGATCGTCAAGGACAACGCCAAGGCCAAGTTCGCCGAGTCCGTGGACGTCTCCGTCCGCCTCGGCATCGACGCCAAGAAGTCCGACCAGGGCGTTCGCGGTTCCTCGCTGCTGCCGCACGGCACCGGCAAGACCGTTCGCGTCGCCGTGTTCGTGCCGGCCGGTGAGAAGGCTGATGCCGCCCTCGCCGCGGGCGCCGATGCCGTCGGTATGGACGACCTGGCCGAGAAGATGGCCGCTGGCGACCTGAACTACGGTCGCGTCATTGCTACGCCGGACGCCATGCGCGTCGTCGGTAAGCTCGGTCAGGTGCTCGGTCCCCGTGGCCTGATGCCGAACCCGAAGGATGGCTCGGTCACCGCCGACGTCGCCACGGCCGTCAAGAACGCCAAGGCCGGCCAGGTGAAGTTCCGTAACGACAAGGGTGGCATCATCCACGCCACCATCGGCAAGGCCAGCTTCGACGCTGCCCAGCTGGCGGACAACCTGAACGCGCTGATCGGCGACCTGCTCAAGGCCAAGCCGGCGGCAGCGAAGGGTCAGTACATCCAGAAGGTCTCGCTGTCGAGCACCATGGGCGTGGGCGTGCCGGTCGATACCTCGACCGTGAACACCTCGGCCAAGTAATCAGTGTTACGACCCCCGCCGGCTTGCCGGTGGGGGCACGTTTTTGAGGGCAGCCCGGTTGCAACACCGGGCAGCCGTCAAAGACCGCAGGCGCGATCAGCGCGCGATGGCGACGAGCAGGGAGCTCGTGTTGGCAAGGAACCGCCGTCATCGCTAGCGGGTTCGCTTAATCGGGTCCCTAGGCCCAGCCGGCGTAGATGGTGCAGCCCCTTCTGGATTCGTTTCGAACCTGGAATGGCCACCACCCCCGGGACGTATCCCGTCCCCGACGTCAGGATGATGTCGCCCAGGACCGCAAGCGGCAGGAGTCGTAAGCGGAATTAAATTGGAGGAGTGCAATGGCTCTCAATCTTTCTCAGAAGCAAGAAGTAGTCGCAGAGCTCGCTGAGGTTGCCGCGAAGGCACACTCCTTGGTCGCTGCCGAATACGCAGGCACCACGGTCTCGCAGATGACCGCGATGCGTAAGAAGGCTCGCGAGTCGGGCGTGTTCTTGAAAGTTGTCAAGAACACCCTGGCCGCACGCGCCGTGGCCGGTACCGAGTTCGAGGTCGTCGCTGACGCCCTGACCGGTCCGCTGCTGTACGCGTTCTCGACCGAGGAACCGGGCGCCGCTGGCCGCCTGATCAAGGAATTCGCGAAGACCAACGACAAGCTCAAGCCGAAGGTCGTTTCCATCGAAGGCAAGCTGTTCGATGCCAAGCACGTAGACGTGCTGGCCTCGCTGCCGACCCGCGAAGAAGCCCTGGCCATGCTGGCCCGCGTGCTTTCCGAGCCGGTCACGATGTTCGCGCGCGCCATCAAGGCCGTGGCGGACAAGCAGGGTGGTGGCGAAGTTGCCGCCGAAGCCCCGGCTGAAGCCTGATCTCGCTGACTCTTTTCATCGAAACCCATTTCAGAAGGTAAGAAACAATGTCCACCCTGACCACTGATCAGATCATTGAATCCATCAAGGCCAAGTCCCTGACGGAAATCATGGAACTCGTCCGCGCCATCGAAGAGACCTTCGGCGTGTCCGCTGCTGCCCCGGTGGCTGCCGCTGCTGCTGCCGGCCCGGCCGCTGCTGTCGAAGAGCAGACCGAGTTCGACGTGATCCTGAAGTCCGCCGGCGACAAGAAGGTCGACGTGATCAAGGCCGTCCGCGCCATCACCGGCCTGGGCCTGAAGGAAGCCAAGGACCTCACCGAAGCCGGTGGCGTCGTGAAGGAAGCTGCTTCGAAGGAAGACGCTGCGAAGTTCAAGAAGGACCTCGAAGCTGCCGGCGCCACGGTCGAACTCAAGTAATTGGCGCCTTGCGCGCACCGAGTTTGATCTAGCGTCAAGCCAGGCCTGGGGGCGTAAGCCCCCGGGCTTTGGCCGTTCCAGAGCCTGTGTGTTGTTGTTCCAGCTCCATCCCGTCGGAAATGGGACATCGCGATTCGAGAGCCGCCTCCACCGGGCTCCGCGGTTCGAATCCCGATCTCCGATTTTCGATTCACCTTTAGCCGCCGCGTAAAGCGGTGGCACTACCAAGACCGAGGCGGTAACACCCATGACCTACTCGTTTACCGAGAAGAAGCGCATCCGCAAGGATTTCGGCAAGCGGCCCCCCGTGCTGGGCGTGCCCAACCTGCTGACGATCCAGACCGACTCGTACAAGGAATTCCTCCAGGAGCACACCAACCCGAAGGCGCGTGAGGAAAAAGGCCTCCACGCGGCCCTGAAGTCGGTGTTCCCGATCTCCAGCTACTCCGGCAATGCCGCGCTGGAATACGTCGACTATCGCCTCGGCGAGCCGGCGTTCGATGAGCGTGAGTGCCGTAACCGCGGCATGACCTTCGGCGCGCCGCTGCGTGCCACCGTGCGCCTGGTCATCTATGACAAGGACAGCCCGGCATCGAAGAAGGCCGTGAAGTACGTGAAGGAACAGGAAGTCTACATGGGCGAAATTCCGCTCATGACCGACACCGGCACCTTCATCATCAACGGTACCGAGCGCGTCATCGTCTCGCAGCTGCACCGTTCGCCGGGCGTGTTCTTCGACCACGACCGCGGCAAGACCCACAGCTCGGGCAAGCTGCTGTTCTCCGCGCGCGTCATTCCTTACCGTGGTTCGTGGCTCGATTTCGAGTTCGACCCGAAGGATGCGCTGTTCACCCGTATCGACCGCCGCCGCAAGCTGCCGGTCACGGTGCTCCTGCGCGCGCTGGGCTACAACAACGAAGAGATGCTCAGCATCTTCTTCGAGCACAACGTGTTCCACCTGGGCAAGAAGGGCGCGGTCACGCTCGATCTCGTCGCCGAGCGCCTGCGCGGTGAAACCCTCTCGTTCGACCTGGTGGTGGATGGCAAGGTGCTGGTGGAAGCCGGCAAGCGCATCACTGCGCGCCACGTCCGCCAGCTCGCCAACGAGAAGATCGCCACGCTTGAAGTGCCGGACGACTACCCGGTCGGCCGCATCGTCGCGATCGACATGATCGACAAGGACACCGGCGAAGTCATCGCCGCGGCCAACGACGAGCTGACCCTCGAGCACCTTGAGCACTTCCGCAAGGCTGGCATCGAAACCGTGCCGACCCTGTACGTCAACGACCTCGATCGTGGCGCGTACATCTCGAACACGTTGCGCATCGATAACACCCGTACGCAGCTCGAAGCCCTGGTCGAAATCTACCGGATGATGCGTCCGGGCGAGCCGCCGACCAAGGATGCCGCGCAGAACCTGTTCTACAACCTGTTCTTCACCTTCGATCGCTACGACCTGTCGGCCGTGGGCCGCATGAAGTTCAACCGCCGTGTCGGCCGCAAGGACGTCATTGGCCCGGGCGTGCTTTACGACCACAAGTACTTCAGCGAGCGCAAGGAAGAGGAAGCCCAGCGCATCCTCAACGAGCAGGGTGAAACCTCGGACGTCCTGGACGTCCTGCGCGTGCTCATCGATATCCGCAACGGCATCGGAACGGTCGACGACATCGACCACCTCGGTAACCGTCGCGTGCGTTCGGTCGGCGAAATGGCGGAGAACACCTTCCGCATCGGTCTCGTCCGCGTTGAACGCGCGGTTCGCGAGCGCCTGTCGCTGGCCGAATCCGAGGGCCTGACCCCGCAGGAACTGATCAACGCCAAGCCGGTTGCGGCGGCGGTGAAGGAGTTCTTCGGCTCGTCGCAGCTCTCGCAGTTCATGGACCAGAACAACCCGCTGTCCGAAGTGACCCACAAGCGCCGTGTTTCGGCGCTCGGACCGGGTGGCCTTACCCGTGAGCGCGCCGGCTTCGAAGTGCGCGACGTGCACCCGACCCATTACGGCCGCGTCTGCACCATCGAAACGCCTGAAGGCCCGAACATCGGCCTGATCAACTCGCTGGCCGTGTACGCCCGCACCAACGCCTACGGCTTCCTCGAGACGCCGTACCGCAAGGTTGAGAACGGCAAGGTCACCGACAAGGTCGATTACCTCTCCGCGATCGAGGAGGGCGACCACGTCATCGCGCAGGCGAACTCGCCGCTGTCGAAGGAAGGCAAGTTCCTCGAAGACTTCGTCTCCTGCCGCTTCCGCGGTGAGTCGGAGCTGCGTCCGTCGGCCGAGATCAACTACATGGACGTTTCGCCCATGCAGACGGTATCGGTGGCAGCAGCGCTCGTGCCGTTCCTCGAGCACGATGACGCGAACCGCGCACTCATGGGCGCGAACATGCAGCGCCAGGCCGTTCCGACCCTGCGCAGCCAGAAGCCGCTCGTCGGCACGGGCATCGAGCGCGCCGTGGCGCGTGACTCGGGCGTTACCGTGGCCGCCAAGCGTGGTGGTGTCATCGACCAGGTCGATGCCGCCCGTATCGTCGTGCGCGTCAACGAAGCCGAAGTGGGCGACGATGATGCCGGCGTCGATATCTACACGCTGACCAAGTACACCCGCTCCAACCAGAACACCAACCTCAACCAGCGCCCGCTGGTGAACGTGGGTGACGTGGTGGCTGTGGGCGATACGCTGGCCGACGGTTCGTCGACCGACCTGGGCGAGCTCGCGCTCGGCCAGAACATGCTCGTCGCCTTCATGCCGTGGAACGGCTACAACTTCGAAGACTCGATCCTCATCTCCGAGCGCGTCGTGCAGGAAGATCGCTACACCTCGATCCACATCGAGGAGCTGACCTGCATCGCCCGTGACACGAAGCTGGGCGCCGAGGAAATCACCGCGGACATCCCGAACGTCGGCGAGCAGGCCCTGGCCCGCCTCGACGAAAGCGGCATCGTCTACATCGGTGCGGAAGTGAAGGCTGGCGACATCCTGGTGGGTAAGGTCACGCCGAAGGGCGAAAGCCAGCTCACCCCGGAAGAAAAGCTCCTGCGCGCCATCTTCGGCGAGAAGGCCTCGGACGTTAAGGACAGCTCGCTGCGCGTGCCCCCGGGCATGGACGGCAACGTCATCGACGTGCAGGTCTTCACCCGCGACGGCATCGAGAAGGACAAGCGCGCCAAGCAGATCGAAGAGACCGAACTGAAGCGTATCCGCAAGGATCTTGACGACCAGTTCCGCATCCTCGAAGGCGCGATCTACGCCCGTATGCGTTCGCAGCTCGTTGGCAAGACCGCGATGAGCGGCCCGGCCGGCCTGAAGCGTGGCGCCGTCATCGACGACGCGTACCTCGATGGCCTGAAGAAGGACGACTGGTTCAAGATCAACGTCAAGGAAGAGGAAGTCTCCGAGTTCCTCGAGCGCGCGGCCGAGCAGGTCAAGCGCCACAAGGAGAACTTCGACAAGCGCTTCAAGGAGAAGCAGGGCAAGATCACCCAGGGCGACGACCTCGCACCGGGCGTGCTCAAGATGGTCAAGGTTTACCTTGCCGTTAAGCGCCGCATCCAGCCGGGTGACAAGATGGCAGGCCGCCACGGCAACAAGGGTGTCGTGTCGATGATCGTGCCGGTTGAGGACATGCCGTTCTCCGCCGATGGTCGTCCGGTCGACATCTGCCTGAACCCGCTGGGCGTGCCTTCGCGTATGAACATCGGTCAGATTCTCGAGGTTCACCTGGGCTGGGCCGCCAAGGGCCTGGGCCACAAGATCTCGGCCATGATCGAGGCCAACGAGAAGCCGGCCAAGCTGCGTTCGTTCCTGGATGAGGTTTACAACCACGGCAATGCCGGTGCGGAAGGTGCGGTGCGCCACGTCGACCTCGAGTCGATGTCGGATGCCGAAATCATCCAGCTCGCCGACAACCTGCGCGATGGTGTTCCGATGGCGACGCCGGTGTTCGACGGTGCCGAGGAAACCGAAATCAAGCACATGCTGAAGCTTGCCGATCTGCCGGAATCCGGCCAGACGGTGCTGTTCGACGGCCGTACCGGCGAGGCGTTTGATCGCCCGGTTACCGTTGGCTACATGCACATGCTGAAGCTGAACCACCTCGTCGACGACAAGATGCACGCGCGTTCGACCGGTCCGTACTCGCTCGTTACCCAGCAGCCGCTGGGCGGCAAGGCGCAGTTCGGCGGCCAGCGCTTCGGCGAAATGGAAGTCTGGGCGCTGGAAGCTTACGGCGCGGCGTACACCCTGCAGGAAATGCTCACCGTCAAGTCGGACGACGTGCAGGGCCGCAACCAGATGTACAAGAACATCGTCGACGGCAACCACGAAATGGCTGCGGGCATGCCGGAATCCTTCAACGTGCTCGTGAAGGAAATCCGCTCGCTCGGTATCGACATCGAGCTCGAAGAGCTCCACAAGTGATCGTCGCGGCTATCGGAGATTACGCATGAAAGACCTGCTCAATCTGTTCAACCAGCAGCGACAGACGCTGGACTTCGACGCGATCAAGATCGCTCTGGCTTCGCCGGAGCTGATCCGCTCGTGGTCGTATGGCGAAGTAAAGAAGCCGGAAACGATCAACTACCGCACGTTCAAGCCTGAGCGTGATGGTCTGTTCTGCGCGGCTATCTTTGGCCCGATCAAGGACTACGAGTGTCTGTGCGGCAAGTACAAGCGCATGAAGCACCGTGGTGTCGTGTGCGAAAAGTGCGGCACCGAGGTCACCCTGGCCAAGGTCCGTCGTGAGCGCATGGGCCACATCGAGCTGGCCAGCCCCACCGCGCACATCTGGTTCCTGAAGTCGCTGCCGTCGCGCATCGGCCTCATGCTGGACATGACCCTGCGTGACATCGAACGCATCCTGTACTTCGAAGCGTTCGTCGTTATCGATCCGGGCCTGACCGCGCTCGAGCGCGGCCAGCTGCTCAGCGAAGACCAGTACCTGGAAGCGACCGAAGAGCACGGCGACGAGTTCGATGCCCGCATGGGTGCCGAGGCCGTCTACGAGCTGCTGAAGAGCCTCGACCTGCCGGGCGAAGTCATCCGCCTCAAGGAAGAGATCTCCTCGACCAATTCGGAAACCAAGCTGAAGCGCCTCACCAAGCGCGTCAAGCTGATCGAAGCGTTCCTGGAATCCGGCAACAAGCCGGAGTGGATGGTGCTGACCGTGCTTCCGGTGCTCCCGCCGGATCTGCGTCCGCTCGTCCCGCTGGATGGTGGCCGTTTTGCTACCTCCGATCTGAACGACCTGTACCGCCGCGTCATCAACCGTAACAACCGCCTGAAGCGCCTGCTCGAACTCGCTGCGCCGGACATCATCGTCCGCAACGAGAAGCGCATGCTGCAGGAATCGGTCGATGCGCTGCTCGATAACGGCCGCCGTGGCCGTGCCATCACTGGCACGAACAAGCGCGCGCTGAAGTCGCTGGCCGACATGATCAAGGGCAAGCAGGGCCGCTTCCGCCAGAACCTGCTCGGTAAGCGCGTCGACTACTCGGGCCGTTCGGTCATCGTGGTCGGCCCGACCCTGCGCCTGCACCAGTGCGGCCTGCCGAAGAAGATGGCGCTTGAGCTGTTCAAGCCCTTCATCTTCGCCAAGCTCCAGGCCCGCGGCGAAGCGACCACGATCAAGGCTGCCAAGAAGCTGGTCGAGCGCGAAGAGTCGCAGGTGTGGGACATCCTCGAAGAGGTGATCCGCGAACATCCGGTCATGCTGAACCGTGCGCCCACGCTGCACCGTCTCGGCATCCAGGCGTTCGAGCCGGTCCTCATCGAAGGCAAGGCGATCCAGCTGCATCCGCTCGTCTGTACGGCATTCAACGCCGACTTCGACGGTGACCAGATGGCCGTGCACGTGCCGCTCTCGATCGAGGCGCAGCTCGAAGCCCGCGCCCTGATGATGTCGTCGAACAACGTGCTGTCGCCGGCGAACGGCGAGCCGATCATCGTGCCGTCGCAGGACGTCGTGCTCGGCCTGTACTACATGACCCGCGAACTGGTTAACGCCAAGGGCGCTGGCATGGTGTTCGCGAACCTCGGTGAGGTGCGCCGCGCGTACGACAACCGTGCCGTCGAGCTCCACGCCAAGGTCAAGGTGCGCGTGCGCATCTTTGAACTGGCTGAAGATGGCACCCGTTCGGCAAGCACCCAGATCGTGGATACCACGGTCGGTCGTGCGCTGCTGGCCGAGATCATCCCGGAAGGCCTGCCGTTCGCCCTGGTGAACGTCGAGCTCACCAAGAAGAACATCTCGCGCCTGATCAACCAGAGCTACCGCCTGCTCGGCCTGAAGGAATCGGTCGTGTTCGCGGATAAGCTGATGTACACCGGCTTCCGTTTCGCGACGCGCGCCGGTATCTCGATCGGCATCGACGATATGAAGATCCCGGGCGAGAAGAAGGCGATCCTCGAGGAAGCCGAGAAGGAAGTCGTCGAGATCCAGGAGCAGTACCAGTCGGGTCTCGTGACCGCTGGTGAGCGCTACAACAAGGTCGTCGACATCTGGTCGCGTACGAACGAACTCGTCGCGAAGGCCATGATCGACGGTATCGGCACCGAGAAGGTGACCGATGCCGAAGGCAAGCAGGTCAACCAGAAGTCCATGAACTCCCTGTACATCATGGCCGACTCGGGTGCGCGTGGTAGCGCGGCCCAGATTCGCCAGCTGGCAGGTATGCGTGGCCTCATGGCTCGCCCGGATGGCTCGATCATCGAGACGCCGATTAAGGCGAACTTCCGCGAAGGCCTGAACGTGCTGCAGTACTTCAACTCCACCCACGGTGCCCGTAAGGGTCTCGCGGATACGGCGCTGAAGACCGCGAACTCGGGTTACCTCACCCGTCGTCTCGTGGACGTGGCGCAGGACGTGGTCATCACCGAGCACGATTGCGGCACGGAAGATGGCGTGATGATGTCGCCGATCGTTGAAGGCGGTGACGTGGTCGAGCCGTTGCGCGAGCGCGTGCTGGGCCGCGTGGTCGTCGAGGACGTCTACGCCCCGGGCGAAGGCGACGAGCCGATCGTCACCCGCGATACGCTGCTCGACGAAGGCCTGGTCGACAAGCTCGACAAGGCTGGCGTGCAGCTGATCAAGGTGCGTTCGCCGATCACCTGCCGTGCCAGCCACGGCGTGTGCGCCCTGTGCTACGGCCGCGACCTGGCCCGTGGTCACCTGGTCAACATGGGTGAGGCCGTGGGCGTTGTCGCCGCACAGTCCATCGGTGAGCCGGGTACCCAGCTGACGATGCGTACGTTCCATATCGGTGGTGCGGCTTCCCGTGCCGCCGCCGTGGATAACGTCACCGTCCGCACCACCGGTTCGCTGAAGTTCAACAACCTGAAGTCGGTCGAGCACTCGGCCGGTCACCTCGTGGCCGTGTCGCGTTCGGGCGAAGTCAGCGTGATCGACGTCAACGGCCGCGAGCGCGAGCGTTACAAGGTGCCTTACGGTGCGACCATCGCAGTGAAGGACGGTGACCCGGTGAAGGCCGGCCAGACCGTCGCGAACTGGGATCCGCATACCCACCCGATCGTCACGGAAGTGGCCGGTGTGGTCCGCTTCATCGACTTCATCGATGGCGTGACCGTGCAGTCGCAGACCGACGAACTGACAGGCCTCGAGTCGGCGGTGGTGACCGATCCGAAGCGTCGCGGTACGCAGGCCAAGGATCTGCGCCCGATCGTCCGCCTGGAAGACAGCAAGGGCCGTGAGCTCAAGCTGCCGGGTACGGATATCGCGGCTCAGTACTTCCTGCCGGCCGGCGCCATCGTGTCGATCCAGAACGGTGCCGAAGTGGGCGTGGGCGACGTGGTTGCCCGTATCCCGCAGGAAACCTCGAAGACCCGCGACATCACCGGTGGTCTGCCCCGCGTGGCCGATCTGTTCGAAGCTCGCAAGCCCAAGGAGCCGGCGATCCTGGCCGAGCGCTCGGGTATCGTGAGCTTCGGCAAGGACACCAAGGGCAAACAGCGTCTCATCATCAAGGATGCGGACGGCAACGAGCACGAAGAGCTGATCCCGAAGTGGCGTCAGGTCATCGTGTTCGAAGGCGAGCACGTGGAGAAGGGCGAAACCGTCGTGGACGGCGAGCCGAATCCGCACGACATCCTGCGCCTGCTGGGTGTCGAGCCGCTGGCCAGCTATCTGGTCAAGGAAATCCAGGACGTCTACCGCCTCCAGGGTGTGAAGATCAACGACAAGCACATCGAAGCGATCATTCGCCAGATGCTCCGCAAGGTCGAGATCACGGAAGCGGGCGACAGCACCTACCTGCGCGGTGAGCAGGTCGAGCGCGTCCGGATCAACGAGGAGAACGAGCGCGCTGAGAAGCGTGGCGAGCGCCCGACCGAGTTTGAATCGGTCCTGCTCGGCATCACCAAGGCCTCGCTCGCCACCGAGTCGTTCATCTCGGCGGCCTCGTTCCAGGAGACCACCCGCGTCCTCACCGAGGCGGCCGTTCGCGGCACCCGTGATACGTTGCGTGGCCTCAAGGAAAATGTTATTGTTGGGCGGCTAATCCCTGCGGGTACGGGTCTGGCTTACCACGCTTCGCGTCGTAGCCAGAGCGGCCTGACGGATGCGGACCTGCAGACCCTCCAGGGCTCGGGTGCCTCCGTCTCGTTCGAAGAGGCTCCCGCCGGGTCCAACGATAGCGCCGAGTGAGGCCCCGTACGGGCTTCGCCCGTACATACGAAATGAGGCGCATGGATGCGCCTCGTGTTCGGATTCAAGGACGATGGGTGCCGGCCGCATATAGCGGCGGCGCACGTCAAAAATCGCTTACATGGCGGGCCGATTCTTCGGTCTGCCTTTATGTTTCTCAGGAATAGCTTCGCATGACGACAGTCAACCAGTTGGTGCGCAAATCCCGCAGCCCCAAGGCGTACAAGAGCGCCTCGCCGGCTCTGCAGAGCAGCCCGCAGCGCCGCGGTGTTTGCACGCGCGTTTATACGACCACCCCGAAGAAGCCGAACTCGGCGCTGCGTAAGGTTGCCAAGGTGCGCCTCACCAACGGTTTCGAAGTCATCAGCTACATCGGTGGCGAAGGTCATAACCTCCAGGAGCACTCGGTGGTCCTGATCCGTGGCGGTCGCGTCAAGGATCTCCCCGGTGTGCGTTATCACACGGTTCGCGGCAGCCTCGACTGCGCGGGCGTGACCAAGCGTCGCAAGTCGCGCTCGAAGTACGGCGCCAAGCGCCCGAAAGGCTAAGTGAAGGACACAGAATATGTCGCGTAAAGGTTCCCATCCCGCCCGTGTGGTCCTCCCGGACCCGAAGCACGGAAGCCAGCTGATCGCCCGTTTCATCAACATGGTGATGAAATCCGGCAAGAAGTCGGTCGCTGAATCCATCGTCTATGGTGCCCTCCAGCACATTGGCGAGAAGCACGCCGAGCCGGTCCAGCTGGTCGAAAAGGCCCTGGGCAATATCGCCCCGGCGGTCGAAGTGAAGTCCCGCCGCGTCGGCGGTGCTACGTACCAGGTGCCGGTCGAAGTTCGTCCGGGCCGTCGTATGGCGCTTGCCATGCGCTGGGTCATCGATGCCGCCCGCAAGCGTGGCGAAACCTCGATGCCGCGCAAGCTGGCTGCCGAGCTGCTGGAGGCTTCCGAGTCCCGCGGCGGCGCCGTCAAGAAGCGCGAAGAAACGCACCGCATGGCAGAGGCCAACAAGGCCTTCTCGCATTACCGCTGGTAATCCCCCCAGCTTCAAAGATCTGAGGAAAGACCGTGGCACGCACCACTCCCATCGAGCGCTACCGCAACTTCGGCATCATGGCCCACATCGATGCCGGCAAGACCACCACGACGGAGCGCATCCTGTTCTACACCGGTGTCAGTCATAAGATTGGCGAGGTGCACGACGGCGCTGCGACGATGGACTGGATGGAGCAGGAGCAGGAACGCGGTATCACCATCACTTCCGCCGCCACCACGGCGTTCTGGAAGGGTATGGACCGCTCGCTGCCCGAGCACCGTTTCAACATCATCGACACCCCGGGACACGTTGACTTCACCATCGAAGTGGAGCGTTCGCTCCGCGTGCTCGACGGTGCGGTGTTCGTGCTCTGCGCGGTGGGTGGTGTGCAGCCGCAGTCGGAAACCGTGTGGCGCCAGGCTAACCGTTACAAGGTGCCGCGCCTTGCGTTCGTCAACAAGATGGACCGCACGGGTGCCAACTTCTACAAGGTTGTCGACCAGCTGAAGGCTCGCCTTGGTGCCCACCCGGTGCCGATGCAGGTGCCGATCGGCGCCGAAGACAACTTCGAAGGCGTGGTCGATCTGCTGAAGATGAAGGCCATCAAGTGGGACATGGAGTCCCAGGGCATGAAGTTCGAGTACGTCGAAATCCCGGCCGAGCTGGTCGAGAAGGCGACGGCTGATCGTAGCTTCATGGTCGAGGCCGCCGCTGAGGCGACCGAAGAAATGATGGAAAAGTACCTGGAAGAGGGCGACCTCTCCGAGGCTGAGATCATCGAAGGCCTGCGCCTGCGCACGCTGAAGAGCGAGATCATCCCGGTTCTCTGCGGTACCGCCTTCAAGAACAAGGGCGTCCAGGCCATGCTTGACGCCGTGGTCAACCTTCTCCCGTCGCCGCTCGACCGTCCGCCGGTCGAAGGCATCGACGAAGACGAGAAGCCGGCCACGCGTGAAGCGAAGGACGACGCACCGTTCTCGGCGCTCGCGTTCAAGATCATGACCGATCCGTTCGTCGGCGCGCTGACGTTCTTCCGTGTCTACTCGGGCACGCTGAACGCCGGTGACCAGGTGTACAACCCGGTCAAGTCGAAGAAGGAGCGCATCGGCCGCATCCTGCAGATGCACGCCAACGAGCGTCACGAACTGAAGGAAGTCCGCGCTGGCGATATCGCCGCTGCGGTGGGCCTGAAGGACGTTACGACCGGTGACACGCTCTGCGCGCAGGACAAGATCATCACCCTGGAGCGCATGTCGTTCCCGGAGCCGGTGATTTCGATGGCGGTTGAGCCGAAGACGAAGTCGGACCAGGAAAAGATGGGCCTCGCGCTCGGTCGCCTGGCTGCTGAGGATCCGTCGTTCCGCGTCCGTACGGATGAGGAATCGGGCCAGACGATCATCTCGGGCATGGGCGAGCTTCACCTGGACATCCTGGTGGACCGCATGCGCCGCGAGTTCAACGTCGAAGCCAACGTCGGCAAGCCGCAGGTGGCTTACCGCGAAACCATCCAGGCATCGGACGTCAAGTCGGACTACAAGCACGCCAAGCAGTCGGGTGGTAAGGGTCAGTACGGTCACGTCGTGATCGAGCTGTCGCCGATCTCCGATGCCGACCGCGCTGACGAGAAGATCGCCGCTGGTATCAAGGACGACTTCCTGTTCATCAACGACATCACGGGTGGCGTGATTCCGAAGGAATTCATCCCGTCGGTTGAAAAGGGCCTCCGCGAGACGATCACTGCCGGCCCGCTGGCTGGGTTCCCGGTCGTTAACGTCAAGGTCAAGCTGGTCTTCGGCTCGTACCATGACGTCGATTCGTCGGAAATGGCGTTCAAGCTCGCTTCGTCGATGGCGTTCAAGCAGGGCTTCGCCAAGGCGCAGCCGGTGCTGCTCGAGCCGATCATGAAGGTCGAGGTCGTGACGCCGGAAGATTACGTCGGTGACATCATGGGTGACCTCAGCCGCCGTCGTGGCATGCTGACCGGTCAGGACGATACGCCGTCGGGCAAGACCATCAACGCGATGGTTCCGCTTGGCGAGATGTTCGGCTACGCCACCACGATCCGCTCGTTGAGCCAGGGTCGCGCGATGTTCACGATGGAATTTGACCACTACGATCCGGCGCCGAAGAATGTCGCCGACGAGGTCATGAAGAAGTCCTGATAGGGGCTTCTTCTTCCACCCCATTCAACGATCTTTAGAGGTTCCAAGTCATGGCAAAGGGTAAGTTTGAGCGTAACAAGCCGCACGTCAACGTCGGCACCATCGGCCACGTCGACCACGGCAAGACCACGCTGACCGCCGCTCTCACCAAGATCGGCGCAGAGCGCTTCGGTGGCGAGTTCAAGGGCTACGACCAGATTGACGCGGCTCCGGAAGAGAAGGCTCGTGGTATCACGATCTCGACCGCCCACGTGGAATACGAATCGGCGACGCGTCACTACGCGCACGTCGATTGCCCGGGCCACGCTGACTACGTCAAGAACATGATCACCGGTGCCGCCCAGATGGACGGCGCGATCCTGGTGTGCTCGGCCGCTGACGGCCCGATGCCGCAGACCCGCGAGCACATCCTGCTCTCGCGTCAGGTCGGCGTGCCGTACATCCTGGTGTTCCTGAACAAGGCCGACATGGTCGACGACGCCGAGCTCATGGAGCTCGTCGAGATGGAAGTTCGCGAACTGCTGTCGAAGTACGACTTCCCGGGCGACGACACCCCGATCATCAAGGGTTCGGCTCGCCTGGCCCTCGACGGCGACCAGTCGGAAATCGGCGTGCCGGCGATCATCAACTTGGTTGATGCGCTCGACACCTGGATCCCGACCCCGGAGCGTGACGTCGACAAGACCTTCCTGATGCCGGTCGAAGACGTGTTCTCGATCTCGGGCCGCGGCACCGTCGTGACCGGTCGTATCGAGCGTGGCGTCATCAAGGTCGGCGAAGAAATCGAAGTCGTCGGTATCCGCGACACCCAGAAGACCACGGTCACGGGCGTCGAAATGTTCCGTAAGCTGCTCGACCAGGGCCAGGCTGGCGACAACGCCGGTCTCCTGCTCCGCGGCCTGAAGCGCGACGACGTGCAGCGCGGCCAGGTGCTGGCCAAGCCGGGCACGATCAAGCCGCACACCCAGTTCGAAGCTGAGGTGTACGTGCTGTCGAAGGACGAGGGTGGCCGTCATACCCCGTTCTTCAACAACTACCGTCCGCAGTTCTACTTCCGCACCACCGACGTGACCGGCGCGATCAAGCTGCCGGAAGGCGTCGAGATGGTGATGCCGGGCGACAACGTGAAGATGGCTGTCACGCTGATCCACCCGATCGCCATGGACGAAGGCCTGCGCTTCGCTATCCGCGAAGGCGGCCGCACCGTCGGCGCCGGCGTGGTTTCGAAGGTCACGGCCTAAGCGGTATTTCCCCCACGGGGGAGTGAAAAGGGCGGGGGCGAAAGCCTCCGCCTTTTTTTTGGCTATTTTTTAGCCAGCAGGGGTTCCCATTTCAAAACTACCTGGCTATACTCGTCGGGCTATATCCCCTGAGCGCCTCCTGGCGCCGGGACCACGCGAAATGAGGTGCATGGAATGCGCTTCGAGTTCGCAGGCAAGGAAGCCGGATGGGATGCCGCACCAGGCCGACGGAGCGCAAGCTCTGTTGACCTAATGTGTTGCGCGTTCTATACTTTTCTGTCTAGGCAGGCCGTTTTCGCGGCCTGCCTGACTATTTCGGGTCGTTCAGGGCGCTTTTCGGCGTTCCCGGGCGGCCCGTTGCAGCACCCGTAGTACGTAGTAATTGGGTTGTGCGGGGTGGCGAGAAGCTACTCCGAATCACAAGAACGTTCTTTCGATAACAGGACACGGTTTTATGGCGAACCAAAAGATTCGCATCCGGCTCAAGGCGTTCGATCATCGTCTGATCGACCGTTCGGCCAGCGAAATCGTCGAGACGGCCAAGCGCACTGGCGCTACGGTCCTCGGCCCGATCCCGCTGCCGACCAAGATTGAGCGCTACACCATTCTGGTGTCGCCGCACGTCGACAAAGATGCCCGCGACCAGTACGAGACCCGTACTCACAAGCGCGTTCTGGACATCGTCGACCCGAATGACAAGACCGTGGACGCGCTCATGAAGCTCGATCTTGCCGCCGGTGTCGACGTGCAGATCAAGCTGGGCTGAGCGGATAAAAGGATACGAAGATGAGTATCGGACTGGTTGGCCGCAAGTGCGGCATGAGCCGTCTCTTCACTGAAGATGGTCGTTCGATTCCGGTGACGCTGATTGAAGCGACCCCGAATCGTGTGACCCAGGTGAAGACGGTTGAAGTTGACGGCTACAACGCCGTCCAGGTCACGGCCGGCGCCAAGCGCGCTTCGCTGCTGACGAACCCGGAAAAGGGTCACTACGCCAAGGCCAAGGTTGAGCCGGGTCGTGGTCTGTGGGAATTCCGCCTGAACGCGGACGAAGCTGGCAAGTACGAAGTTGGCGCAGAGCTGACCGCGGAAGCGGTGTTCGCTGTGGGCCAGACCGTCGATGTCGCTGGCGTCTCGAAGGGCAAGGGCTTCCAGGGCACCATCAAGCGTCACCACTTCAAGATGGGCGACGCTACGCACGGTAACTCGCTGTCGCATCGTGCCCCGGGCTCGATCGGCCAGCGTCAGACGCCGGGCCGCGTGTTCCCTGGCAAGAAGATGGCGGGCCACATGGGCGCGGTTAACCGCACCGTGCAGGGCCTCGAAGTGGTCAAGGTCGACGCCGCACGTCACCTCATCGCGATCAAGGGCGCCGTCCCCGGCGCGACCGGTGGCGACGTCGTGATCCGTCCGACGACCAAGGGTTGAGGAGAGACGCCATGGAACTTAACGTTATTGGCGCCAAGTCGCTCACCGTTTCGGACGAAGTGTTCGGCGGCGAGTACAAGAAGGCCCTCGTGCACCAGGTCGTCACTGCCTACCAGGCTGGCGGTCGTGCAGGCACCAAAGCGCAGCTGTCGCGCGGTGAACTGTCGGGTACCACGAAGAAGTTCAAGAAGCAGAAGGGCGGCGGCGCCCGTCACGGTGATTACCGTGCACCGATCTTTGTCGGTGGTGGCCGTACGTTCGCGGCCAAGCCGCGCAGCTTCGAGCAGAAGGTCAACCGCAAGGCTTACCGCGTTGCGATCCGTTCGATCGTCGCCGAGCTGAACCGTCAGGATCGCCTGAAGGTCGTTACTGAGCTGTCGATCGAGAAGGCCAGCACCAAGGCCATGATCGCCAAGCTCGCCGAGCTCGAAGTCAAGGGTCGTGTCCTGCTGGTGTCGGAAGACGCCACCGAGGCGCTGTACCTGTCCGCCCGCAACATTCCGTACATCCACGTCGTCGACGTGCTGGCCCTGAACCCGGTCAGCCTGGTCGGTAGCGACTACGTCGTCATGACGGTGGACGCGGTCAAGAAGGTCGAGGAGTGGCTCGCATGACCACCGAACGCACGCTCAATACGCTTCGCGCGCCGCACATTTCTGAGAAAGCGGCCCGCCTCGCAGAGCACAACCAGTATGTGTTCATCGTTGCTCCGGAGGCCACCAAGGCCGACGTGGCAGCCGCGGTCGAGCAGCTCTTCGACGTCAAGGTCGTGGACGTGAACCTCGTGAACACCAAGGGCAAGGTGAAGTCGTTCCGCTTCCGCACTGGCAACCGCCAGGGCAAGCGTAAGGCTTACGTGCGCCTCGCCGATGGCCACACGATCGACGTGTCGGCCAAGGCCTGAGCCAGGAGTTGAATTGAGATGGCACTGATCACTCACAAGCCGACCTCCCCGGGCCGCCGCGACGCAGTCAGCGTGCGGACCGAAGGTCTGCACAAGGGCGCGCCGTACGCCGCCCTGACCGAATCGCAGTCGAAGACC
The DNA here is from genome assembly GCF_050435445.1 of Luteibacter sp. 621. Classification (NCBI taxonomy): domain Bacteria; kingdom Pseudomonadati; phylum Pseudomonadota; class Gammaproteobacteria; order Lysobacterales; family Rhodanobacteraceae; genus Luteibacter; species Luteibacter sp. 621. Next base: position 41,353 of record NZ_JBNDKI010000010.1, on the reverse strand, counting down.
GGCGGTCGCAACCATTTTGGTCGCATCACCACCCGTCATCGCGGCGGCGGTCACAAGCAGGCATACCGCATCATCGATTTCAAGCGTGACAAGGAAGGCATTGCCGCCGTTGTCGAGCGCCTGGAATACGATCCGAACCGCACCGCGCACATCGCGCTGCTGTGCTACGCCGATGGCGAGCGCCGCTACATCATCGCGCCGAAGGGCGTGGCGGTGGGCGACCGTCTCGTGTCGGGTTCCGACTCGCCGATCAAGCCGGGCAACTGCCTGCCGCTTCGTTCGATCCCGGTCGGTTCCACGATCCACTGCATCGAGATGAAGCCGGGCAAGGGCGCGCAGATTGCACGTTCGGCCGGCGCCTCGGTCCAGCTGGTCGCTCGCGAACAGGGTTACGCCACGCTGCGTCTTCGCTCCGGCGAAATGCGCCGCGTCCCGGTCGAATGCCGCGCCACCATCGGTGAAGTCGGCAATTCGGAGCACAGCCTCCGCAAGCTCGGCAAGGCCGGTGCGAAGCGTTGGAAGGGCATCCGTCCGACCGTCCGCGGCGTTGTCATGAACCCGGTCGACCATCCGCACGGCGGTGGTGAAGGCCGTACCTCCGGCGGCCGTCATCCGGTCAGCCCGTGGGGCACGCCGACCAAGGGTTACAAGACGCGCAATAACAAGCGCACCCAGCAGTTCATCGTGCGTCGTCGCAAGTAATTAGGAAACGATCATGCCGCGCTCTCTAAAGAAAGGTCCGTTCGTTGACCTGCACCTCGTAAAGAAGGTGGAAGCCGCCGTTTCCGCCAATAACAAGCGTCCGATCAAGACCTGGTCGCGTCGCTCGATGATCCTGCCGGAGATGGTCGGCCTGACCATCGCCATCCACAACGGCCGCCAGCACGTGCCGGTGCTTATCAACGAGAACATGGTCGGGCACAAGCTCGGCGAGTTCGCGGTGACCCGCACCTACAAGGGCCACGCCGGCGATAAGAAGGGCAAGTGATGAGCACTGAAGCCAAAGCGATCCTGCGTGGCGCCCGCATCTCGGCGCAGAAGGCACGCCTGGTGGCAGACCTGGTCCGCGGCATGCCCGTCGGCCGGGCCAGCGACACGCTTGCCTACACCAACAAGAAGGCCGCTCACCTTGTCCGCAAGGTGCTGCTCTCCGCCGTCGCCAACGCTGAGAATAATCTCGGCGCCGACGTGGACGAGCTGAAGGTCACGCGCATTTTCGTCGACGAAGGTCAGGCGATGAAGCGCATGTACGCCCGCGCCAAAGGCCGCGGTTCGCGCATCCTGAAGCGCACCAGCCACATCACTGTGGTTGTTGGTAACTGACTGGGGTAAGAGACGATGGGTCATAAAGTTCATCCCACCGGTATCCGCCTCGGCATTGCCAAGGACTGGAACTCGAAGTGGTACGCCAACAAGGGTGAGTACGCCCAGTACCTCGCTGCCGACCTCAAGGTCCGCGAGATGCTGCGCAAGAAGCTCGCCGCCGCGGGTATCTCGAAGATCCAGATCGAGCGCCCGGCCAAGACCGCCCGCGTGACGATCCACACCGCCCGTCCGGGCGTGGTGATCGGCAAGAAGGGTGAGGACATCGAGAAGCTTCGTAAGGAAGTCACCGACATGATGGGCGTCCCGACGCACATCAACGTCAGTGAAGTCCGCAAGCCGGAACTCGACGCACAGCTGGTTGCCGAGTCGATCGCGCAGCAGCTCGAGCGCCGCATCATGTTCCGTCGTGCCATGAAGCGCTCGGTCGGCAACGCCATGCGCCTCGGCGCCCTGGGCATCAAGATCAACGTCTCCGGCCGTCTGAACGGCGCCGAGATCGCGCGCTCCGAGTGGGCTCGTGAAGGTCGCGTGCCGCTCCACACCCTCCGCGCTGATATCGACTACGGCACCGCCGAAGCGAAGACCCAGTACGGCATCATCGGTGTGAAGGTGTGGGTCTACAAGGGCGAGATCTTCGACCTCGCGGCCGCCACGGCCGAGGCGTCGAAGGAAGATCAGCAGCCGCAGCAGTCGTCGCGTCGCGATGGTGGTGAAAACCGCCGCGAGCGTGGCGAGCGCTCTGCCAAGTAAGGAGCGTTGCCATGTTGCAACCAAAGCGTACCAAGTTCCGCAAGATGTTTAAGGGCCGCAACGATGGCCTGGCGTTTACCTCGAACGTTGTGAGCTTCGGCGAATACGGTCTCAAGGCGACGACGCACGGTCAGCTGACCGCGCGCCAGATCGAGGCGGCCCGTCGTTGCATCACCCGCTTCGTCAAGCGCGGTGGCAAGCTCTGGATCCGCGTGTTCCCGGACAAGCCGATCACCCGCAAGCCCATCGAAGTTCGAATGGGTGCCGGTAAGGGTGGCGTCGAGTTCTGGGTCGCCGAGATCCAGCCGGGCCGCATGCTTTATGAAATCGAAGGTGTCGACGAGGCAACCGCACGCGAGGCCATGCGCCTTGCCGCTGCCAAGCTCTCGGTCCAGACCCAGTTCGTGTCCAGGGCGGTGATGTAATGGCCATCAAAGAAATCAAAGATAAGTCGGCGGAAGAGCTGAATCAGCATCTGCTGGACCTGCGCAAAGAGCAGTTCAACCTGCGTATGCAAAAGGGCTCCGGCCAGCTCAACCAGCCGCACCAGCTGCGCCGCGTTCGGCGCGACATCGCCCGCACGAAGTTCGTGCTCGGCGAGAAGAAGTAAGGGACGGCTGATATGAGTGATAACACGAAAACGGCGCGTACCCTTGTCGGTCGCGTCACCAGCAACAAGATGGCCAACACGGTCACGGTTCTGATCGAGCGCCAGGTGCAGCACCCGCTGCTCGGCAAGATCATCCGTCGCTCCACGAAGCTCCACGCGCACGATGAAACCGGTGCGAACGAGGGCGACGTGGTCCGCATCGCGGAGTGCCGTCCGCTGTCGAAGACCAAGCATCACCGCGTGGTCGAAATCGTCACGCGCGCTGAAGTCTAAGGAGAGCTGCCATGATCCAAGTACAGAGCATGCTTTCCGCGGCTGATAACAGCGGTGCGAAGGAAATGATGTGCATCAAGGTGCTGGGCGGCTCGAAGCGCCGTTACGCCAGCGTCGGTGATGTCATCAAGGTGACCATCAAGGACGCCATTCCTCGCGGCAAGGTCAAGAAGGGTGAGGTCTACAACGCCGTGGTGGTTCGTACCGCCAAGGGTGTGCGTCGCCCCGATGGCTCGGTGATCCGTTTCGACGGTAACGCGGCCGTCATCCTCAACAACAAGCTCGAGCCGATCGGTACCCGTATCTTCGGGCCGGTTACCCGCGAGCTGCGCAGCGAGAAGTTCATGAAGATCGTCTCGCTCGCGCCCGAAGTGCTCTGAGCGGAGGCCAGAACATGAACCGTATCCGCAAAGGTGACCACGTCGTCGTGCTCACCGGCAAGAACAAGGGCCAGCGCGGCGACGTGCTGCGTGTCGACGGCGACCGTGTGGTCGTCTCGAACGTGAACCTCGTCAAGCGTCACACCAAGCCGAACCCCCAGGCCAACCAGCCTGGCGGTATCGTCGAGCGTGAGGCCTCGATCCACATTTCCAATGTCCAGCTCTTCAACTCCGCCGCAAACAAGGGCGAGCGCGTTGGCACCAAGACGCTCGAGGACGGGCGCAAGGTGCGCGTGTTCGTCTCTGGCGAAGTGGTCGACGCGTAAGGAACCGAAGTCATGACCCGTCTTGAAACGTTTTACAAAGAGTCGGTAATGCAGAAGCTCACTGAGCGCTTCGGTTACCAGAATGTCATGCAGGTCCCGCGCATCACGAAGATCACGCTCAACATGGGCGTCGGCGAAGCCGCCGGTAACAAGAAGATCCTCGAGAATGCCGTGGCCGACATGGCCAAGATCTCCGGCCAGAAGCCGGTCACCACGAAGGCTCGCGTCTCCGTCGCATCGTTCAAGATCCGCGACGGCTGGCCGATCGGTTGCAAGGTCACCCTGCGCCGTGCCCAGATGTGGGAGTTCCTTGATCGCCTGATCAACGTCTCGCTGCCGCGTACGCGCGACTTCCGTGGCGTGTCGGGCCGTGCATTTGATGGCCGTGGTAACTACAACTTCGGCATCAAGGAACAGATCATCTTCCCGGAAATCGACTTCGACCAGGTCGACGCGCTGCGCGGTATGGATATCTCCATCACCACCACTGCGAAGTCCGACGAAGAAGCCAAGGCACTGCTGGAAGCCTTCAGCTTCCCGTTCCGTAACTGATTACCAGGTAGAACATGGCCAAGACCTCGATGATCGAGCGCGACCTCAAGCGCTCCAAGCTCGCCAAGAAGTACGCCGCCAAGCGCGCCGAACTCAAGGCGATCGTCCTGAGCGCCACCGCCTCGTATGACGAGAAGATGGAAGCCCAGACCAAGCTGCAGAAGCTGCCGCGTGACGCTTCGCCGTCGCGTCAGCGCAACCGCTGCGCCCTGACCGGTCGCCCGCGTGGCGTCTACAGCAAGTTCGGCCTTGGCCGTAACAAGCTGCGCGAAGCCACCATGCGTGGCGACGTGCCGGGCCTGCGCAAGGCTAGCTGGTAATAACCTGGTCCGCCCGCAAGGGCGGGGCAGGGCCCGGGTTGGGCAGAAGTTGCCCAACCCGCTACAGCCTGATATAGTCGTTGGTCTGCGCAATGCAGACCGACGTTCTGTCGGCTTTACAATTTAAAGATCTCCGGTAATTCGGATATCGGTGCACTCTCAAGGGTTTTTTCTATGAGCATGACTGATCCCATCGCCGATCTGTTTACGCGCATCCGCAATAGCCAGGCCACTGGCAAGTCGGTTGTTCGTATGCCGTCGTCGAAGATGAAGCTGGCCCTCGCCCAGCTGCTGCAGAACGAAGGCTATGTCCTCGACGCCCGCGTCGCCGATGAAGGCGGCAAGCCGGTCCTCGAAATCAAGCTGAAGTACTTCGAAGGCCGTCCGGCCATCGAATCCATTTCCCGTGTCAGCCGTTCGGGTCTCCGCGTTTACCGCGGCAAGGACGAGCTGCCGAAGGTCCTCGGTGGCCTGGGTATTTCGATCATCTCCACCTCCGCCGGTCTCCTGACCGACGCGCAGGCCCGCGCCAAGGGTCTGGGTGGCGAAGTCATTGGCCAGGTGGCGTAAGGAGTCCCGACATGTCACGTGTAGCCAAGAAGCCCATCACCCTCCCGAAGGGCGTTGAAATCGCGATCGCCAACGGCACCGTCTCCGTCAAGGGCCCCAAGGGCACCCTGACCACCCACGAACTGCCGGGCGTTTCGTTCTCGCAGGAAAATGGCGTGGCCACGGTCGTCCTGGCCGATGGCGCTGACGACAAGTTCGGCGGCACCGCCCGCGCGATCGTCGCGAACATGGTCGCCGGCGTTGCCAACGGCTTCGAAAAGAAGCTCGAGCTGGTCGGCGTGGGTTACCGCGCGCAGATGCAGGGCAACTCGATCAACCTGTCGCTCGGTTTCTCGCACCCGGTTGTTTTCGAAGCGCCGGCAGGCATCACCATCGAAACCCCGACGCAGACGGAAGTCCTGATCAAGGGCGCCGACAAGCAGCTCGTGGGCCAGGTTGCCGCCAAGATCCGCGCTTTCCGTTCGCCGGAGCCCTACAAGGGCAAGGGCGTCCGTTACGCGGGCGAGAAGATCATCCTGAAGGAAGCCAAGAAGGCCTAATCGGCCTATCCGCTTCCTGGAGACGAGACGATGAACAAGAACGAATCCCGCCTGCGCCGCGCCAAGTCGACCCGTGCCCACATCCGTGAGCTCGCTGTCGCCCGCCTGAGCGTGCACCGCACCGGTCAGCACATTTACGCCCAGGTCTTCGCACCGAACGGCACCGTCGTGGCAGCTGCCTCGACCGTGCAGAAGTCGGTCGCCGAAGGCCTCAAGAGCAAGAAGAACGTCGAGGCCGCCACCACGGTGGGCCGCATCGTTGCCGAGCGCGCCCAGGCCGCCGGTATCGAAGCCGTCGCGTTCGATCGCTCGGGCTTCCGTTACCACGGTCGCATCAAGGCGCTTGCCGATGCGGCTCGTGAGGCCGGCCTGAAGTTCTAAGGCCTGGCATGGATGCCGGTCCCTTCGGGGGCCGGCATCTGCGATGCACCTACAACTCCAAGCGGCGACCAAGCCGTAAACAGAAGTCCCGGCTAACTATCATTCCGGGCTATCAGGAAAAGAGATGTCCTCGACAGATCGCGAAAATTCGGACGGCATGCTTGAAAAGCTTATCGCCGTCAACCGCGTGGCCAAGACCGTCAAGGGTGGCCGCCAGATGAGCTTCACCGCGCTGACGGTTGTCGGCGATGGCGAAGGCCGCGTCGGTTTTGGTTATGGCAAGGCCCGTGAAGTGCCGGTCGCCATTTCCAAGGCCATGGAGCGCGCCCGCCGCAACATGGTGAGCATTGAACTGAACAACGGTACGTTGTGGTACGCCATCAAGGCTAACCACGGCGCCGCCCGCGTCTACATGCAGCCTGCCTCGCAGGGTACCGGCGTCATCGCCGGCGGCGCCATGCGCGCTGTCCTCGAAGTGGTCGGCGTGAAGGACGTGCTGGCCAAGGCCGTCGGCTCGCGCAACCCGATCAACCTCGTCCGCGCGACGATCAAGGGTCTGCAGGCCGTCGCCTCGCCGAAGCGTATCGCCGCCAAGCGTGGCAAGACGATCGAAGAGGTGCTGGGTAATGGCTAAGAACAACGAAACCGCCGGCACCGTCCGCGTGCGCCTGGTCAAGGGCCTGCGCGGTGTGCAGGGTCGCCATCGTCTGAGCGTGAAGGCCCTGGGCCTGAACAAGCTCAACGATGTGCGCGAACTGAAGGATTCCCCGCAGGTCCGTGGCCTTATCAACACGGTCTACTACCTGGTTCGGGTCGAGGAGTAAGCAATCATGCGTCTTAACGACATCAAGCCCGGCAAGGGCGCCCGCAAGACCCGCACCCGCGTTGCTCGCGGTATCGGTTCCGGCCTCGGCAAGACCGCCGGCCGCGGCCACAAGGGTCAGCACGCCCGCGCTGGTAACACCCATCGCGTCGGTTTCGAAGGCGGCCAGATGCCGCTGCAGCGCCGCCTGCCGAAGGTTGGTTTCCGCTCGCTCAAGAAGGCGGACACCGAGCAGGTCATGCTGTACCAGCTGGCTTCGATCCAGGCCGACACCATCGATCCGATCGCTCTGCACGCCGCTGGCCTCGTGACCAGCCGCGCCAAGAAGATCAAGATCGTGCTGAAGGGCGAGATCAGCCGCGCCATCAAGCTGCAGGGTGTGCTCGTGACGGCCGGTGCCAAGGCCGCCATCGAAGCCGCCGGCGGCAGCGTGGAGTAATCCAGTGGCTGGAGCGCAGGGCAATACGCTCGGCTCGCTGGGCAAACTGACGGAACTGCGTCAGCGCATCTTTTTCCTGATTGGTGCGCTGATCGTCTTCCGCCTCGGTTCGTTCATTCCCGTTCCGGGCGTGAATCCTGAGGCGATGACGAGCCTGGTTGAGGGCGGCGGCGGCCTGCTGAACATGGTCAACATGTTCTCGGGTGGTTCGCTGTCCCGCTTCTCGGTATTCGCGCTGGGCGTGGTGCCCTACATTTCGGCGTCGATCGTGATCCAGATGATGGGTTCGGTCATTCCGTCGCTGATGGCACTGCGCAAGGAAGGCGAGTCGGGTCGCCGGAAGATGACCACGTATACCCGTTTCGGCACGGTGGGCCTTGCAGCCTTCCAGGCCTTCGGTATCGCGATCAACCTCCAGGGACAGACGGGTGCTCACGGTCCGGTGGTGTACATGCCGGGCGCGGGCTTCATCATGGCGTCGGTGGTTGGCCTTACGGCTGGCACCATGTTCCTGATGTGGCTGGGTGAGCAGATCACTGAGCGCGGCATCGGCAACGGCATTTCGATGCTGATCTTCGCCGGTATCGTGGCTGGCCTGCCCGCAGCGGTGGTGCACACGCTCTCGATGGCCGACAACGGCCAGCTGACGGTGCTGAAGCTGCTGATGGTCGTGGTGGTCATCCTGGGTGTCACGGCATTCGTGGTGTTCATGGAGCGTGCGCAGCGTCGCATCACCGTGAACTACGCGAAGCAGGGCAACCAGCGTCAGTTCCAGCGCCAGACCTCGCACCTGCCGCTCAAGATCAACATGGCGGGCGTCATTCCGCCGATCTTCGCGAGCAGCCTGCTGTTGTTCCCGGCGACCGCAGCCAACATGTTTGGCTGGACTCACCAGATGCGTTGGCTCCAGTGGCTCACCACTGCGCTGACCCCGGGTGAGCCGGTATACGACATCGTGTTCGCGGTCCTGGTCATCGGCTTCGCCTTCTTCTATACGGCGATCGTGTTCAACTCGCAGGAAACGGCCGATAACCTCAAGCGTTCGGGCGCACTGATTCCGGGCATCCGTCCGGGTCGGGCCACGGCGGACTACATCGATGGCGTCATGACTCGTCTTACGGGTGTTGGCGCGCTCTACATCGTCCTGGTCTGTCTGGTGCCGTCGTTCATGCAGAGCGCCTGGCAAGTCCCGTTCTATTTCGGCGGCACTTCGCTGCTGATCGTGGTGGTGGTGGTGATGGACTTTACGGCCCAGGTCCAGGCCCATCTTGTGAGCCACCAGTACGAGAGTCTGCTTAAAAAGTCTAATCTCCGCCGCGGCTGAGATTAGACTGGAAGTCCCCGAGTAGGGGAGGCCGCGGCGCCCAGGTGCCGCAGGACTTCCCGTTTAGGTTAAACAAGGTTAGAATTGCGCGTTTACCGCGCTCGAAGCACATTGGAGACAGTACATCATGGCGCGCATCGCGGGTGTCAATTTGCCGGTCCAGAAGCATGTCTGGGTTGGCCTGCAGAGCATTTACGGAATCGGCCGTTCGCGGGCGAAGAAGGTCTGTTCTGACGCTGGCGTGGTTCCGACCACCCAGATCAAGTCGTTGAGCGAAGGCGAGGTCGAAAAGATCCGCGCCGAAATCGCTAAGTACACGGTCGAGGGCGACCTCCGCCGTGAAATCGGCATGGCAGTCAAGCGTCTGATGGACCTGGGTTGCTACCGTGGCCTGCGCCACCGTCGCGGCCTGCCGGTGCGCGGCCAGCGCACGCGTACCAACGCCCGTACCCGTAAGGGTCCGCGTCGTCCGATCAAGAAGTAACGGATACCGATTATGGCTAAGCCGGTTAAGACCAAGAAGAAGATCAAGCGCGTTGTCACGGATGCCGTGGCCCACGTGCAGGCTTCCTTCAACAACACCATCGTCACGATCACCGATCGCCAGGGCAACGCCCTGTCGTGGGCGACCGCAGGCGGCGCGGGTTTCCGCGGCTCCCGCAAGTCGACCCCGTTCGCTGCCCAGGTTGCCGCCGAAAAGGCTGGCCGCGCTGCCGGCGACTACGGTGTGAAGACCGTGGAAGTTCGCATCAAGGGCCCCGGCCCGGGCCGCGAGTCGGCCGTGCGTTCTCTCAACGCGTTGGGCTACAAGGTGCTCAACATTATTGACGTCACGCCGATTCCGCATAACGGCTGCCGTCCCCCCAAGAAGCGTCGCGTCTAAGGAGCATACCCATGGCCCGTTATCGTGGAGCTACCTGCAAACTTGCGCGTCGTGAAGGTGCCGACCTCGGTCTGAAGAGCCCGGCCCGCGCGCTTGATTCCAAGTGCAAGCTCGAAAACAAGCCCGGTCAGCATGGCGCCAACAAGCGCGCCCGTCTGTCCGACTACGCTGTTCAGTTGCGTGAGAAGCAGAAGGTCAAGCGCATCTACGGCGTGCTTGAGCGTCAGTTCAGCAACTACTACACCAAGGCTTCGACCCAGAAGGGCAACACGGGTGAAAACCTGCTTCGCCTCCTGGAAAGCCGTCTCGACAACGTCGTATATCGCATGGGTTTCGCGGTCACCCGCGCCCAGGCCCGCCAGCTCGTCGCCCATAAGTCGGTGACGGTCAACGGCAAGAAGGTCAACGTTCCCTCGTACCACGTCCGTCCGGGCGACGAGGTTTCGCTGACTGAAAAGGCCCGCACCCAGCTGCGTGTGCAGGAAGCGGCGACGATCTACGACACGATGGATCTTCGTCCGTCGTGGGTCGAGGTCGACAGCAAGAAGTTCGCAGGCACGTTCAAGGCCGTTCCGGATCGTGGTGATCTGCCGGCCGATATCAACGAAGCCCTGATCGTCGAGCTTTACTCGAAGTAATTCACCGGAGCCTTGCATGGCAGTATCGTCAACTAGTGTGCTGCGGCCTCGTGGCCTCAGCGTCGAGCAGCTTGGCGCCAACCGCGCTAAGGTAGTGGTAGAGCCGCTCGAGCGTGGTTTTGGCCACACCCTGGGCAACGCGCTGCGCCGCGTGCTGCTCTCTTCGATTCCGGGCAGCGCCATCGTCGAAGTCGAAATCGACGGCGTGCTGCACGAGTACACCACCCTGGAAGGCCTTCAGGAAGATGTCATTGAGGTTCTCCTGAACCTCAAGGACGTTGCCATTCGCCAGCACAGCGGTGACGAAGTCACCCTGACGCTTTCGAAGAAGGGCAAGGGCGTGGTCACGGCGGGCGATATCGCCGTCGACCACACTGTTGAAATCGTCAATCCGGACCATGTGATCTGCCACCTCACCAAGGATGTGGCCCTGAACATGCGTCTTAAGGTTCGCAAGGGCGTCGGCTACCAGCCCGCCAGCGCGCGCCAGCATCCGGATGACGAAACGCGGCCCATCGGCCGTCTGCAGCTCGACGCGTCGTTCGCGCCGGTGTTGCGCGTGGCTTACGAAGTGGACGCCGCTCGTGTTGAGCAGCGCACCAACCTCGATAAGCTCGTGCTCGACATCGAGACGAACGGCACGATCGGCGCTGAAGACGCTGTCCGTAAGGCAGCGGAAATCATCAACGACCAGCTGTCGGTTTTCGGCGATTTCTCGCGCCGCGAGTCCGATTCGACCAAGGCGGAGAAGGGCGGTTTCGATCCGCTGCTGCTTCGTCCGATCGACGATCTCGAACTGACGGTCCGTTCGGCGAACTGCCTGAAGGCGGAGAGCATCTACTACATCGGCGATCTGGTTCAGAAGACCGAAGTGGAACTGCTCAAGACCCCGAACCTGGGCAAGAAGTCCCTGACCGAAATCAAGGATGTCCTTGGCGGTCGTGGTCTCGCGCTCGGCATGAAGCTCGAAAACTGGCCGCCGCCGGGTCTTTCCCACGGCATGCAGCTGGGCTGATATACCCCGGGGCGATCACTTGATCGCCCCGGTCTTTTGCACCAACCGGCGGATGCCACGCGCACTTCCACCGGGCTTCGATAGCGGTCCACAGAGGCCGTGCTCTTATAACGGGGCGTTTTGACAGCCTCGAATAGCGGGCAACCGCGGGAAGCCGGCCACCCTGGCCGCCTTTTCATAACAACAGACCTATAGAGAGTAAACGCCATGCGCCACCAGAAATCCGGTCGCAAGCTCAACCGTACGAGCAGCCACCGCGAAGCCATGTTCAAGAACATGGCCGCGTCGCTGATCAAGCACGAGCTGATCCGCACCACCCTTCCCAAGGCGAAGGAACTCCGTCGCGTCGCCGAGCCGCTCATCACGCTCGCCAAGACCGATGGCGTCGCCAACCGCCGCCTCGCTTTCTCGCGCCTGCGCGACAAGCAGGCTGTGGGCAAGCTGTTCGTCGAGCTTGGCCCGCGTTACCGCGAGCGTCCCGGCGGCTACCTGCGCATCCTCAAGTGCGGCTTCCGCCCGGGCGACAACGCTCCGATGGCGTACGTCGAACTGGTCGATCGCCCGCAGGTTGAAGCGGTCGACGCCGAGTAAGCGTCCTTCGTTTTAAGCAACACCCAAAGCCCCGGCTGAGCCATCAGCCGGGGCTTTTCTTTTGCGCCGGATCCACGCGTAGGGCCGCACGGGTGGGCGCCACGCCCCTGTAGGAGCGCGCTTGCGCGCGATCGGCGGCACCGCGACGCTAAGTCCTTGACGTGGTTACAAACGAAACTTCTTCGACCTGCTGACAAACCGGTGCACAAAGCGTTAACGTGGGCATCCCCGCACCGCACCATCCCCCAATGAACCCTCTTACCTGGTCGTACCGCTCGCGATATCTCGCTGGTTTCCTCGTCTGTGCCGGCCTCATGGGCTTCGCGCTGTACGCCCAATACCAGATGCATCTCGACCCGTGCCCGCTGTGCATCTTCCAGCGCATCGCCGTGTGCGTGATGGGCCTGTTCTTCCTGATCGGCGCCCTGCACGGCCCGCTGAAGAAGGGCGCGCGCACGGTCTACGCCGTGCTCATCACCCTCGGCGGCGCCTGGGGCATCGCCACGGCTGGCCGCCATCTCTGGCTCCAGAGTCTGCCTGCCGATCAAGTCCCCGCGTGCGGGCCCGGCCTGGGCTACCTGTTCGATGCATTCCCATTCCTGAAAATGCTGAAACTCGCATTCACCGGTTCGGGTGAGTGCGCCAAGATCGAGCCGATCCTCGGCCTGCCCATGCCGGCATGGACGCTCATCTGGTTCATCGTCCTCACCGTATGGGCCTGGCTGGCCCTGCGCAGCACCACCCGCTCCCCGTCTTCCCGCGCCGTCCAAAGCGCAACCACGTAGGTCCCGCTGTCATGCCGCACTCCCTCAAAGCCGTTCCTCCCCCGACCGCCAACTGGGCGCCGGGCACCTGGCGTTCGCGGACCGCGTTGCAGCAGCCCACGTATGAGAACCAGGCTGAGCTGAACGCGTCGCTCGCCCAGCTGGGCCAGCTGCCGCCGCTCGTCACGTCCTGGGAGATCAACACCCTCAAGCAGCGCATTGCCGAAGCCCAGGAGGGCGAACGCTTCCTGCTCCAGGGCGGCGACTGCGCCGAGAGCTTCGCCGACTGCAACAGTCCCATCATTTCGAACCGGCTCAAGGTGTTGCTGCAGATGAGCCTGGTGCTCGTCCATGGCCTGAAGAAGCCGGTGTTGCGCGTGGGCCGCTTTGCGGGCCAGTACGCCAAGCCGCGTTCGGCGGATACCGAGACACGCGACGGCGTCACGTTGCCGGCGTTCCGCGGCGATCTGGTCAACAGCCCCGAGTTCACCCCGGAAGCGCGCCGTGCGGATCCGCAGCGCCTGATCAAGGCGCACGCCCGTTCCGCGATGACGATGAACTTCGTCCGCGCGCTGATCGATGGTGGCTTCGCCGACCTGCACCACCCGGAATACTGGGACCTGGCGTGGGTGGAGCACTCGCCGCTCGCGGCGGAGTACAAGCGCATGGTCGCCAGCATCGGTGATTCGCTGCGTTTCATGGAGACGCTGGCCGGCCAGTCGATCTCGAGCTACTCGCGCGTGGATTTCTACACCTCGCACGAAGCGCTGCTGCTGCACTACGAAGAAGCGCTGACGCGCCAGGTACCGCGCCAGGACGGCTGGTTCAACCTGTCCACCCATTTCCCGTGGATCGGCATGCGCACCGCTGCGCTGGATGGCGCACACACGGAATACTTCCGTGGCATCCGCAATCCCATCGCGGTGAAAGTGGGCCCGACGGTGCAGCCGGACGACCTGCTGCGCCTGATCGATGTGCTCAACCCGAACGATGAACCGGGCCGCCTGACCCTGATCCACCGCATGGGCAACGACAAGATCGCAACCCAGCTCCAGCCGTTGCTGGAGGCGGTGAAGCGTGATGGCCGCCGGGTGTTGTGGGTGGCCGATCCGATGCACGGCAACACCGAGAGCACGAGCAACGGCTACAAGACGCGCCGCTTCGCGAATATCGCGGGCGAGCTCGACCAGGCGTTCGATATCCACGCAGCGGTAGGTACGCGCCTTGGCGGCGTGCATCTGGAGCTGACGGGTGAGAACGTGACCGAGTGCCTGGGTGGTGCGCGTGGCCTGGTGGAGCAGGATCTGGATCGCGCGTACAAGTCGATGGTGGATCCACGCCTGAACTACGAGCAGTCGCTGGAACTGGCCATGCTGATCGTGAGGAAATCGGGCGGCATGGTGTAACAAAGAAACCCCGCTTCGGCGGGGTTTCTTTTTGCCAGCGCGAGATCAGGCCAGCATCGTCCCGGTATCCAGCCACCGCTGGTGCCACGACAACGCCTCCGGCAGCAGGTGTGGCGTGTGCTTGCCGAAACTCACGCGCGAAGCCCGGTCAAAATAATCCTCAAGCTGCGCGCGGTACGACGGGTCGACACAGTGATCCAGGATCTGCCGTGCACGATGTCGCGGCGGCAGCCCGCGCAGATCCGCCAGGCCGTGCTCGGTCACGATGATCGATACATCGTGCTCGGTGTGATCCACGTGGCTCACCATCGGCACCAGTGCCGAGATGCTGCCGTTCTTCGCCGTGCTCGGGCTCAGGAAGATCGACAGGAAACTGTTGCGCGCGAAATCGCCCGAGCCGCCGATGCCATTCATGATCCGGCTGCCCATCACGTGGGTCGAATTCACGTTGCCGTACAGGTCCGCCTCGATCATGCCGTTCATCGCGATGCAGCCCAACCGGCGAACCAGCTCCGGGTGGTTCGAGATCTCCTGCGTGCGCATGATGATGCGCTCACGGTAGAAACCGATATTGCGCTTGAACTCCTCGTTTGCCGCCGGGCTCAGGGCGAAGCCCGTGCACGACGCGACGCGGAGCACGCCATCGCGCAGCATGTCGAGCATGCCGTCCTGGATCACTTCGGTGAACGCGGCCAGGTCGCGGAACCCGCTCTCGGAAAGCCCCGCCAGCACGGCGTTGGGAATATTGCCCACACCCGACTGGAGTGGCAAAAGGTTTGCCGGCAGGCGGCCCTTCTTCACTTCATGCTGCAGGAATTCGATGAGGTGCCCGGCGATGCGCTTGCTCGTGTCGTCAGCCGGCGAGAACGGGCTGTTGCGATCGGGGCCATGCGTGCGTACCACCGCGACGACCTTGTCCGGGTCCACGCGCAGCGAGGTTTCACCGATGCGATCGTCGGCGTTTACCAGCGGAATGGGCTTACGGTGCGGGGGCAGGGCGGTGCCGTAGTAGACATCGTGCATGCCATCAATCCCTTCCGGCTGCCAGTCGTTGACCTCGATGATCACTTTCTTCGCGAGGTCGAGCCAGGTCTTGTTGTTGCCCACCGACGTGGAGGGAATCAACGAGCCATCCTCGCGGATGCCGGCCACCTCAACGACGGCAGTATCGATATCGCCGTAGAAGCCAAACCACACATGCTGGGCCACGTGGCTCAGATGGATATCGATGTAATCCAGCGTGCCGGCGTTGATCCGCTGGCGTGCGTCCGGATCGGTCTGGAACGGCATGCGCAGCGCGATGCCATCGGCCTTGGCGAGGGCGCCATCGAGTTCCGGCGCGGTCGAGGCGCCGGTCATCAGGCGGATGCGGAACGCCTCGCCCGCCACGTGGGCATCTTCGATGCGCCGGGCCAGGGCCAGTGGTACAGCCTTGGGGTAGCCGGAGCCGGTGAAGCCGCTCATGGCCACGGTCTCGCCGGGCTGGATAAGGGCGGCGGCGGCCTCCGCGCTGACCACGCGGTCGCGCAGGAGGGAGGAGCGGATGCGATCGGAGGACATGGGCGAGCCGGTGCTGCGGGAGGGGACCGGCCATTTTCCCATCTGCGCTGCGGTACGGCCCATCCGACCATGGTGGTATGGCAACGTGCCGCAGGGCGTGTCCCGGGCTGAACGAACCGAGACACGGTGCCGGAATCGCGGTGGGCCTTTTGCTACGCTCGGGCGGGCCGCGACCTGGCGGCCATGGAAGGAGTCGCGATGCCCCGGCAACGCTTGCGTCACCCCGGTTTGTTCGGTCACCCCGCGCGGTTGGCCCTCGCCACCTTACTGGCCGCCTCGGCCCCGCTTACGCACGCTACCGAAGCGAAGGAGACACCCCGCATGAACGCGTCCGCCGCCCACGTCACCGCCGAGCAGGCCATGCACGGCATGCTGGAACTGATCCGTACGACGCCCTCGGTGGCGGAGCTCACGCCGGAAGCCATGGGCGAGCGCCTGGGCCTGCCGATCAAGCGCCTGAGCACGGATCATTTCGGCTACGCACAGCCACTGACCGGCGGCTGGGCCTTCAGCGTCGAGCGGCAGCAGGTCGGTACCGTGGGGCCGCGTGTCGACCTGATCTTCTCTCCGGTCGGTGAGGACCGTCCGGCCGCGACGCCGATCTGCACCCCTGATTTCGGCCACTTCACGCAGGAACTGGAGCGCATGGGCTTCACGCGCCAGAGCGCGCACGGCGAGCACGGCCGCTGGACTTACGATGCGTTCGACCGCCCGGGACAACACGTCGAGGTCTACCCGCTGGTCGCCGAAGGCGCGGATGCCGCGGGCGCCTGCGTGCACATGGTCCTCGTGCGCTAAGGGGGCCGGCCATGCCACTCAACGCGAAAGCCGAAGCAGTGCTCCAGGCGTTCGGGAAAGAGCCTGGAGTCACCCCCGATCAACTGAAGAACCTGACCGATACCATCCATGCCTCCCCGGCACTGGTGGATGAAGTGAACCGTGCCGTCGATGCAGGCCACCTGCAGCGCATCGTTGCCTTGAACAACCCGCACGCTGGCGGCGAGTACAACGCCGGTGCCCACGAGATGCGCTTGCCACTCACCAGTCTTTCCACGCCGGCAGGCGGCAAGTACGACGCGTCAGAAGCGACCTTCGTACTCGGCCACGAATTGCAGCACGGGTTCAACGCGGCCGATATCGCGAAGGCCAACACGCAGTTCACCCACGACCTGCAGGCTGTGGCGCAATCAAAAACCACGCCCCACGACTATACGAAGCCCGTGGGCGATGTGATCGCTGCGAGCCGCCGTGATGAGGCCGGTGCGGAGATCTCCGGATGGAACGCGACGGTCAGCGCCGCGCGTCTCGAAGCGCAGACGAACCACGCGCCCGCGCCCACGCTCGAAGACATCTACAAGCGCAACCCGGGGCGCATGGATGATTTCATCCACGTCGATCGCAGCCAGCTGCCCGCGACGTACAGCATGCGCTCCAACCTCACGGTGAATGCTGACCTGACGATGGCGTCCACGCCGGCCAATATCGAAGGCATGGGCAAGAATTATTTCGACCGGTCATCGACGCTCGGACACAACGGCAACTCGTCGTATGCGAACTACTACGGCGCCTGGGCCGCAGGCGTCGCGGTGCAGTACGAGCGCCACTACGGGAATGGGCAGGCGCCCATGGCGCTCGACCTGAAGTCGCTTCATCTGGATCCCGGCATCATGGCGCAGAACGGTATCGACCTTGGCGCGAACCACAACGCCATGCCTTATCTGGACACCAGCACGCAGCCGCCGACAGCGCGCCATTTCCGCGACTCGGCAACGTCGCATGTCTACCAGCCGGTCGTTCCCGGTTCGGCACCTGTCACGCTGGATAACAGCGATCACCCGGACCATGCGCTGTTCAAGCAGACGCAGGGTGCAGTGCATCGGCTCGATGCGCAGCATGGCAGGACGCCCGACCAGCAGAGCGAAAACCTGGCGGGCGCATTGACCGTCGCGGCCCGCGAGCAGGGCCTGAAATCAGTCGATCACGTGGTGCTCAACGCGGATGCGTCGAAAGCCTATGCCGTGGAAGGCCAGCTGGATTCGCCGCACAAGCGTATCGCCGAGGCGTCGACGCAGCAGGCGGTCAACACGCCGATCGAGCAAAGCAGTGTCGCGTGGCAGGCGGTCGCGGAACGCGCACAACAGGCCAGCCACCACCAGGTCGCGCAACAGCAGTCTGCATCACAGCAACATGCCACGCAGCCGCCACCGGCGCAGGCCCAGGCGATGTCGCATGCCATGCCGGGTCCCTGAGTGAACGGCGGGGCCTCCTGGCCCCGCGTCAATGGCCGTGGCGGCCTAGCGCCCACGCCACGTGCTCACGCACCACGGCCGAGTCGTTATTGGCTCGCGCAAGCAAGGCGTCCACCACCTCATCCGTGGTGGGCGCGTTTCCAAGGCCTACGGCAAGGTTGCGCAGCCAGCCTTCGTACCCCGTGCGGCGAATCGCCATCCCCTCGGTGCGAGAGAGGAATTCCTCCTCGCTCCATGCGAACAGTTCCACCAGCTTCGGTCCATCCAGGCGGTGACGCGGCGCGAAATCCGGTTCGGTCGCATCCTGGGCAAACTTGTTCCACGGGCAGATCAGCTGGCAATCGTCGCAACCGAAGACGCGGTTCCCCATGGGTGCGCGCAGTTCTTCGGGAATGCTGCCCTTGAGTTCGATGGTGAGGTACGAAATGCATTTACGGGCGTCGAGCCGGTACGGCGCCACGATGGCCTGGGTTGGGCAGATATCGATGCACTTGCGGCAACTGCCGCAGTGCGCCGTCGCGGGTTCGTCCACTGGCAGCGGCAGGTCGGTGTAGAGCTCGCCAAGGAAGAAGTACGAGCCGGCGCGCTTGTTGATGACGACGGTGTGCTTGCCGATCCAGCCTAGCCCCGCGTTGCGCGCAAGCGCCTTCTCCAGCACGGGGGCGGAATCCACGTACGCGCGGTAGGCGAACTCGCCGATGCGCTCGGTGATGCGCGACGCCAGCTTCTGCAGGCGGTTACGCATGACCTTATGGTAATCGCGGCCGAGCGCGTAACGGGCGATGTACGCCTTGTCCCCATCGTTGATGACATCCCAGGCATTGGCCGTGCCCGGCGGGATGTAATCCATGCGGACCGAGATGACGCGCAGGGTGCCCGGCTCCAGCTCGGCCGGGCGGCTACGGCGCGTACCATGGCGAGCCATGTAGTCCATCTCGCCGTGGTGGCCATCGGCCAGCCAGCGCTCGAGGTACGCCTCGTCATGGCCCAGCTCGGTGCCTGCGATACCAGCATCCGCGAAGCCGAGCTCGAGCGCCCAGCGTTTAATGTCGCTGGCCAGGGCGGCGTAGTCGATGTCGGTGGAAACGGGCATGCCTCCATTCTACTTGGCCCACCTATAATCCCTACGATGAGCGCCCCACACCGCGATACCGCCCTGTTCACCTCAGCGCAGTCGCGCGCCATCGACCGGCGTGCGATCGACGAGCTGGGCATTCCTGGCTTTGAGCTGATGTCGCGCGCCGCGGCGGCGGCGTTTGCCCAGTTACGCCGGCATTGGCCCGAGGCCAGGCGGCTGCGGATCGTGTGCGGCGCAGGCAATAACGGCGGCGATGGCTACCTCCTGGCCCGCGATGCGCTCGCGGCGGGCCTGCATGCCGATGTCATCGCCCTGGGCGAGCCGAAGGAGGGCGGTGATGCCGCTGAGGCCCGTCAGGCTTTCCTCGACGCGGGCGGGGTCCTGACCCTGCCCGAGGACGATGACGCCCTCGCCAGCCCCGACGTGATCGTGGATGCCATCTACGGCACCGGCCTGAACCGTGCGCCGGAGGGCGAGGCCAAGCGGGCCATCGAGGCAATCAACGCGGCCGGGGTGCCCGTCCTTGCGCTGGATATTCCCTCGGGCCTGTCGGCCGACACCGGGGCGTGCCCGGGCGTGGCGGTGCGTGCCACGGCCACGGCCACCTTCATCGTGCACAAGCGCGGCATGCACACCCACCTGGCCGAGATGGCCGGCCAGGTGGTGCTTCACCCGCTCGGCCTGCCCGAAGGCATCCTCGAGCCGCCCGATGCCGTGATCCTGACGCCACGTGGCCTGCCGCCGCGTCCCCGCGATTCGCACAAGGGCACGAACGGCCATGTGCTCGCCGTGGGCGGAGACCACGGTACGGGCGGGGCCGTGCGCATGGCGGCGGAGGCGGCGGCGCGGACCGGCGCTGGCCTGATCAGCGTGGCCACCCGCGAGCAGAACGTACTGGCCATGAACGCGGCGCGCCCAGAGCTTATGGCCCACGCTGTGGATGGGCCGCAGACCCTGCAGCCCATGCTGGACAAGGCGTCCGTCGTGGCACTGGGCCCAGGCCTGGGCCAGGCGGCGTGGGGGCACGCCCTGTGGACCACGGCGCTCGATGCCGGCAAGCCCACCGTGCTCGATGCCGATGGCCTCAACCTGTTGCACGCCGAGCCGCGGCTGCTCCCTGCGCGCATCGTGCTCACCCCCCATCCGGGCGAAGCGGCACGTCTCCTTGGCATCTCCACGGCCGAGATCCAGGCGGATCGTTTCGATGCCGTCCGTAAACTTGCCCGTCGCTTCGAGGCCGTGGTGGTGCTGAAAGGCAACGGCAGCCTCATCGGCTCGCCCGAGGGCGACGTTGCGGTGTGCCCCTGGGGTAACCCGGGCATGGCCAGCGGCGGTATGGGCGATACGCTGACCGGCATCATCGCGGGCCTGCTAGCGCAGGGCTGCGATCCTTTCGAAGCGGCCTGCCTCGGCGTGGGTCTGCACGCCCGTGCGGCCGACGCCGCCGCCAGGGCGGGAGAGCGTGGCCTGCTGGCCGGCGACCTGCTCGAACCGTTGCGCCGCCTCGTCAATGGCCTGGAGGCCTGATGGAACTCGTCCTGCCCGATGAAGCCGCCACCATCGCCCTGGGCCGTCGCCTCGCGGCCGCGTTGCCCGACGGCCTGGTGGCGTTCCTGCATGGTGACCTGGGCGCCGGCAAGACGACCTTCGCCCGCGCCTTCCTGCAAGCGCTAGGGGTCGGGGAGCGGGTGAAAAGCCCGACCTACAGCCTGGTTGAAGGGTACGAGCTCGGCGAGCGCCAGGCCTTTCACCTCGACCTGTACCGCATCGCCGATCCGGGCGAGCTGGAATGGCTGGGCCTCGATAGCCTCGCCGAACCCGGTGCCATCGTGCTGGTGGAGTGGCCCGAACGCGGCGCCGGCGCGCTGCCGCCCGTGGATCTGGAGCTCAGCTTCCGCCACGACGGCACCGGCCGCGCGGTGGCTTTTCTTCCTCGGACAGCCGTAGGCCGGCGGATCGTCGACTCGCTCCAGTAGGAGCGCGCTTGCGCGCGATGGGGTGTTCGGCAAGCCCGATCGCGTGCAAGCACCCTGCTACATAGGTAGAGAAATCTCATCGCTTGCAGCGCATTCCTGTACGGTCGTTGACGAAGTGTTCGCAGGTTATGGATTAGCAAGGGAAAAAATCTTGCAATCCGCGGGCGCATGGAGTTCAATCCGGGCCATATGAGGGGAATCACTAACAAACTAGGGCTCCTTGCGTGCGTGACCGCCGTCGCGACGCTGGCGCCTGCCGCCTCGAATGCGGCTGACGTGAAGGCTGCACGCGTTTGGGCTGGCCCCGAATACACGCGCGTGGTCTTCGATCTTTCCGGGCCGGCTACCTACAAGATGTCCCAGGGTGATACCCCGGGCAGCGTGGTGCTGGATATCGCCGGCAGCGCCGTGGCGCCGGATTTCTCGGCGCCGGGCGGGCAGGGCCTGTTCAAGTCCATGAGCACGGGGAAGCAGGGCGCCACCGCCCGCATGATCGCCATGGTCGATCCGAAGGCCAAGCCCAAGAGCTTCCTGCTCAAGCCGGCTGGCGATTACGGCTACCGCCTGGTGCTGGATCTGTATCCCGGCGGCCAGACCGACCCCGGTGACAATGCGCCGGGTGACGACGATGCCCCGGCTGTCGCGAAGGCCGTGGCCGATGCCCCGGCCGAAGCCCCCGTGGCCACGGCGCCGTCGAAGGGCCGCAGCGGCAAGACCATCCCGGCCGGCGTACCGCCCATGGCCGGCGGTGGCCGCAAGGTCGTGGTCGCGATCGATGCCGGCCATGGCGGCGAAGACCCCGGCGCCAAGGGCGCCACGGGCTTGCGCGAGAAGGACGTCACCCTGATGGTGGCGCGCGAGCTGGCCGACCAGATCAACCGCCAGCCGGGTATGCAGGCCGTGCTTACCCGCAACGGCGATTACTTCATCCCGCTGAAGCGCCGCTACCAGATCGCCCGCGAGCACAACGCGGACATGTTCGTGTCGATCCATGCGGATGCGTTCAAGAACAGTGATGCCAAGGGCTCGTCTGTGTGGGTGCTTTCCCCGCGCGGTAAAACGTCGGAAGCCGCACGCTGGCTGGCCGATCGCGAAAACCGCGCCGACCTGGTCGGCGGTGTGTCCCTGGATGACAAGGACGATTCGCTGGCGGCCGTGCTGCTCGACCTGCAGCAGGGCTACGCCATGCAGGCGTCGGAGCAAATCGCTGGCAACGTGCTGAAGGCGTTGGGCCGCCTTGGCCCGACCCATCGCGGCTACGTGGAACGCGCCAACTTCGTGGTGCTGCGTTCGCCCGATGTGCCGTCGATCCTGGTGGAAACCGCGTTCATCACCAATCCGTCGGAAGAAACCCGCCTGCGCAACGAAGGCCACCGCCAGGAGCTGGCCAACGCCGTGCTCGGCGGCGTGCGCAACTATTTTGAATCGATGCCCCCGCCGGGCACCTGGTTCGCCGCCCAGGCGGCGCGCCGCAACGGTACCTATGTGGCGTCCACGCCCGCGCCGGTCGAATCGGCCGATAGCGGCGACGACAGCAGCGATGCCAAGCCGTCGCCGAAGTCGGTAGCGAAGGCGCCGCCGGCGCCGGCGAAGGCCTCGAAGGTCGTAGCGAAGGCCGATACGCCGGCAAAGAAGGGCGCCAGCGGCCGTGCGGACGACAACATCCGTGATCTGCACCGCGTGGGCCGCGGCGAGACCCTGACCGGCATCGCCCAGCAGTACGGTGTTTCGGTAGGCGCGCTCAAGCTCGCCAACAAGATGAACGACAATACGGTGCGCGTCGGCTCCGTCATGGTGATCCCGTCCGGCTAAGCGGCCGGGGTCCCCGTTGGGCTATCCTTCTGGCTTGTAAGTGATCGCCAGGCCACGCCCATGCCCATCCGTCCCCTTCCGCCCGAGCTGATCAACCAGATCGCGGCGGGTGAAGTCATCGAGCGTCCTGCCTCGGTGGTGAAGGAACTCGTGGAGAACAGCATCGATGCCGGCGCCCGCCGCATCGAGGTGGATATCGAGCAGGGTGGCGTCCGGCTCATCCGCGTGCGCGACGACGGCGGCGGTATCCCGCGCGAGGAACTGCCCCTGGCCGTCGCCTCCCACGCCACCAGCAAGATCGCCAGTTTCGACGACCTTGAGCGCGTCGCCAGCATGGGCTTCCGCGGCGAGGCGCTCGCCTCCGTGTCGTCAGTCGCCCGCTTCTCGCTTACCTCGCGGCACGCCGGCCAGGATGCCGCGTGGCGCATCGAAGTGGATGGTGGCAGGTACACCGATGCGCGCCCCGCGCAACATCCGCCTGGCACCACCATCGAAGTGCGTGACCTGTTCTACAACGTACCCGCCCGGCGCAAGTTCCTCCGCGCCGAGCGGACAGAATTCGCGCACATCGATGACCTGCTCAAGTCACTCGCGCTCGCACGCGAAGGCGTCGACATCCGCCTCACGCACAACGGCAAGCCGGTACGCCTGCTGAAGCCCGCGCGCGATGAGCACGCCGCCCTGGCGCGTGTGGCCGAAGTGCTCGGGCCCGAGTTCCCTGGCCAGGCCCTGCGCGTGGAACACGAAGCCGCGGGCATGCGTCTTTCCGGATGGGTCGGCCTGCCGACTGCGTCACGCTCGCAGGCCGATCAGCAGTACTTCTACGTCAACGGCCGCCTGGTGCGCGATCGTATCGTCGCCCATGCGGTACGCCAGGCGTATGCCGATGTGCTCTTCCATGGCCGGCACCCGGTGTTCGTGCTGTTCCTTGATGTCGATCCGGCGGGTGTGGATGTGAACGTGCATCCCGCGAAGAGCGAAGTGCGTTTTCGCGAGCAGCGCCTCATCCACGACTTCCTGTTCCGCACCCTGCACGAGGCGCTATCGCAGACGCGCGCCGGTGCCGCCGCGCAGGATGCACTGACGCCGGTCGCGGCTACCGCCACCGGTGCTTACGAGATGCGCGCGTCGCAGCCCATGCCGTCGATGCCCGCATGGCCGCAACAGGCCAGCCAATCACGGCTGAACCTGGGTGTGCGCGAAGAGCCGCTGGCCGACTACGCCACGTTGATGGGTGCGGCGAACCACGGCGCGCCGACCACGTTTGCACCGCGGCCTGCCGCATCATGGTCGCCCACGCTGGCGCAGGACCCGGAGCAGGGCGATGACGTGCCGCCGCTGGGCTACGCCATTGCGCAGCTGAAGAACATCTACGTGCTCGCGGAAAATGCGCACGGCTTGGTGCTGGTCGATATGCACGCCGCCCACGAGCGCATTACCTACGAGAAACTGAAGAACGGTCGCGTCACCGCCAACCTGCGTTCGCAGATGCTGCTGGTGCCCTTGTCGATCGCGGTCAGCGCCAAGGAAGCGGCTGCCGCCGAAGAGCACGCCGAAGCGCTCGCCGAGTGGGGCCTGGAGCTGTCCCGCAGTGGTCCCTCGGGCGTGGTCGTGCGCCGCATCCCTTCGCTGCTGGAAGGCGCGGACGTGGCCCAGCTAACTCGCGATGTGCTCAGCGAACTTGCCCAGCACGGCAGTTCGCGCCGCCTGGAGGAGCTCGAGAACGAGCTCCTCTCCACGATGGCCTGCCACGGCTCGGTCCGTGCCGGCCGCCGTCTGGGCGTGCCGGAAATGAACGCGCTGCTGCGCGAGATGGAAGCCACCGAGCGCAGCGGCCAATGCAACCACGGCCGTCCGACCTGGGTGCAGCTCTCGCTCGCCGAACTCGACAAACTCTTCCTCCGCGGCAGATAAGCCGCCGCCCCTGTAGGAGCGGGGGGGGGGGGGGGGGGGGGGGGGCGCGCCGGGGGGGGGGGGGGGGGGGAAGGAGGGGGGGGTTTTTTTTGGGTTGGGTCGCGCCCGCCCCCCCGGGGGCGGGGCCGGGGGGGCGCCGGCGGCGCCGCCCGCCGGCCCCGCGCCGGCCGCACTCCTTCCTGTTCTGGCGGGGCCGGCCCCCCCCCCCCCCCCCCCCCCCCCCGGCCCGCCCCCCCCCCCCCCCCCCCCCCCCGCTCCTACAGGGGCTAAGAATCCCAGAGGTTCCTTATGATTCGCATGTTCGCCCTCGCCTCCGCCGTGGCCATGGCCACCGGCAGCGCTATCGCCGCCGACGAAACCGCTTCGGTGACGAAAGCTCGCGCGGAACGCCTCGCCGCCCTCACGGCCCCCGATGGCTGGCTAAGCCTGATCGGCCTGGAATGGCTGCAACCCGGCGCCAATCGTATCGGCAGTGCCGCCGATAACGACATCGTGCTGAAGGCCGGCCCGGCGCACCTTGGCACCATCACGCTGGATGACAACGGCAGCGCGACGATTGAACTGGCGAAGAACAGCGGTGCCCTGGTGGATGGCCGTGACGTGGAACGGGCCACGCTGGTGGACGATTCCCCGGGCCACAAACCGACCGAAGTGCGCTTCGGTTCCGCGCAGTTCTTCGTCATCGCCCGCGACGGTCGCAAGGCGTTGCGCGTGAAGGACGAGAACGCGGAGACCCGCACGCACTTCCTTGGCCTGGATTACTTCGCGATCGATCCGTCGTGGCGCGTGGTCGCCGACTGGGTACCGTTCGATCCGCCGCACGAGCTGGAAATCGGCTCTGTGCTGGGCACGATCGACAAAGAGAAGGTGCCGGGCAAGGCGGTGTTCACGCGCGATGGCCAGACCTTCGAACTCTACCCGATCCAGGAGGAACCGAATTCGCTGTTCTTCGTCTTCGCCGACCGCACGAGCGGCAAGGAAACCTACGGCGCGGCGCGTTTCCTCGATACACCGCTGGCGAAGGACGGCAAACTCGTGCTCGATTTCAACGAAGCCCGCAACCCGCCGTGTGCGTTCACGCCGTATGCGACGTGCCCGCTGGCACCGCCGGAGAACCGGTTGGACGTGCGCATTACCGCCGGTGAGAAGAATTACCGCGGGCATCCGTGAAGCGCATCGCGCGCAAGCGAGCTCCTACAAGAGCTCGCTGCCTGGCAACGGCGCCGCTTACTGGCCTTTGAACGACGCCTTGCGGCGCTCCAGGAACGCCGACGTTCCCTCGCGCATATCCTGGGTTGAGAACGCAATGGCAAAACCCTGCGTTTCAAACGCAAGGCCCTGATCGATCGCGCACTCGCCGCCTTCGATCACCGCCTCGAGGATCCCCTTCAGCGCGAGCGGCGCGGCAGCGGCCAGCTGGTCGGCCATCGCGTCTACCGCGGTATCCAGTTCCTCCGCCGGCACCACGCGGGTGACGATGCCCAGGCGCTCCGCGCGGGCCGCATCGATCTGCTGGCCCAACAGGCACAGCTCCAGCGCCACGCCACGGCCAGTGAGACGGGTGAGGCGCTGGGTCCCGCCGAAGCCGGGAATCAGCCCCAGGCCGATCTCAGGCTGGCCGAACTTCGCCTTCTCGCTGGCCACGCGCAGGTGGCAGGCCATGGCCAGCTCCATGCCGCCGCCGAGGGCGAAGCCCTGGATTTTCGCGATCACCGGCTTGCCCAGGCGCTCGACCGACGACATCAGCTCCTGGCCCGCGCGCGAGGCGGCCTGGGCCTTCACCGGCGACCATGCGGTCATCTCGGAGATATCCGCACCCGCCACGAAGGCCTTCTCGCCCGCACCGGCCAGCACCACGACGCGCACGGCATCGTCCTGCTGGGCCTGGCGGAAGGCCAGGGTCAGCTCGCCGATCGTCTCGCGATTGAGCGCGTTGAGTTTTTCGGGGCGGTTGATGGTGATGGTGCGGACGGCGCCGCGGTCGGCGGTGGCAAGGGTGCGGAAGGCCATGGTGATTCCGGCGTGAGGGGAAAACGCGGATGGTAACAGGGGAACTCTTGCCCCCCGAATGGCGTCTTACCCCTTACGGGCACCGGGCGGCGCCAATGGACTATCCTCCACGCGTGCCCGGGGATCCGGGTCCACGGAGAACGGGATGTCACCCTCGCGTCTGTTCGTTATTGCCATCGGGCTGTGCTGCGGCACGGCCTTCGCCCAATCAGCGCCCCCGGCGCCGGCTTCGGGTGCGCCGGCTATCGACAAGACGAAGCTGTCGTACGCCATCGGTTACCAGATCGGCACGCAGTTCGCGAACAGCGCGCAGCCCGATGTCGATATCGGCATCCTGGTGAAGGCCCTGCAGGATGGCTACGCCAAGCGCGCGCCGGGTGTCCCCATCGATGTCATGCAGCAGCAACTGGTGAACTTCGACGCCAAGGTGCAGCGCGATTCCATGGTGGAGTTCCGCCGCGTGGCGCTTGCCAACGCGCAGCGCAGCGCGGCTTTCCTGGCACAAAACAAGGTGAAGGCGGGTGTGGTCACGCTGCCCTCCGGCATTCAGTACAACGTGCTGGCGAAAGGGCGCGGCCCGCAGGCCCAGGTCACCAGCACGGTGGTGGTGAATTACCGTGGTGCCCTGATCGATGGCACGGAATTCGACAGCTCCTACGCGCACGGCAAGCCGGTCACGTTTACGGTCAACCGGGTGATCCCGGGCTGGCAGGATGTGATCCCGCGTATGCATGTGGGCGATAAATGGAAGGTGGTGATCCCGCCGCAGCTGGCTTACGGCGAGCGCGGCGAACTGCCGCGCATCGGGCCCAACGAGGCCCTGGTGTTCGAGATCGAACTGGTCGACATCCGCCAGTAAGCCGCCCGCGCTAGAATGGCCACAGCTATGGCCATCCTTCCCCCGCCACCCACCAGCCTGCCCCTGACGCCCTGTACCGGTGTATGCCGGCTGGATGCACGCGGCCTGTGCGAGGGCTGCCTGCGCACCGGCGGCGAGATTGCCGCGTGGCGCACCCTGAGCGATGAGCAGAAGCTGTGGATCATGGATGAAGTCCTCCCGCACCGGCAGGCTGGCTGATGGACGACCTGCTGGCGCGATTGCACGGTGCACTGCTTCCGTTGGAGGCGCCCCCGGGTCCGCACGGCTGGAACCACGACGACATGGTGCGCTTGATTGGCGACGTGCCCCGCCGGCGTGCGGCGGTGCTGATTGGCATCCGGGATGATCGCGAGCAGAACGTGCTCTTTACGCTGCGCACCGACACGCTCCAGCAGCACGCCGGGCAGGTCGCATTCCCGGGCGGGCGCGTCGAGGCCGATGATGCCGATGTGGTCGCGACGGCCCTGCGCGAAAGCTGGGAAGAAATTGGGCTGGATGAGCGCTTCGTCACGCCGCTCGGTTACCTCGAAGCCATGGAAACGATCAGCGGTTTCAGCGTGACCCCAGTGGTCGCGCGGGTGGCAGCCGATGCGCCCCTGAAGCCAGACCCCGGCGAAGTCGCCGAAGTCTTTGAAGTGCCGTTCGCATTCTTCACCGATCCGGCGAACCTGCGCCGCTACCGTATGGATTTCCGCGGGCACAACCGCGAGATGGTCGAGTTCCTGCATGCGGGCTATCGCATCTGGGGCGCCACCGCGGCCATGTTGTTCAACCTGCTTAAGCGAATGGGTCACCAGCCATGCTGATTTCGCGCACCCTGATCGATGCGGCCACGGCCGCGAACCTTCCGGCGGATGAAGTGCTCTTCGTCGATTGCCGGTTCGACCTGGTCGATGCATCGAAGGGCGATCGCGACTACGCGGAATCACACATCCCCGGTGCGGTGCGAGCCGATCTGGACCGCGAACTGGCGGATATGCCGACGCCCATGCCGGTCGATGAGCGTGGCCGGCATCCGTTGCCTCACCGCGATGCTTTCGAAGCCTTCCTCTCGCGGATTGGCTGGCGCCCCGATGTTCAGGTCGTTGCCTACGACGGGGCCGGCGGCGCGCTCGCGGCGGCACGGTTCTGGTGGCTGGCGCGCCTGGCTGGGCTGGATAACGTGGCGGTACTCGACGGTGGCTGGCCTGCGTGGCTCGCGGCGAGGCTGCCGGTGGATAGTGCCGTGCCGACGCGCGCGCCGACTAGCGTGGAAGCCTGCTTCGACTCGTCCGGGATGGTCTCGGTGGACGAGTTGACGACAGGGCTAACCAGCGGTCGTATCGTACTGCTCGACGCTCGCGCGACGCCGCGCTACCGCGGCGAGGTAGAGCCGCTGGACCCCGTCGCCGGGCATGTACCCGGCGCGCGGAACCGTCCGTTCGCCGACAACCTCGATGCCCACGGGTTCTTCCGCCGGCCTGAGGAACTGCGCAAGGCGTTCGAGGCGATCATCGGCCCGCACCACGCCGAAGAAGTGGTGCACATGTGCGGGTCAGGCGTGACCGCATGCCACAACCTGCTGGCGATGGAATACGCCGGGCTGTGCGGGTCACGCTTGTTCGCGCCGTCATGGTCGGGATGGGTGGCCGATCGGTCACACCCGGTCGCGACGGGCGATCATTGATCCTGCCTCAGAGCGATACGGTCCGGCGTTCGCGCGCTGAAATCTGCGCCGCTTCAATCACCCGGATGACATCGCGTGCTTCCTGCGCAAGCACGGGCAGTTCGTGCTCGCCGCGAATGGCCGCTGCCACGCCGTCGTAATACGCGGTGTAACGTCCGGGCAGGGTATCGATCGTGGTGCTCGTACCGTCGGCGTCGGTAAAGCGGCCGAACAGGGCCGGATCATCCTCGCCCCAGCCCGGGCCGCCCGGGCGCTTACCTTCGCGCAGCGCGGCTTCCTGGCCATCGATACCGTATTTCACGAAGCTGCCGCCATCGCCATGAACCAGGTAACGCGGGCCCGGATCGCGGACCAGCACCGAGGCGTGCAGCACCGCGCGGCGGTGGCCGTAATCCAGCACGAGGTGGAAGTAATCATCCACTTTGGCTGCGGCGCGCTGGCGGGTGACATCGGCGGTCACCGCGCGCGGCAGGCCGAACAGCACCAGGGCCTGGTCGATCAGGTGCGCACCCAGGTCATACAGCAGGCCTGAGCCCGGCACTTCGGTCTCCCGCCAGCCCTGCTTGATCTCGGGCCGGAAGCGGTCGAAATGCGCTTCGAAGTACACGACCTCGCCGAGGCGGCCGTCCTCGACCAGGCGGCGCACGGTCAGGAAATCGTTATCCCAGCGGCGGTTCTGGAACACCGAGACCAGGCGGCGCTTTTCCGCGGCCAGGGCGATCAGCGCTTCAGCTTCCGCCGCGTTGAGCGTAAACGGCTTGTCCACCACGACGTGCTTACCCGCATCGAGCGCCGCGCGGGCGAGCGAGGCATGGGTATCGTTGGGTGAGGCGATAACGACCAGTTCGATGGCGGGGTCGCTGAGCAGATCTTGAGGATTTTCGTACGCTCGCGCCTCGGGGAAGTCGCGGGAAATCTCCTCGACGCGGCGGCTGCCGATGGCGGCCAGGCGCAGGCCTTCCGCTGCCGCGATGAGCGGCGCATGGAAGAAAGCGCCTGCCGTGCCGTAGCCAATCAGGCCTGTGGGGATGGGGTGCATGGGCGTTCCAGGCGTGGACAGGCCCCAAGGGTAACGCGGCACACCTCAGCGTTTCGTTTAGGATCCTGCCCTTGTTTGAACGCCACCCGGTAAGTCCATGAGTGCCTTCGAAATCGATGCCGTCCCGCGCGCCCGGCTACCCCGCCAGGTTCCCTACATCATCGGCAACGAGGGTTGCGAACGCTTCAGCTTCTACGGCATGCGCAACATCCTCACGCCGTTCCTTGTCACGTCGCTGCTGCTTTACCTGCCCGAAGAAGCACGCGCGGGTGCCGCCAAGGATGTCTTCCACGCCTTCGTGATCGGCGTGTATTTCTTCCCGCTGCTGGGCGGCTGGCTGGCCGACCGGTTCCTGGGCAAATACCGCACCGTGCTCTGGCTGAGCCTGGTGTACTGCGTGGGCCACCTCTGCCTGGCGTTGTTTGAACACAGCGTGGCGGGCTTCTATACGGGGCTTGGCCTGATCGCGCTGGGTGCGGGCGGTATCAAGCCTTGCGTCGCCGCGTTCGTCGGCGACCAGTTCGACGAGAGCAACCGGCAGCTCGCGAAGGTGGTGTTCGATGCCTTCTACTGGATCATCAACGTCGGCTCGTTCCTGGCCTCGCTGCTCATGCCGTTCTTCCTGCGTGAGTACGGTGCCAAGGTCGCGTTCGGCCTGCCAGGCGTATTGATGTTCATCGCCACCGTCGTCTTCTGGATGGGCCGCAAGCATTACGTGATGCTGCCGCCGACCCGACACGATCCCCATGGCTTTGGTCAGGTCGTGAAGAGTGCCTTGCTGGCGCAGGCGCCGGGGCAGGGCCGCCCGGGACTCGTGGTTGCGGTCGCCTCGCTCGTACTCGCGCTGGGATCCCTGGCCCTCATGCCCACGCTGGGCATCGTCGCCACCCTGTGCGTCGCGCTGGTGCTGTTGCTGGCAGGGATGGTGGTGGGGACCCGGCTGCAACTGGAGCGCGTGCGCGGCGTGCATCCCGCCGAGGCGATCGATGGCGTGGCCGTGGTGCTGCGCGTGTTGGTGGTCTTTGCGCTGGTTACCCCGTTCTGGTCGCTGTTCGATCAGAAAGCCTCGACGTGGGTGCTACAGGCCAACACCATGCAGGCGCCCGCATGGCTGCACCCTGCGCAAATGCAGGCGGTGAATCCCGCGTTGGTACTGCTGCTCATCCCGTTCAATAACCTGGTGCTGTACCCACTGCTGCGCCGTGCAGGCATCGAACCGACCGCGCTGCGCCGGATGACCGCGGGCATCGTGTTCTCGGCCATCGCCTGGGTGGTGGTCGGTGCGCTCCAGCTTGCGCTGGATGGCGGCAGCCCCGTGCATATCGCGTGGCAGATCCTGCCCTACGTGTTCCTGACGATGGGGGAGGTGCTGGTCTCCGCCACGGGCCTGGAATTTGCCTATAGCCAGGCGCCGCCTTCCATGAAGGGCACGCTGATGAGTTTCTGGACGCTGAGCGTCACCGTCGGCAACCTGTGGGTGTTGCTGGCCAATGCCGGCGTGCGCAACGAGGCGGTGCTGGCGGGTATTGCCCACACCGGCATGGGCGCCACGGCCTTCCAGATGTTCTTCTTCGCGGCGTTCGCCGGCGTTGCGGCCCTGGCCTTCGGACTTTACGCGCGCCGCTACCCGGTCGTGGATTACTACCGCTCGACATAACCTGCATGGGGCCGGCGTTATACAGTGCCGTCCGTCCCCTTGCCCGGAGCCTCCCCATGGTCAAATCCCAGCATGCCGCGCCGTTGCCCGCTGGCGCAGCGAGTGAGTGGCCCGGCAAGGTCATCCTGGTTACCGGTGGTGCGCAGGGTGTCGGCAAGGGCATTGCCCAGGCCGTGCTGGAAGCCGGCGGCCGCGTCGTCATCGGCGACCTGGATGCGGAGGCGGGCGAGGCCTGCCTTAAGGAATGGGACGCGCGTGATCGCGCTGCGTTCTTCACGCTGGATGTATCGAAGGAAGCCAGTGTGAAGCGCTTCGTCGCTGGCGCGTTGCGCCGCTTCGGCCGCATCGATGGCCTGGTGAACAACGCCGGCATCGCCGATCCACACAATGTGCCCATCGAATCGATGGACTGGGCTGACTGGAAGCGCCGCATCGAGACCAACCTTGGCGGCGTGTTCCTTTGCTGCAAGCACGCGCTGCCTTCGTTAAAGGCCGCGAACGGAGCGATCGTCAACATCGCGTCCACCCGAGCGCATCAATCCGAACCGCATAGCGAGGCCTACGCGGCAAGCAAGGGCGGCATGCTCGCCTTCACCCACGCGCTGGCCATCAGCGCCGGGCCCGTGCGGGTGAATGCCATCAACCCCGGCTGGATCGTGGTGGATGACTGGAAGAAGCCGTCGCAGCGGAAGAAGCCGAGGCTATCCGCGGCCGATCACGCACAGCATCCGGTCGGCCGCGCGGGCGTGCCACCGGATATCGGTGCGCTGGCGGTGTTTCTGCTGTCCTCGCAAGCGGGCTTCATCACTGGCGAAAACTTCACCGTAGACGGCGGCATCTCCAGAAAAATGCAGTACCTGTAGGAGCGCGCTTGCGCGCGATGGGGGTTGCCGCGAGCACCCATCGCGCGCGAGCGCGCTCCTACAGGTAGCGATCCAGGGGAACGGTGGTCATGGGGCCGGGCTTGAACGCCAGGGCGCCTTCATCGAAATCCCACTGCTCGACAAGGCACGCCGCGCGATCGGCCGCCGGGTCGTGGCGTATGACGTACACCGAGTTGCTGATGCCCTCGCGAATGCGTGTCGATGTCGCCGTGCCGGCCTGCACCGACCACAGCTCGCTGGCGAGCTTGCGCGTTTCATTGTTCAAGGGCCGCACATAAGGCAGGTGGATGTGCCCACCGAGCACCAGGTCGGCACCGGCTGCGGCCCACGCCTTGATGGCGGCCTCATGGTTGATCAGAAGGTTGGCGATATCCTTCTCGCGGATCACGTGCACCGGCTGGTGGGTAACGACGATGCGAAGCTGTGCGTCATCGGCCTGGCGCAGCCGCGCGCAGACACGTTCAATCTGGGCGGTGGACACTTCGCCATTCTTGTGCCGACGAGCCCTTACCGTGTTGACGCCGATCACCAGGGCATCGTGGCTGGCGTGCACGGGCTCCAGTTCCTTGCCAAACACCCGCCGGTACCCGCCGAACGGATTGAACACCCGCGCGAATACGTTTAGCAGCGGCACATCGTGGTTGCCCGGAATCGCGAGGGTGGGGCGCGCATAGCTATCGACGAAGCGGCGCGCGGCATCGAATTGCGCGCGCCGCGCTCGCTGGGTCACGTCGCCGGAAAGGATCACCAGGTCCGGTGCCATGGTAGTGATCAGCGTCTTCAGCGCCTCGACCACATCGGGCCGCTCTGTACCGAAATGGGGATCTGAAATCTGTATAAACAGGCTCAACCGGGGTCCTCCCCTGGTTCGCGCGCGCCATCGGTAATCAATACGAGGGGGCGCGGGGCGGAGCGGAACACAACGGGGGGATCCAGCCAGACGATCTCGCCGTCCACGGCCACCTTGAACCGTTCGCGGCGGTGCTTTGGCGTAACGGTGATCTCGCGGAAAGGGAAACTCACGGCGTTGTCAGCATCGCCTAGCTTACCCAGTGCGCCGCGCAGGATCAGCCCCAGCATCGTCAGCCGGCCGATGGGTTTCAACATCAGCCCTGCGAGCGTCCCATCATTCCGGAAGACGTCGGCAGCCTCGGGCAGGCCGATCTTCTCCAGCTGCAACGCGTTATTGCCGACGAACAGCGTTGGCGTGCGCAGGTGCCGGGTTCGCGTGCCATCGCTGACTTCGATGCGTAGCGGACGGTATCCGCGCATCATCGTCGCAAGGCCCGACCACAGTGCCACGAGCCGGTGCCGGCCGAATCGTTGCTTCCATGCTTCGCGGTCTTCGAGCACCTGCGGATAAAGGCCGAGGCTGCCGTTCACCAGGAACAGGCGGTCGTTCACCATGCCCACCTGCACGTTGCGTGGCGTACCACGCAGCAAACCTTCCGTGGCCTCACGCGGATCGGCGGGTATGTTGTGGGTGCGGCCAAAGAAATTGAACGTGCCCTGGGGCAGCACGCCCATCGGCAACTGTTCGCGCCAGGCGGCGCCCGCCACGCAGTTGATCGTGCCATCGCCACCGGAGGCGACCAGGGCGCCGCCTTGCTGCCTGGCATGAGTCGTCGCTTTTGCGACCACCGCCTGGATGGGGTGGTCATCGTCGATCAGGAAGAACTGGTGCGGGCGGCCTGCGCCCTCCAACGTCTCGCGGATCACCCCGCGCGCGACGTCGCTATCGCCACGGCCGGAGCCGGCATTCATCACGATCGAAAGGGGCAG
Organism: Luteibacter sp. 621; assembly: GCF_050435445.1. NCBI lineage: Bacteria > Pseudomonadati > Pseudomonadota > Gammaproteobacteria > Lysobacterales > Rhodanobacteraceae > Luteibacter > Luteibacter sp. 621. The sequence continues at coordinate 6,936 of NZ_JBNDKI010000010.1, read as the reverse complement.
GTCGTTGGGCATGGCGCCAACCACAGCATTGGCCGCGTGTTGATCGCATGAAATTACTGGGTGGCGGCGCGACCTTCGCGGAGCCGGAAGTATTCAGCGCTGCCGACACACAGCGTGAGCCATGCCAGGCCGGTGGCGTACCCCGCCATCACGTCGCTGAAGTAATGCACCTGGAGCAGGATCCGGCTGATGCCGACCAGCGTGATGATGGCCGCTGCCACGACCACGATAGGGCGGTGCATGCGCGGGGGGCAGATCACCAGCAACACATAAGCGAGCATGCCGTAGAACACCATGGAGCCCGACGCGTGGCCACTGGGAAAACTGTAGCTGTGTTCCACCACGAAACCATGATCGTGCAGGGGGCGCGCGCGTTGGAACCAGGCCTTCAGCGCACCGTTGATGAGCACGGTACCGGCGAGGGTAAACAACCACGTGATAGCCAGGCGCCAGTGACGGCGAATGGCGAGCGCAGCGGCAACGAGTGCCGCGACGATAGCCAGCACGGTGGAGTTGCCCAGTTGCGTCAGCCACGCGATCGCGCGTAACGCGGGAATGGGCAGGTTGGCGCGCAGGTCGCTCGCCAGCGAGGCATCGAACACCGTCAGCCCCGCCTGTTCACGCACCTCCACGGCGATCACCGATGCAATGACCAGCATGGCCACGAACACCGCCATGGCCGTGGTGGGCCGGAGGAAGCTGCGCGCGGCGGGATCCAGCCCCTCGCGGCGGCGAACCGCGCGACGCCAGCCGACGTCCGCGCCGAGCAACGCTGCGGCAAGCAGTACGCCCCAGATCGAGATGGCGTGGCGGCTGATCCAGTCGGCATCCATGGGGTTGGGGTCCTTGAAGCGGCGGCGGGTGGCCCATGGTGCCACGGCATGCCACGCCCGCCAGCAAGGGCGGGCATGCCATCCGGCATTTCCTCCCTGCCGGCCCGCATGGCAGGATCGAACCCGTCGCCGCGCCGCGGCTGAATGAGGGGAACCTTGATGAAGCACACGCCCGTCCGCGCAGCCTTCGCGCTTGCGCTCCTCGCGTGCGGCGCCGCCGCCCATGCCGATAGTGCGCCGCTTGCGCACCGCATCGTCCGCGTCAGCCTGGATGGCGCCACCGACAAGGGTACCTCCGGCCGCCTGCTCATCTTCGCCGCACCCGCCGACAAGGCGAAAGCCGCCGCGAAGGATGGCAAGGTCGAATCCGTGGATACCAACCCGTTCCAGCCCAAGGCGGTTTCCGTAGCGGCGCGCGAGGTGAGCTGGATCGCGCCGGGCCAGTCCGTGGACGTCGATGCGGATGGCGAAGCGTTCCCGTCGGGATTCTCAAGCCTTCCGCCGGGCGAGTACCTGTTCCAGGCCGTGCTCGATGTGGGCCACGACTACAACTACAGCGGCCGCCACGGGGGCGACCTGATCAGCGACGTCACGCCCGTGAAGATCACAGCGGGCGGGAGTATCCCGACGCTGAAACTGACGAAGACGGTACCCGATCGTGATGTGTGGCAGCTCCCCCCAACGGCGCCCCAGGCGGTGCGTGATGCGCTGCCGGAAGCGCGCAAGCACGCGCACGCCGAAACGCTGGAGAGCAAGGCGCTCACCGCGTTCGCTGGCCGCCCGCAGTCGATCCGCGCCTGGGTGGTAACACCCCCCGGCTATGAACAAGGCAACGCGACGTATCCCGTGGTGTATGTCACGCATGGCTTCGGCGGCGGCTTCGATCGGTTCGCCGGCACCATCGCCACGCTGTGGGATGCCATGTCGAAGAACCAGATGCCGCCCATGATCTGGGTACTGCTTGATGAGTCTGGCCCCACCGGTACGCACGAGTTTGCCGATTCAGTGAACAACGGCCCCTGGGGCCTGGCGCTCACCACCGAGTACATTCCCTGGCTGGAGACCCGCTACCGCATGGATGGTAAGACCAGCGGCCGCTTCCTGAATGGCCATTCGTCGGGTGGCTGGGCCACCCTGTGGTTGCAGACGCGCTACCCCAAGATCTTCGGCGGCACCTGGTCGACCTCGCCGGACCCGAGCGATTTCCACGACTTCACTGGCATCGATCTCTACGCGCCGAACGCCAATGCCTACAAGCATGCGGATGGCACGGATATCCCGCTGGTACGTGACAAGGGCGAAGTGATCTCCACCTTCGAAACCTTTGCCCGGCTGGAGCGCGTGCTCGGCGCCTACGGCGGCCAGCTGGCCTCGTTCGAATGGGTGTTCTCGCCGCGTGGCGCGGATGGCCGCCCCCTGCCCATGTTCAACCGCGACACCGGCGCCGTGGATCCCCATGTCGTCGCTTACTGGCGCGATCACTTCGATATCGCCCAGCGCCTGCGCACGCAGTGGCCGACGCTCAAGCCGGATCTCGATGGCAAGATCCACCTGATCGTGGGCACCGCTGACACGTTCTATCTCGATGGCTCTGCGAAATTGCTCAAGGACACCCTGGATAAACTCGAGGCCAAGAGCGACATCGAGTTCCTGCCCGGCAAGACGCATTTCGACCTGTACACCGAGGGCGACGACCGCCAGGCGTTGTTGAAGAAAATCTCGTGGGAGATGTACGAGCAGGCACGGCCGGGGCAGGGCAAGCCCCAGGGGCGCTTGCCGAAGCATTGATACCCGCGTTCGACCAACGTAGCAGCGCACCCCCACGCCCACTCGTTTACCCTCAGGCCACCACCCGGAGGCACGCACATGGGTTACGAGGAAAGCTGGCGCCGCTCGGTCGATGAACCCGAAGCCTTCTGGGGCGAGCAGGCCCGTCTGATCGACTGGCAAACGCCGCCCCAGCGCATCCTCGATGCATCCAACCCGCCGTTCCGCCGCTGGTTCGTCGGTGGCACCACCAACCTGTGCCATAACGCCGTCGATCGCCATCTGGCCGCTCGCGGCGATCAGCTCGCCATCGTCGCGGTCTCCACGGAAACCGGACACACCCGCGAAATCACCTATCGCGAGCTGCATACGGAGGTGAACGCCTTTGCCGCCGTGCTCATGGAACTCGGCGTGGGCAAGGGCGATCGTGTCGTCATCTACCTGCCGAACATCGCCGAGGCCGTGTTCGCCATGCTGGCCTGTGCCCGTATCGGCGCCATCCATTCCGTGGTGTTCGGCGGCTTCGCCGCACATAACCTCGCGCTGCGCATTGATGATGCCGAGCCGAAGCTGCTGATTTGCGCCGATGCTGGCATGCGTGCCGGGAAGGTCATCCCCTACAAGCCGTTGGTCGATGCCGCATTGCGCGAAGCCCGTACACCACCGCCACGCGTTCTCGTGGTGAATCGCGGGCTGGACCCTGCGATGGCGTGGGTTGATGGCCGCGACGTGGACTACGCCCTGCGGCGTACCGCGCGGATGGGTGAAATCGTTCCGGTCACCTGGCTGGAATCCAACGAGCCCAGCTACCTGCTTTACACATCGGGTACCACCGGCAAACCCAAAGGCGTGCAGCGCGATGTCGGTGGCTACGCCGTGGCGCTCGCGTTATCGATGACCAGTATCTTCGACCTGCAACCGGGGCAGACCATCCTGTGCACGTCCGACGTGGGTTGGGCGGTAGGCCACTCGTACAACGTGTACGGGCCGCTGCTCGGTGGCTGCACGGCGATCCTCTACGAGGGCACGCCCATCCTTCCCGATCCCGGTATCTGGTGGAAGTTGTGCGAGCAATACGGCGTGCGCACGATGTTTTCATCGCCCACCGGCATTCGCATGCTGAAGAAGCAGGATGCGGCATGGCTGAAGCAATACGACCTTTCTGCATTGAAATGGATCTTCCTGGCCGGTGAGCCGCTCGACCAGCCGACGTATGAGTGGCTGGTGGGTGGCACGGGCAAAGCGGTGATCGATAACTACTGGCAGACCGAGACAGGCTGGCCGGCGCTATCGCTGATGCCCGGCCTGGACCTGAAGCCGGTGAAGCCAGGTTCACCTGGCTTTCCCACCTTCGGCTTTCGCATGCGCGTGATCGATGACGCTACCGGTGAAGACAAGCCGGCGGGTGAGAAGGGCGTGCTGGTGATCGAGCCGCCGTTGCCGCCCGGCTGCCTCACGACGATCTGGCATGACGATGAGCGGTACGTACGCAGTTACTTCGGTCACTTCAAGGAGCTGCTGTACAGCTCACTCGACTGGGCCGTGCGTGATGCCGATGGTTACACCTTCATCCTTGGCCGCACGGATGATGTGATCAACGTCGCCGGCCACCGGCTGGGTACGCGCGAGATCGAGGAATCCGTGGCGACCCTGGGCGCCGTGGCGGAGGTCGCGGTGGTCGGCGTGGCCGATGACTTGAAGGGGCAGCTGCCCGCGGTCTTCGCGACGCTGAAGCAGGGTGTCACCGATCATCCGGAGGATGTGGCGAAGGCCATGGAGCGCCGCGTGGTGGAGCTCCTGGGCGCGCTGGCGCGGCCCGGTTGCGTGTACGTCGTGGGGGCGCTGCCGAAGACCCGTTCGGGCAAATTGCTGCGGCGGTCGTTGCAGGCGTTGCTGCAGGGCACGGACCCGGGGGACCTTTCGACCCTGGATGACCCGAATGCGTTGGAGGAGATTCGCCGGGCTATCGCGCGGGGGCCGGATTGTGGGCGGCGGTTGGGCTAGGCCCGCCATCGCACCGCAACAATCCTTTACCGATCGCCCGCGCTAAAATGGCGGTCTTTACGCGGAGACTTTCCATGCCCTTGCCCCCTTCGGCCGGCGCCCGCTTCCGGGCCGCCCTCGCGGCTGAAAAGCCCTTGCAGGTCATCGGCGCCATCAACGCCAACCATGCCCTGCTGGCCAAGCGCGCCGGCTTCCGCGCCATCTACCTTTCCGGCGGCGGCGTGGCGGCGGGCTCCCTGGGCCTCCCCGACCTGGGCATCAACACCCTCGATGATGTGCTCACCGATGTGCGCCGGATCACCGATGTATGCGACCTGCCGCTCATGGTTGATATCGATACCGGGTTCGGCCCCAGCGCGTTCAACATCGCCCGCACGGTCAAGAGCCTGATCAAGTTCGGCGCGGCCGCCTGCCATATCGAAGACCAGGTGGGCGCCAAGCGCTGCGGTCATCGCCCGGGCAAGGAAATCGTCACGGCGGGCGAGATGGTCGATCGCGTCAAGGCGGCGGCCGATGCGAAGACCGATCCGGATTTCTTCCTGATCGCCCGCACCGATGCCATCGCCGTGGATGGCGTTGACGCCGCCATCGAGCGCGCCATTGCCTGCGCCGAAGCGGGCGCCGATGCGATCTTCGCCGAGGCCGCCTACGACCTGCCCACCTACAAGCGCTTCACCGATGCGCTCAACGTGCCGGTGCTCGCCAACATCACGGAATTCGGCCAGACCCCGCTGTTCAGCACCGAGGAACTCGGCAGCGTCGGCGTGGGCATCGTGCTGTACCCGCTTTCCGCGTTCCGCGCCATGAACAAGGCCGCCGAGAACGTGTACACCGCCATCCGCCGCGACGGTCACCAGCGCAACGTCATCGATACGATGCAGACGCGCGAAGAACTGTACGACCGCATCGGCTACCACGAATACGAGCGTCGTCTCGACGCATTGTTCTCGCAGAAGGGTTAAGGAGAGTCACGCATGAGCGACACCGCAACCACCACGACCGGTCCGAAGCCGAAGAAATCCGTCGCGCTATCCGGCGTTGCTGCTGGCAACACCGCACTGTGCACGGTCGGCCGCAGCGGCAACGATCTGCATTACCGCGGTTATGACATCCACGACCTGGCCGCGAAGGGCTCCTTCGAGGAAGTGGCCTACCTGCTCGTCCACGGCGTGCTGCCGAACTGGATGGAGCTGAACGCCTACCGCGCCAAGCTCAAGCGCTTGCGCGGCCTGCCGGCACCGGTGAAGAGCGCGCTGGAACTGCTGCCCGCCGCCACCCACCCGATGGACGTGATGCGCACGGGCGCCTCGGTGCTCGGCACGGTGCTGCCGGAGAAGGATGACCACAACGTCACCGGCGCCCGCGATATCGCCGATCGCCTGATGGCGAGCTTCGGTTCGATGCTGCTGTATTGGTACCACTTCAGCCACAACGGCAAGCGCATCGAGACGGAAACCGAAGACGAGTCCATCGCCGCGCATTTCCTGCACTTGCTGCATGGCAAGAAGCCGAGCGACCTGCATTCGCATTCGCTGGATCGCTCGCTGGTGCTGTACGCCGAGCACGAGTTCAACGCCAGCACGTTCACGGCGCGTGTTATCGCCGGCACCGGCTCGGATATCTATTCGTGCATCACCGGCGCGATCGGTGCGCTGCGTGGCCCGAAGCACGGCGGCGCGAACGAAGTGGCGATGGAAATCATCGCACGCTACCGCGATGCGGCGGAGGCGGAAGCGGATATCCGCGCACGCGTCGAGCGTAAGGAGATCATCATCGGCTTCGGCCACCCGGTGTATACCGTGTCGGATCCGCGCAACGAGATCATCAAGGAGATCGCGCGCAAGCTGTGCACGGATGGCGGCAATCCGCGCCTGTTCGAGGTGTCGGAGAAGATCGAGAAGCTGATGTGGGAGCAGAAGAAGATGTTCCCGAACCTGGATTGGTATTCGGCATCGGCATACCACATGATGGGCGTGCCGACGGCGATGTTTACGCCGCTGTTTGTGATGGCGCGTACGTCGGGGTGGAGTGCGCATGTGATCGAGCAGCGCCAGGATGGCAAGATCATCCGCCCGAGCGCGAATTACACGGGCCCGGAAGACCAGACCTACGTACCGATCGAGAAGCGCTGATCGATAATGATGAAGACGGCCCCCCGCGGGGCCGTTTTTTTATGGCTCGCCTTCGGCTTCGCGTTGGGGGGCTCGGCTTACGCCATCGCGGCTTACACTTGAGCCTTGAGGCAGCGAGCCTTCGGCGCCCACCCTCGCTGCTCAGACAGGTCTCCAGCGTTCGAAAAGGATGCCGCTCCGCGGCCATGTACCTATTAGGC